>JAREIX010000088.1 GCA_029286945.1 Thauera sp. | reverse complement strand
AGCCAGGCGATCGCGGTGACGACCTTGGTCTCGGCGTCGCGGTCGTCCGCCTCGAAGCTGGTCTGCACCGCCTCGTCCTGGAGGATCTCACCGGCCGTGATCACCACCTGCCCGCCCTTGCGTCGCGAGGCCTCGAAACGCAGTTTCTTGAGGATCTGCTGGATGTCCTTGTAGCTCAGCCGCGAGCGCTCGCCGAGCCCGAACTGGGTCTCGATGTCCTGCGGGTCGTAGAGCAGCACGCAGCGCGCGTCGTCCTGGTCGCGCCCGGCGCGGCCGGCTTCCTGCAGGTAGTTCTCCAGCGAGCCGGGAATGTCGGCATGGATCACCAGGCGCACGTCCGGCTTGTCCACGCCCATGCCGAAGGCGTTGGTGGCGACGATCACGCGCAGCTCGCCGCCGATGAAGTCGTCCTGGATGTCCTTCTTCTCGTGCGGCTGCAGCCCGGCGTGGAAGTGCTTGCAGGTCCAGTTCTGACCGATGAGGAAATCGGCCAGCTCCTCCGCCTTCCTGCGGCTGGCGACGAAGACCACCGCGCCGCCCGCGCGGTCGCCGAGTTCCTCGGCCAGCAGGGCGTGGGTGCGCGCGAACTTCTCCCCCGCGCTCACCGGGAAGACCTCGAAATGCAGGTTCGGCCGCTCGGGCGTGCCGATGAAGGACGCGAAGCGCACGCCCAGCTCGTCGAGGAAATGCTTGCGGATGTCGTCCAGCACGTCCTGCTTGGCGGTGGCGGTGAAGCAGCCGATCGGCGCCAGCGTGCCCGCGCCCGAGAACTCGCGGATGAAGCGCGCCGCGTACAGGTAGTCGGGCCGGAAGTCATTGCCCCACTTCGACAGGCAGTGCGCCTCGTCGAAGATCCAGGCGCCGATCTGGCGGTTGGCGATCGCCTTGCGGAAGGCCTTGTTGCGGAACTGCTCGGGCGACACCAGCAGCATGCCGACGTCGCCCAGCTGGATCTTCTCCAGCACGTCGGCGCGCTCGGGCATCGTCAGCAGGCCGTTCAGGGCGGCGGCGCACTGGACGTTGCGCGCGAGCAGGCCGTCCACCTGATCCTTCATCAGCGACTGCAGGGGCGAGATGATCACCGTGAGGCTGCCATTGCGGTGGTAGCGGTTGAGCGCCGGCAGCTGATAGCAGATCGACTTGCCGCCCCCGGTGGCGAGCACCGCCAGCACCGACTCGCCGCGCATGCCGGCCAGCACGATGTCGTGCTGCATGCTGCCGCCGTCCGCCTCGTGGCGGAAATCATCGAAGCCGAAGTAGCGCTTCAGTTCCTGCCGGGGATCGTGCGTCGTGCGGCAGTAGCTGCAGGCGGGATCCTCGCAGGGGCGGTCGCGCAGCTCGGCGATCAGCCGGCCGACCTCCGGAAACTGATGGCGCACCCAGGGCGCGAGCACCGAATTGCCGCCCGACACCCGCAGCCAGGCAAGCACGTAGGCGAGCGGCCAATGCAGAGCGGGCGTGCGCAGGTCCTCGGCGACCAGGCTCGCCAGGCGGGTGCGGCACACCTTCAGTTCGCGCGCTAGCCCCGGATCGGTCTCCGCCAGCAAGGCCGGCAGACGGTCCGCGACCTCGTCGATCGACAGCGGCATGCGCCGGGTCAGCGAGAGCATGAAGTTGCCCAGTCCCGGCCCGGTGCGCGGCGCGATCAAGGCCTGGTAGCACAGCAGTTCGTCGGCGTTCGCCTCGAACAGCCGGTCGAAGGCGAGCTGCTGGTCGGCGAACAGGGTCAGCGTCGAGCGGCAATCCGACAGCGGCGAGTTCAGGCTGTCGCGGATCAGCTTGTAGTCCTTGATCAGCCGGTGATAGGGGTTCTGCGGAAAGGCCAGCGGCGACAGGTGCAGCGTGTCGATCGCCGGCAGCTGCAGCAGCGGCGAATTCGGCGCAAGCGCGCGCAGCACCGGCAGGTCGTGGGCCAGCACGTTGTGCCCGAGCACGAAGCTCGCTCCGGCGCACATCGCCTCGAGGCGCGCGAGCGCGGCATCGAGCCGGACACCCGTGTCGAGCTCGAGCGTGTCGCCGGTGTCCGGGCGCAGGGCACCGATCTTGATGATCCGCGGCCGCTCACCCTCCGCTTGCGGGACGGTTTCGAGGTCGAAGATCAGGCACTTGGGCTGTAGGGACTGGGGGGTCTGCGCCATCCGGAAATGGTGCGCGGGCCAGGGTACGGCCGACGCGAACTGCTTGAGATCGTCGAGTGCGCTGCAGGCGGAAAGACGGCTGGAGGTTGGGAAATGCCTGCGCCCTGCGGCACAGTGCGCATGATAGCGGCAATGCCTCCGCATGCCTTTGGCAACGGACTGCCAGTGCGCAACAATTCACGCCGCACTCACCGCACTCCGGGGGCCAGGCGTTCGAACCCTCTTCTTGTTACGAATGCCGATCATGCTGCGCGTGTGTCTCAGCTTTGCCGCTAAGATGAGCCATGACCCTGTACCACGATTTTGCTGACCGGACCGCAAGACTGATCGCAGAAGGTGTCTTGCGCCCGGGAGAAAGGCTTCTGTCCGTCCGCCAGGCGAGCAAGACGCATCGAGTCAGCCCAATCACGGTCACTCAGGCCTACCACCTGCTCGAAAGTCGAGGCCTGATCGAGGCGCGGCCGAGATCCGGCTACTTCGTGCGTGCGAGGCTTGGTAGCAAGTTGGCGGAGCCGGCAATGACCCATCCAGTGGGCGGCTCGACGGCGCTCGAAGTCAGCGACTTCATCTTCCAGATCCTCGACAGCGTGCGGGACCCCGCCATCGTTCCGTTGGGGTCGAGTTTTCCGGATGCACGGCTCTATCCGCTCGACAAGCTCGGGCGCCTCCTTGCTTCAGCCGCACGCCACCTGGATCCCGTGGCTACGGTGACCGATCTGCCGCCGGGCAATGAGGAACTGCGCCGACAACTTGCGCTCCGTTACCTGGCCGATGGCGCCTCGGTTTCGCCGCACGAGATCGTCATCACGTCGGGCGCGATGGAAGGGCTCAACCTCTGCCTGCAGGCCCTGACCCAACCCGGCGACCTGATCGCCATCGAGTCACCCACCTTCTATGCGGGGCTGCAGGCCAGCGAACGCCTGGGACTCAAGGTCATCGAGATCCCGAGCCACCCACGCGAAGGCGTGAGCCTGGATGCATTGGCCGACGCGCTGCGCCATCATCCGGTCAGGGCGTGCCTGTTCATGCTGAATTTCGCCAACCCGACAGGCAGCCGAGTTTCCGACGAGAACAAGCGCGCATTGGTGGAACTGCTGCATGAGCACCAGGTTCCGCTGATCGAGGATGATGTCTACGCCGAGTTGTATTTCGGACGAGAGGCGCCCTTGTGCAGCAAGGCGATGGATACGGACGGACTGGTGCTCCACGTGTCCTCGTTTTCCAAGTGTCTTGCCCCGGGGTATCGCGTGGGGTGGGTCGCGGCGGGACGTTTCGCGAATAGGGTGCAGCGGCAGAAATACTCGACGAGCCTGGCCACAGCCGTGCCGCTGCAAATCGCACTGGCTGATTACATGAAGCATGGTGGCTTCGACAGTCACCTGCGTCAGCTGCGCAGCCAGCTTGCTGCTCAGGAAGCGCAACTGCTGGCCGGCATCGAGGATCACTTTCCCGCCGGGATTCGCCTGGCGCGGCCGGACGGCGGCTATTTCCTGTGGCTGGAATTGCCCGCCCAGGTCGATACCCTGCGCGTGCACGAAGAGGCACTCGCACACGGCATCAGCATCGCACCGGGTCCGATCTTTTCCGCGAAGCGGGAGTTTTCAAACTACCTTCGCCTCAACTTCGGCCATCCCGCGACCCCTCGCCAGGATCAGGCACTGGCGACGCTGGGCAGGCTGATCAAGCGACAGCTATAGGCTCGCAAGGCGGGCGAAGCTATCGCCGAAGAAGGTCGTCAGCACGATCGCGATCGGCGTGAAGGCGATGAAGAACCGCAGCACGTTGCGGATGAAGGGATGCGCCGGTTCCGCCTCGATGAAGTGGCGCGCGACCAGGTGGCCCTTGATCCAGATGATTGCGGCGACGATCAACTGAACGGCTTCCTGCCCGCCGAGACCGTTGCCGAGTTGCGGGCTGACGAGGGTGAGCCCGACCAGGGCCAGCCAGGTCAGGACCAGGGGCCGGAGTGACGTGGCGGGTTTGCGCGCGATGGATTCCATGATCAGGCCAGCACGTAGAAGAAGGGGAAGATGACCAGCCAGATGATGTCGGTCGCATGCCAGTAGCTGGCGAGTGCTTCCAGACCGCTGTGCTCGTCGGCGGTATAGATCCCGAACCCGTGTCGGGTCAGGACCCAGAGAATGCCGAGGATGCCCCAGAAGGCATGCACCATATGGGTGAAGGTCAGGTAGTAATAGACGGTGAAAAAGATCCCCGACTCGCCATCGATACCGTGCGCGAGGTTCCACTGGATCTCGAGGTATTTCGCCACTGGATAGCCCAGCGCCGCGATCAGGCCCGCGATCAGCCAGGCGATCGATTCGCGCCTGCGCCCGGCACGCAGGCTCGTGACCGAGCAGGCGATGAAGAAGCTGCTGCTCACCATCAACAAGGTGATCACCACGCCGGCCGTCTGCGAGAGCCGCTCCGCCCCGCTGTGAAAGGCGTCGGGAAAGTGCGCGCGGGCGACGAAGTAGACGATGAACAGCACCAGGAACTCGACGAACTCGCAGCAGATTCCGACCCAGATGCCCTTGTTGCCGGGCACCCTGCCGGTATTGGGGCTCGCCTCACCTCCTGTGGTGGGCAAACTCATCGTATTGGCGATCACGATGCTTCACTCCTGATTCGATGCCGTGATTGTGGCCGCCTGCAACTGCGTGGTCAGGAACAGTCGGATGGATAGTCGGCAGGCACAGCGAAGCCCTCGCTCAAGATCTGTACCTATTCCAAATCGTAGGATCTGAATCTGCTCCTGCACCGACCGCGGTGATGTACTTCCGGCCATCGTCAGAGCCGGAGTACATCCATGAACCCACCCGTCAGCAAGGTGCGCGAAGCCAAGCTGGAGTTCTATCGCAAGAAGGGAAAAGTCCACGCCAAAGCGGTGCAGGGCCGCTTCAACACGCTGCGCTGGGCAATGGTGTGGCTCACCCAGATCGTGTTTTACGGCGCGTGCTGGTTGCCGTGGCCCACGGAATCTGGCACGCGGCAGGCGATCCTGTTCGACATCGTCGACGAGAAGTTCTACCTCTTCGACCTCGTCCTGTGGCCGCAGGATGCGCTGCTCCTCGCCTTCATGCTCATCCTGGCCGCCACTGCGCTGTTCTTCACCACCGCCATCGCGGGCCGCCTGTTCTGTGGCTTTGCCTGTCCGCAGACGGTCTACACATCCATCTTCGTGTGGATCGAAGGCAAGGTGGAAGGCGATCACCTCGCGCGCCTGCGCCTCGACCAGGGCCCGATGTCGGCGCGCAAGCTGCTGATCAAGTCAGTCAAGCACGGCATCTGGGCGCTGGTGGCCACGTGGACCGCGATCACCTTCGTCGGCTACTTCACACCGATCCGGGAACTGCTGCCAGCGATCGCCAGCTTCCAGACCGGCCCTTGGGAAACCTTCTGGCTGCTCTTCTACGCGACCTTCACCTATCTACAGGCGGGGCTGGCGCGCGAGGCCGTATGCCAGCACATGTGTCCGTACTCGCGCTTCCAGGGTGTGATGATCGATTCGGATACGGCTAACGTCAGCTACGACGCCACGCGTGGAGAACCCCGTGGGGCCCTGCGCCAGGCCGGCAACAAGGGCGACTGCATCGACTGCGGAATCTGCGTGCAGGTGTGTCCGACCGGCATCGACATCCGCGACGGCCTGCAATACCAGTGCATCAACTGTGGCCTGTGCATCGACGGCTGCGACGAGGTCATGGACAGGATCGGCGTGCCGCGCGGCCTGATCCGTTTCGCGAGCGAGCGCGAGCTTGCCGGCCAGCCCAAGACCGCTGCAGGCTGGTCGCGGCCACGGACCCTCGTATATGGCGGCCTGCTGCTCGTGTTCACGGCGCTGGGTGCGTGGACGCTGAACGAACGCGTGTTGCTGCGGGTGGAGGTGCACCGTGATCGCGGGGCCCTGATGCAGGAAACCACCGACGGCCGGATCGAGAACAGCTACACCCTCAAGCTCATCAACATGGAAGAGGCGACCCGACAGTTCCGCATCGGCGTGAGCGGCCTGCCGGGGCTGCGGATCGAGGGAGCCACCGAGTTCGGGGTCGAGCCGGGGCGCGTCCGCACCGTCACGCTCACGCTGTCATCTCCGCTCGAGGGTATGCCGCCCGGCGTGCAGCCGATCGCATTCGAGACGGTGGCGCTGCATGACTCTGACCTTGTCGTGCGCGAGAAGAGCACCTTCATCCTGCCCTCCAACTAGATCGTCAAACATCATGTACCGCTACAACGAGACCGATCAGCGCCTGGTCCATGACCGGGTCCGCCAGTTCCGCGACCAGATGCAGCGCCATCTGGACGGCAAGCTCAGCGACGACGACTTCCGCCCGCTTCGTCTGCAGAACGGGCTGTACCTGCAGCGCCACGCACCGATGCTGCGCGTGGCCATCCCCTACGGCACGCTGTCGAGCGCGCAACTGCGCATGCTTGCGCACATCGCGCGCACCTGCGACCGCGGCTACGGACACTTCACGACGCGCAGCAACGTGCAGTTCAACTGGGTCCGCTTTGCCGACGTGCCGGACATCCTGGCCCTGCTGGCCACGGTCCAGATGCATGCGATCCAGACCTCGGGCAACTGCATCCGCAACATCACGACCGACCAGTTCGCCGGCGTTGCGCACGACGAGATCGTGGATCCGCGCCCCTAATGCGAGATCGTCCGCCAGTGGTCGGCGCTGGCGCCCGAGTTCCAGTTCCTGCCGCGCAAGTTCAAGATCGCCATCGCCGGCGGCGAGGAGGACCGCGCAGCGGTGCGTTTCCACGACATCGGTGCAAGGGCGCGGCTGGGCGACGAGGGCGAGCCCGGCTTCGAGATCTTCGTCGGCGGCGGCGTTGGTCGCACGCCGATGGTCGGGCACTGCATCAAGCCCTTCCTGCCACGCGCCGAGCTGCTGAACTACTTCGAGGCGATCCTGCGCGTCTATAACCGCTATGGACGGCGCGACAACAAGTACAAGGCGCGCATCAAGATCCTGGTCAAAGACCTGAGCGTCGAGGGTTTCGCACGCGAGGTGGACGCGGAGTGGCGTCATACGCAGGGCGCGGGCAGCTTGATCCCGGAATCCACCTTCGAAACGATGGAGGCGTTCTTTGCGCCACCTGCGTACGGCGGCGCGCGGGCAACCGATCTGGCTTTCGTTGCGCCTCGCGCCGAGAATCGCCCGTTCGCGCGCTGGGTCGAGCGTAACGTGGCGCCGCATCGGCATCCCGGGCACGGCATCGTCACCCTGTCGCTGAAGAAGACCGGCGTGCCGCCGGGCGATGCGACGGCCGACCAGATGGACCTGGTCGCCGAGCTGGCCGAGCGCTTCAGCGGCGGCGAGATCCGCGTCAGCCACGAGCAGAACCTGATCCTGCCCAGCGTCGCGCTGCGTGACCTTTACGCGCTGTGGGAGCGCGCGCGGAGAAACGGGCTCGCAACACCGAACATCGGCCTGCTGACCGACGTCGTCTGCTGCCCCGGGGGTGACTTCTGCGCGCTGGCCAATGCGAAATCCCTGCCGGTTGCCGCCGCGATCCAGGCGCGCTTCGACGACCTCGACTATCTGTTCGATCTCGGTCCGCTGGAGCTGAACATCTCCGGCTGCGTCAATGCCTGCGGCCATCACCACATCGGGCACATCGGCATCCTCGGCGTCGATAAGAACAGTGAGGAGTGGTACCAGGTGACGCTCGGCGGCAGCGAAGGCGAGCGCACCCGCCTCGGGCGCGTGATCGGGCCGTCCTTCGCTGCCAGTGACATTCCCGAAGTCATTGAACGAATCCTGCAGGCCTATGTACGCGAGCGCCTCGCCGAAGAGTGCTTCATCGACACGCTCGAACGCATCGGCCTCGAACCTTTCAAGCTTACCGTCTATGGAGAACGCCATGAGGCCGCTCATTAAGGATGGGCGCATCGTCGCCGACGAATGGGATCTGCTGTCCCACGAGGCCCTCGACGACATCGACCTGACCCCCGCCGGCCCTCGGCAGATCGTGCCGCTCGCGCAGTACGGCACGCACGCCGAAGTGCTGCGGACGCAAGGGCAGCGCATCGCGATCCTGCTCGGCCCGGATGATGAACCCGACGCCGCGGCCCCCTATCTGGCGGACATCGGTCTCGTCGCCATCCATTTTCCGAGCTTCACCGATGGTCGGGGCTATTCCACGGCGCGCCTGCTCAGAGCTCGTTTCAAGTTTGCCGGCGAACTGCGCGCGGTGGGCGACATCCTCCGCGACCAGCTGTATTTCCTGCACCGCTGCGGCTTCGATGCGTTCTCGCTGCGAGCGGACCAGGACCTGTCCGCCGCCCTGAACGCCTTCGGCGATTATGCATGGGCACCTCTGGCCGGCATGGTGCCAAACGAGGGAAGAGGTCGCATTGGGCAATCGTCACTTTGAGTTCTCCGACACGCACAAGGGGCTGCTGGCAGGCTCGATTCCCGTGATCTGCTGGTCGGGTTTCAACATCGTTTCCCGCTTTGGCAGCACGGCGATCTTCACCCCCTTCGATCTCGCCGCGATGCGTTACGGCGTGTCAGGCGTGTTGGCGCTGCCATTCTTCATCAGGCTCGTCCCACTGCGGGAGTGGCGCGCTAGCTACGCGAACCAGAAGATCGGGCCTGCCAGGCGTCGGTGATGCTCGCGCTTGTGCCGGCGGCCTCTGCCGTCGGCGGAGTCCTGATTCTGGATGAGGCCTTGAGCATGACGACCATGGTCGGCATCGCAGTCGTTTCACTGGGCGCCCTGATCGGCGCCCTGCCTGCCGATTCTCCACCTCGACCCCGAGTAGGCTCATACTGCCTCAAGTTTGAGCACCCCGCGGAACGGCGCAGACAACAAGGGGCGGCGCCCCTTATCCACAGGCTCGCCCACACCCCTGTCCCCACCGGCTGGGGAAAACGCCGACCCGCAACCCGACTGCACCGTGACCAGGATGACCGACCACACCGCCTTCACCCCCGACACCCCGCCGATCGAGATCGAGACCGGCCCGAACCCGCAGTGGTCGGTCATCTGGATGCACGGCTTGGGCGCCGACGGCAGCGACTTCGCGCCGATCGTCCCCGAGCTCGGCCTGCCGGCGGGGCTGGCGCTGCGCTTCATCTTCCCGCACGCGCCATTCAGGCCGGTGACCTGCAACGGCGGCTACGTGATGCGCGCCTGGTACGACATCATCTCGCTGACGCCCGGCGCGCGGCAGATCGACGAAGCCGGCCTGCTCGAGTCGCGCGCCTTCGTCCGCCAGCTGATCGAGCGCGAAGCGGCGCGCGGCATCCCGAGCGAGCGCATCATCCTTGCCGGCTTCTCGCAGGGCGGCGCGGTCGCCTACCTGAGCGCGCTCACCCATCCGGCGCCGCTGGCGGGCGTCATCGCGCTGTCCACCTACATCCCGAGCGCGCGGCTGATCACCGGCAATCTCGCCGAAGCGAATCGGCAGCTGCCGGTCTTCGCTGCGCACGGAACCGACGACGACGTGGTGTCGCTCGAACTCGGCGAGCAGGCGCTGGCGATGCTGCAGGCGCTCGGCCTCGCGCCGGAATGGCGGACCTACGCGATGCCCCACTCCGTGTGCATGGCCGAGGTCGCCGACATCGGCGCATGGTTGAGACGCCTACTGGGCGGAGCGCGCTGAACCCTGCCGCAGCACCCCAAGGAGGAGACCCCGCATGAACCCGATCGTCCGCATCCAGCCCCGCAGCGCCGAGCTCGGCGAGGGCATGCTCGTCCGCCGCACCCTCCCCAATCGCCAGCAGCGCATGATCGGCGCGTGGTGCTTCCTCGACCATGCCGGCCCGGTGCAGTTCGAGCCCGGCAAGGGCATGCACGTCGGCGCGCACCCGCACATCGGCCTGCAGACCTTCACCTGGCTGATCGAAGGCGAGGTGCTGCACCGTGACAGCCTGGGCAACGAGCAAGTCATCCGCCCCGGCCAGGTCAACCTGATGACCGCGGGTCATGGCATCGCCCACACCGAGGACTCCCTGCACGCGGGCGCGCGCCTGCATGCGGCGCAGCTCTGGATCGCCCTGCCGCCGGCGCACAAGGACTGCGCCCCGGCCTTCGACCACTACGCGGAACTGCCCCAATGGCGCGAAGACGGCGCCGAGCTGACCCTGCTCGCCGGCCGCTATGGCGCGCGGAGCGCGCCGGCGCGCATCCATTCCCCGCTGGTCGGCATCGACATCGCCTGCGACCGGGCGAGCGTGCTCACGCTCGCGCTCGACCCCGGTTTCGAGTACGGGCTGATGCCGCTGGTGGGTGAGCTGCGCCTCGATGGCGAGCTCATCGCCACCGACGAGCTCGCCTACCTGGGCAGAGGGCGCAGCCAGCTGCAGCTGGCCCTGCCCGCGGGCGCGCGGCTGCTGTTCCTGGGTGGCGAGCCGTTCGCGGAGCCGGTGCTGATGTGGTGGAACTTCGTCGGCCACAGCAAGGCCGACATCGCGCAGGCACAGGCCGAGTGGGAACAGGGCAGTCCGCGCTTCGGCACGGTCGGCGACGGCCGCGCGCCGCGGCTTGTGGCGCCGGCCATTCCGTGGCGAGCGGGCGGCTGACGGAGACCGCCCTCACTTCCGCCCGATCAATTTCCCAAGCGCGGGAGAAAGGCCCTGCCAATCCTTGATCGGTGGAGGCGCGAAACTTCCCGCCGTGGCAGCCCGAGGTGCAAGGGCGGCGAGCGTCTCGGCATGGCGCACCGCGCTCGAGACACCATCGACCACCGGCACCGGAATCCGGTGGGCGATGCTTCGTGCCAGCCCCGCCAACGGGGCGCCGGCGATGATGAGAACATCCGCGCCATCCTCGCGCACGGCGGCCTCGCAGAGGGCAAGCAGCTGCTCGCCCTTGTCCGACTGCACGGTTCCGATGTTCGGCAAGGCTTCGTCAAGGCATCGAATACTGGAGAGCCGGCCGGCAAGCCCATGTTGCTCGACCGTTTCCTGATACCACGCACGGATCCGGCGTGCGCCGCTGCTCGAAGCGGTCACGCATCCCATCGCAGTCGATCCCGACCACAAGCTCGCACGTCTTGCAATGAACAAGCGCTGGCCCGTGATCACGTTGCGGGCGGCGTAAGCAACCTTGCGCACTGTCAAGCGACACGAAGATTTAACCCCCTGACGACATCTGGAATTGACCCCCTGGGTTAATCAACTCTCCGACGTGATCGGGGTGGGGGCAGCGGCCT
>JAREIX010000087.1 GCA_029286945.1 Thauera sp. | reverse complement strand
GGTCGCGGCGGGTCTTGCTGTGGTCGCGGTAGCCGTCGGTGTCGAAGCGCGAGGCGTCGAGCACGAAGCCGATGCCGTCCTTCTCGCCCTCGGCGCCGAGGCCGAACTTGGTCGTCCCCCAGCTGCCGCCGAGCACGCTGGCGCGCACGCGCGGCTCGCCCTCGCCCTTGCGCGAGAAGAGCTGGATGACGCCGCCGGCGTGGTTGCCATAGACGGTGGAGAAGGGCCCGCGCATCACCTCGATGCGCTCGGCGGTGTCGAGGTTGAAGGTTGCCGCCTGGCCCTGGCCGTCGGGGTTGGTGGCGGGAATGCCGTCGGCGATGAGCTTGACGCCGCGCACGCCGAAGGCGGCGCGCGCGCCGAAGCCGCGGATCGAGATCTGCAGGTCCTGGGCGTAGTTCTGGCGGTTCTGGATCACCAGGCCGGGCACGCCGGCGAGCGCCTCGGAGGCATTCACGCCGAGGTTGCCGGCCTGGTTGGCGCGCATGTCCACCGCATCCACCGAGAAGGGCAGATCGAAGCTGCCGGTTTCCACCCGGCTGCCGGTGACGACCACCGGGTTCAGGGTGACGGCGGTCTCGCGGGCCGCGGCGCCGTCCTGTGCGGCGGCGAATCCGGCGATGCCCGCGAGCGTTCCCGCGACCGCGATGCGCACCAGGCGCGCGAGCAGGTGCATGCGCGGGCGCCTGCAGTCAAGGACATGGGCATCGATGCGGGCGCGGTGCGTCAGCTTCACGGGCGGGCTCCTGAGGCGATAGGTCGGGGTCCTCGATTCTCGCCGATGGCCCGGCACGCCGGCCTCAGGGCAAACCCGAGCGCGCGCTCGCGAAAATCATGAGTCTTTGCAGCGTGCATTGCGGCGCGGCGAGGCGGCCGCCCGGCGCGCTCAAGGCGGTGGCCAGCGCGCGAAGTCGCCGTGCTCGGCGAAGTGTCCCAATGCCCCGATCAGTGCCCGGGTCAGCGGCGGGTCGAAGGGGTTGTGGCCGGCGCCCTCGACCCACTGCAGGCGGCTGTCCGGCAGGGCCGCGTGCAGGCGCAGCGCGTTGCGCGCCCGGCACACCAGATCGAGCCGGCCGTGGACGATGGCGGTGGGAATGCCCGCCATGCCCTGCGCGGCCTCGAGCACGGCCTCCTCGCCGAGGAAGCAGCGATGGGCGAGGTAATGCGCCTGCACGCGGTACTTGTCGATCAGCGCCGCCTGCGCCGCCACATCGCGCACGGGGGGCGGGGACGGCACCTGTCCGGGCGTGATCAGGGCGTCTTCCCACGCCGCCCAGGCTTCGGCGGCCGCGCGCGCCGTCCGCGGCTCGGCGCCGTCGGCGAGGCTCGCGCACAGCGCGGCCAGCGCCCGCCCCTCGGCTGCCGGGGGCAGGGCGGCGCAGAAGCGCGACCACGCGTCGGCGCAGATCGCCGCCGCGCCTTCGGGCCCGAAGAACCAGTCGAGATCGGCCTGTCCGGTCAGGAAGCTGCCGCGCAGGATGGCGCCCAGACATGCCCGCGGATACGCGCTGCAGTAGGCCACGCCCAGCGCCGCCCCCCACGAACCGCCGAACACCAGCCAGCGCGCGATGCCAAGGTGCACGCGCAGGCGCTCGATGTCGTCGATCAGCTCGCGCGTCGTGTTGGCATGGCACCCAGCGCGCGGCGTGCTGCGCCCGCAACCGCGCTGGTCGAAGAGCACGACGTGGAAGCGCGCCGGATCGAAGAGCTGGCGCTGGCGCGCGTTGCAGCCGCTGCCCGGTCCGCCGTGCAGAAACAGCAGCGGCAGGCCGTCGGCCTTGCCGCAGCGCTCGTAGTACAGGCGGTGGCCGTCGCCGACCTCGAGCATGCCGTGTTCGAGCGGCGCTGCGGGTGGAAAGAGGAGGGCGTCGGATGGCATCGGCGTGGGCAGGCGCTGGCAGGTGAGGGCCGGTGAGGGCCGGTGAGGGCGTGGCGCGCAGGCGCGCAGGTCACGCTGGATCTTAGACCAGTGCCGCTGCCGATTCCGGCCGTTCTGTCGCGGGCCTCCCGCCTGCACCTGGATTCGCCGGTCCCCCCGTAACCGGCTTCATGACCCTGGCGTCGTCGAAGTTTGGCCGGGAGACGACCCAGGCGGGAAGGTCTGGGAGGCAATGCTTGTGTCAGGTGCTCCCGAGCCTTCGAGCCACTCCCGTTTCCGGGCCACCTTCGCCCACTCGTCTGCATCGGGCAGTGCCGGATGCGCCTCGACGATACGCGGCCACACCTTGGCCAGCGTGGCATTGAGCGCAAGGTACTCACGCTGTGCCGCGGTGAGCTCATCCTCCGGCACGATCGCATCCACCGGGCATTCGGGCACGCACAAGGTGCAGTCGATGCACTCCTCCGGATCGATCACGAGGAAGTTCGGGCCTTCACGGAAGGCATCGACCGGACACATGCTCACGCAATCGGTGTACTTGCAGCGGATGCAGGCCTCGGTGACGACGTGGGTCATGGCCGTCTCTCCTCGAACAGGGTTTCAAGCACTGGAAAGAGTTCGCGCTCCTCGAACCGCACATGGTCGATCAGTGCCTGCCCGGCCTTCGCCTGCTCCGCGCCGCTCAGCGCCATCGCGAGCAGCTGCCTGAGCTGTGCGTGTTCCGCACGCAGCCGTTCGGCGTGGGCGGCGTGGCGGTCGGTCTCGAGCAGCGGCAGCAGGTCGCGCTCTTCCTCGGCGAAATGGGCTTCGATGGCGGGCAGTTCGGCGCCGAGCTCGGCCTGGGCGCCGCCTGCCAGCAGATGCCTGCCGAGACGCAGCGCGGTGTGATGCTCGCGGGACAAGTGGGCGAGACGGGTGTGACGCTTCATGGCGGATCCCTGAGGTGAGTCCTTGAAGAGGAATCTAGAACTCCTCTTTTAAAGAGTCAACTGAAATGAATCTATTGCGTGCTAGCATGCAACTGGCTCTCAGCTTCCTGAACCCTCTTGCGATGAACATCACTCAGCACACCGACTACGCGCTTCGGGTCCTCATGTATCTCGGCGCCTGCCCCGAGCGGCGCGTCACCATCAAGGAGGTCGCCGAGCGCTTCGACATCTCGCGCAGCCACCTCATGAAGATCGTTACCGAACTGGTGACGAAGGGCTTCGTCGACGGCGCGCGTGGCAAGGGCGGGGGCCTGAAGCTGGCCCGTGCGACGGCCGAGATCGGTATCGGTGACGTGGTCCGTCAGCTGGAGCCCAGCCTGGAATTGGTCGAGTGCTTCGGAACGCAGTCGCACTGCGTGCTGGATCCCGCCTGCCGGCTCAAGGGCGCGCTGGACAGTGCCCTGCAGGCCTTCCTGGCGACGCTCGACCGGGTTTCGCTGGCCGACCTCGTCGGCAGCGACACACGCCTGCGCGCGGTGCTCGATCTGGAGCCGACACCGGGGCACGCCTCGCCGGTCACGATCATGCGCCAGGTCGCAAGGGCGAAAGGGCGGTAGCGCCCTCTTTCGTTCGCGCACGCGGTGAAGGCAGGGTCGCCGCGCGCGGCGTGTCTCAGGAGGAACGCCGCAGCAGCGCCAGGCGGATGCGCTCGATCGCGTGCGAGGGGCTCAGGCCCTTCGGGCACACCTCGGTGCAGTTCATGATCGTGCGGCAGCGGTAGAGGCGATAGACGTCGTCGAGGAAGTCGAGCCGCTCGGCGCTGGCGGTGTCGCGGCTGTCGGCGATGAAGCGGTAGGCCTGCAGCAGCCCGGAAGGACCGATGAACTTGTCCGGATTCCACCAGTAGGACGGACAGAATGCACTGCAGCAGGCGCACAGGATGCACTCGTACAGCCCGTCGAGGCGCTCGCGCTCGGTCGGGCTCTGCAGCCGCTCGCGCTCGGGCAGGGGCGCGTCGTTGATCAGCCAGGGCTTGATCGAGTGGTAGTGGGCGAAGAACTGCGTCATGTCCACGATCAGGTCGCGGATCACCGGGAAGCCGGGCAGCGGACGCAGCACGATCGGCTCCTTCAGTCCGTCGAGCGAGGTGAGGCAGGCGAGGCCGTTGCGGCCGTTGATGTTCATCGCGTCCGAGCCGCACACGCCCTCGCGGCAGGAGCGCCGGAACGACAGGCTGTCGTCCTGCACGCGTAGCCGCATCAGCAGGTCGAGCAGCTTCTTGTCACCCGCCTCCGGCTGGACCTCGTAGGCCTGCATGCGCGGCGGGTCGCCGCGCTCCGGGTCGAAGCGGTAGATGTTCAGTTTCATGTCCGTCCCTTCGCCCCTCAGGCCACCAGCGCCACCGTGGCCAGGCTCAGCAGCACGCGCACCAGCACGCCCAACAGCACGACCGCGATCAGGCTCAGCACCGCCAGCCGCAATCCGCGCGGCTGGATGTAGTCGAGCACGATGTCTCGCATCCCCACCCAGGCATGGGCGCACAGGGCGCCGAACAGCAGCGCGATCAGCGGCCCGCCCAGCACGCCACCGGCGAAGGCGCGCCACGCGGCGAAATCGAGCGGCGGCGCAAAGGGCAGCGCGAGCACGCCGAACACGATCATCACCAGCAGCAGCAAGGCGCTGATGCGCTGGACCAGCCATGCCCGCTGCCCGTCGAAAAGCCTCATGACAGACCCCAGGCCAAGAACAGCAGCGTGAGCGCGGGCGCGCCGACCAGGACCAGGCGCGCACTGGTACGCGCCTGCTTGAGCCCGCTGCCCACGCCGACATCCATCAGCAGGTGGCGAACCCCGGCCAGCACGTGATGCACGAGCGCCCACAACAGCACGGATCCCGCCATGAGCCAAAACGGCGACGAAAGCAGATCGCGCACCGAGGCGAACCCCGCCTCGGTGCGCAGCGAGACGTCGAGCGTCAGCGCGATGACGGGCAGGGCGATGAACAGCAGCACTCCCGCCACGCGGTGCGCGATCGACGCGATCGCGCCGACTGGAAAGCGGATCTGCGCCAGATTCAGGAATACCGGCGAGCGACGAGAATGCCTGTCCATGTGGGCTCCCGCGAAACTCGAGCCTTCGCCGACGGCGGCGGCGCGACTCTTGCCCGAAGCATAGACCACCCTCTGACGTGGCGCCGGCGCCCGTCCTCAATGCGAGGCGGGCGCCGTGGCGAGACCCGTTCCTCGCTGCGTCGCGGAGTCTCGATCGGGGACCGCGATCACGCCTGGAAAAGACCGCTAATGTCCGGTCGCGACCGTCCCGGCGGCCCGCCAGGCGTTGAAGCGGGCCTCGGCGTCGGCAAACGAGGCCTTGGCCCGCTCGACGTCCCATGGCGCCTCGGCGAGCGTCTCCTGATCCCACATGCTGCGGGGCTCGGGCGGCGCGAAGAAGTCTCCGCCATAGACGTGGATCGCACAGCTCATCCTGGCAATCGGGTTGAGCACGGAGTGGATCGCGTCGCGCGCGAGCGTCGTGATGTCGCCCGCACTCAGCGACTTCGCGCCGTAGGCCTCGATGCCGGCAGCGGTGCGCCGCCAGAAGATGTTGTCCTCGCGGCCCGCGTAGATGCCCACCACCGAGAACATGTGGTGGTCGTGAGGCATGAGACTCATGCACGGAGCCCACACGAAGTTGATGATGGTGAGGTTCGGCGCGCGGTACAGCGTCTGAATGCCGGCGCGGGTCGGCTCGCCGAGCTCCGCAAACACGCGCGAGCCATCGGATACCGCCGCAGCGACGAGTTCGCCGATCGCGCCTTCGCCCTCGCCGACGGTCGTGATGCAGTCCTCAATGAAATGGTCGCGGTCAAACATGGCAGCGCTCCTCAATCGTCGCTCCCTGTCCGTTGGGCGCGAAGGCTCGCCGTGCCCCGCCGGCCTTCCCCTTGCAGCCCTTGTTTGCCCCCGTTCTAGCCCACGTGTCGGCTATCCGCAACCCGGTCGCGACCCTGACCGGTTCTCACCCGTCGATGCGGCAACGATCAGCGCCTCACCTGCCAGTAAGACGCGGCCCGCCGGCGGCGGGCCGAAGCGGAGAGCAGGCTCATCCGATGGTGTAGCCGCCATCCACGACGATCTCCTGACCGTAGATGTTCTTCGCGCTGTCCGAGGCCAGGAACACCGAGAGCTCGGCGATATCCTCCGGCTGGCCGAATGCGCCGGGCATCAGCCGGGCGTTGATCTTCTCCGCCACCGCGCCCAGGACCTCGGGCGGCAGCCCGACCGTTCCCCACAGCGGCGTCCCGATCGGGCCCGGGGCGATCGAGTTGACCCGGATGCCCTGCGGGGCGAGCTCTGCCGCCAGGGTCTGGGAGAGGGACTTCAGCGCCGCCTTGCTGGCGCTGTAGATGGCCAGGCCGGGGAAGCCCACCTGGGTCAGGAAGGTAGTGATGAACTGGATCGATCCGCCCTTGCGGATGTGCGGCACGAACAGCCGCGCGGTCTCCGCCGCACCGAACAGATTGACCGAGAACTGGGTATTGAAGGCTTCGGCGGTGCTGTCCTCGAAGGACACCACGCGTGCAATGCCGGCATTCGGCACGACGACATCCACGCCGCCATGGAGCTGGACGGTCTCATCGACCAGGCGCTTCAGGTCTTCGGCGCGGGTCACGTCGCCTGCCACCGCCTTGACCTGCCCGGGCCAGCGCGCCTCCAGCGCCTTCAAGGCGTCGAGATTGCGCGCGAACGCCACGATCCGGGCGCCTTCCTCTGCATACGCTTCGACGATCGATTTGCCGATCCCACTGCTGGCACCCGTCACGACGGCCACCTTGCCTTCAAGCTTCCTCGCCATGTCTCGCTCCCGAAATGATCCCGAATCTGGGACTGCGACAAGCGTGTTGGAGATGCAGTCAATGCTCGTTGACGTTGATCAAGAAGCTCCCGGCCGTGGCGCGACGCTCAGCGCCGCCCCGCCGAGCGCAGCAGCCGATCGAGCCGGTTGGCAAAGGCCTGGCGGTCGGCAGCACTGAAGGGCGGCGGCCCGCCGGTATCGACGCCGGTGCTGCGCAGGGTGTCCATGAAGTTGCGCAGGTCGAGCAGTTCGCGGATGTTCTCCTTGCCGTACAGCTCGCCCTTGGGCGACAGGGCGTGGGCGTCGCGCGCGACCACGTCGGCGGCGAGCGGGATGTCGGCGGTGATCACCAGGTCGCCAGCCTGGACGTGGGCGGCGATGTATTTGTCGGCCTCGTCGAAGCCGCCCGGCACCTGGATCATGCGGATGTGCGGGGCGCCGGGCACGCGCAGGTACTGGTTGGCGACCAGCGTCAGCGGACGGCCAGTGCGCTCGGCAGCGCGGAACAGGATGTCCTTGATGACGACGGGGCAGGCGTCGGCGTCGACCCAGATGTGCACGGCGAACCTCTCATGATGGCTGGCCGCTCGCCGCCGCATTGGGCGGGCGGGGCGGCAGCGTGGTTGTCACGGAAGGCCGGATGATGACAGGCGACGGCCGCTGGCGTCTCGGGCTTCTGCATCCGCGCGGGAAGGTCGCGCCGGCCTCAAGATTTTCATGAGGCCCGGTTCCGCACTTTCGTGATGCGAATTATTCCTCGTCCAGTCACTCTTACATGCACGGCCGGCGAACCGGTCGGCGGTGCCTGCAAGCGGCGCCGATCCCACCCCGAGACAAGACAGGAGACGACCATGAAATGGGAAACCCCCACCGCCAGCGACATGCGTTTCGGCTTTGAAATCACCATGTACATCGCCAACCGCTGAGGCGTGATCCGGGGCGGCGCGGCGCGCGTCCCCGCGCCCTGTCGCCCTTTTTGCGTGTGCCTCGCATGCGTGCCCCCACGTGCATCCCTGTGTGGCGCACGCCCCAGGAGAACCGATGAAGATCCGCGTGCTCGGTTCCGCCGCCGGTGGCGGTTTTCCGCAGTGGAACTGCAACTGCCCCAACTGCGACGGCCTGCGCAAGGGACGCATCCGCGCCCAGGCCCGCACCCAGTCCTCGGTCGCCGTCAGCGGTGACGACGAGAACTGGGTGCTGTTCAACGCCTCGCCCGACGTGCTGCAGCAGATCCGCAGCTTTCCCGCCCTGCAGCCGGCGCGCGCGCTGCGCGACACCGCCATCGCGGCGATCGTGCTGATCGACGCCCAAGTCGACCACACCACCGGCCTCTACATGTTGCGCGAGCACCGCAAGCCGTGGCCGGTATGGTGCACCGCCTGCGTCCGCGAGGACCTGTCGGTGGGCAACCCGGTGTTCGGCGTGCTCGGCCACTACAGCGGCATCGCCTGGCGCGAGCTGCAGTTGCAGGCGCGCTTCGCCATCGACGGCGCGCCCGGTCTCGGCTTCGAGGCGCTGGCGCTGACCAGCAACGCGCCGCCGTACTCGCCGCACCGCGACCGCCCGCAGCCGGGTGACAACATCGGCGTCACGCTCATCGATGCGGCCAGCGGCCAGCGCCTGTTCTACGCCCCCGGCTTGGGCGAGATGGAGCCCCACGTGTGGGAAGCCATGCAGGCCGCCGACTGCGTGCTGGTCGATGGCACCTTGTGGACCGACGACGAGATGATCCGCCTTGGCGCCTCGGCGAAGACCTCGCGCGCCATGGGCCACCTGCCGCAATCCGGCCCCGGCGGCATGCTGGAGTGGCTGGACAAGCTGCCGGCGACCACGCGCAAGGTGCTGATCCACATCAACAACACCAACCCGATCCTCGACGAGGACAGCCGCGAGCGTGCCGAGCTGGCCGCGCGCGGCATCGAGGTCGCCTACGACGGCATGGAGATCGCGCTGTGAGCTACATAGACCAGATCAGCATCGAGCACAGCGCCGCGCTGGTGGCCCGCACCGGCGACCTGCCGCCGTGGAGCGCGGCCGAGTTCGAGGCCTTGCTGCGCGAGAAGGGCACGAGCTACCACATCTATCATCCCTTCCACGTGATGATGGCCGAGGGCAAGCTCAGCCGCGAGCAGCTCCAGGGCTGGGTGGCGAACCGCTTCTACTACCAGATCTCGATCCCGGTGAAGGACGCGGCGATCCTGTCCAACTGCCCGGAGCGCGCGATCCGCCGCGAGTGGATCCAGCGCATCCTCGACCACGACGGCTTCGAGATCGGCGACATCAAGGACCCTGGCGGCATCGAGGCCTGGATCCGGCTGGGCGAGGCGACCGGGCTCTCCCGCGACGACGTCACCTCGCTGCGCTTCGTCGCGCCGGCGACGCGCTTCGCCGTCGACGCCTACATCAACTTCGCCCGCCAGCGCCCGTGGCAGGAGGCGGTGGCCTCCAGCCTCACCGAGCTGTTCGCGCCGCACATCCACCAGCAGCGCCTGGACACCTGGCCGACGCACTACCCCTGGGTGGACACCGCCGGCCTACAGTACTTCCGCAACCGCCTCACCCAGGCGCGGCGCGACGTCGAGCATGGCCTGCGCTTCACGCTCGAGTACTTCAGCCAGAGCCGGGCGATGCAGCAGCGCGCGCTCGACATCCTGCAGTTCAAGCTCGACGTGCTGTGGGCGATGGCCGACGCGATCATGCTGAGCCAGTGCGAGGTCGCGATCGTCGGCCCGCGCAAGGGGGTGGCGCGATGAGCGAGACGGCGACGATCGGCCTAGATACCACCCCGCGTGTGTCGAAGCGCTTCCGCCTGCAGTGGGAGGAGGCGCAGCAGGCCTGGGTCCTGCTCTACCCGGAAGGCATGGTCAGGCTCAACCAGAGCGCGGGCGAGATCCTGCGCCGTTGCGACGGCGCGCGCAGCGTGGACGAGGTGGTCGCCGACCTCGAGCAGGCCTTCGCCACCACCGGGCTGGAAGCCGACGTGCTCGCCTTCCTCGAACTCGCGCGCAAGCAGCAGTGGATCGACCTGTGAGGTGAGCGCATGAACGCCCCCGAAGCGGTGAAGCCTCAGACGCCACCCCAGCCCGGCCCGCCGCTGTGGCTGCTGGCCGAGCTCACCTACCGCTGTCCGCTGCACTGCGTGTTCTGCTACAACCCGGTCGATTTCGCCCACACCCCGGACGAACTCGCCACCGAGGACTGGCTGCGCGTGCTGCGCGAGGCGCGGGCGGCGGGCAGCGTGCAGTGCGGCTTCTCGGGCGGCGAGCCGCTGCTGCGCGAGGACCTCGAGGTGCTGGTCGCCGAGGCGCACAAGCTCGGCTTCTACACCAACCTGCTGACCTCAGGCGTCGGCTTTTCTGATGCGCGGGCGCGGGCGCTGAAGGACGCCGGGCTCGACCACATCCAGCTCTCCTTCCAGGATTCCACCAGGGAGCTCAACGACTTCCTCTCGCACACCCGCACCTTCGAGCTCAAGCAGAAGGTGGCCGCCACCATCAAGGACAAGGGCTGGCCGATGGTGATGAACTGTGTGATCCATCGCCTGAACATCGACTACATCGACCGCATCATCGACATGGCGGTGGAACTGGGCGCCGAATACCTGGAGCTCGCCAACAGCCAGTACTACTCGTGGGCGATGTTGAACCGCGACCAGCTGCTGCCCTCGCGCGCGCAGATCGAGCGTGCCGAGCGCATCACCCATGAACGCCGCCAGCGCTACGGCGACCGCATCCGCATCTTCTTCGTGGTGCCCGACTACCACGAGACCCGCCCGAAGAAATGCATGAACGGCTGGGGCAACGTCTTCCTCACCGTCACTCCCGACGGCACCGCCTTGCCCTGCCACACCGCGCGCATGCTGCCCGGGCTGGCCTTCCCTAACGTGCGCGACATGGACGTGCGCCGCATCTGGTACGAGTCGGAAGGCTTCAACCGCTACCGCGGCGACGGCTGGATGAAGGAGCCCTGCCGCAGCTGCCCGGAGAAGGAGAAGGACCTCGGCGGCTGCCGCTGCCAGGCCTTCATGCTCGCCGGCGACCCGGCGGCGGCCGACCCGGTGTGCGACAAGTCGCCCTCACATCACAAGGTGGTTGAGGCGGTCGAGCGTGCCGAGCGCGGCGAGCCGGCGGTGGTGGAGCGCCCGCTGGTGTTCCGCGGGCCGGAGGAGTCGCGCCGGCGCAAGGCGGGCTTGCTGCCACCGGGCGGCTGAGGACGGTCGCCTCAGCTCGCGCCGCGCAGCTTCTGCACCAGGATCACCGCGGCGAGCACGATCGCCCCGGCGACGATGCCGACGCCGGCGCCCGCGCCGGTGTTGATCAGCGCGCCGCCGACGCCGCCGAAGCCTTCGGCGAAATGCTCCACCGCGTGCGCCGCGCTCGGCCAGCCGTGCAGCAGGATGCCGCCGCCGACCATGAACATCGCCGCGGTGCCGACCACCGACAGCGTCTTCATCAGCCACGGCGCAAAGCCCAGGATGGCGCCGCCGACACGGCGGGTGAAGGCCGACGCGCTGCGCTGCAGGTGCAGGCCGAGGTCGTCGAGCTTGACGATGCCCGCCACCAGCCCATACACGCCCACCGTCATCAGCAGCGAGATGCCCACCAGCACCGCCACGCGCTGGCCGAGCGAGGCCGCGGCCACGGTGCCGAGGGTGATCACCACGATCTCGGCCGACAGGATGAAGTCGGTGCGCACGGCGCCCTTGATCTTCTCCTTCTCGAAGGCGACCAGGTCGACGTTGGGGTCGGCCACCGCCTGCAGGGTCTCGCGGTGCTCGGCCTCGTCCTCCGCTTTCGAATGCAGGAACTTGTGGGCGAGTTTCTCGAAGCCCTCGAAGCACAGGAAG
>JAREIX010000328.1 GCA_029286945.1 Thauera sp. | reverse complement strand
TGTCGCCCTGGTCACTGCCGGCTCCTCCCTGATGAATGTGGGAGGGATTGTTCCGCGTGGGCGCGGGCGGGCAAAGAACGCCGCTCAGTGACCGGTTACTTCCATTGAGCTGCACCCACGATTCCCGGATGCGTGCGGGGTGCTCCTGAAGTGGCGAGGACTGTCCGAGCCGAGCGCAGCGAAGGCGCTCATTTGCGTGCCCTCCGCAAAGCACCGCGCAGCGGTGCAGCGCCGGAAGGAACACCCCGTGCGCGTCCCTGCCGCGAGCCGTGACGTGGAGATGGCACCTGGCATGAAGACCGGATCAGGAGGAGACCGTGCGCGTCCCCGCCGCGAGCTGTGAACTCGAGACAACTCGACAATGACGTGTCGCGCCCATGCAGAAAGCAGCCGACCGTCAGCCCACCAATACAACACGGCGTTAGAATGCTGCGCCGCGGCAATCTCGCCGCCTCAGCCCTCTCCGACCCCGCCCCCATGGACGCCTTCCTCGTCTCCACCGCCATCGTCGCGCTCGCCGAAATCGGCGACAAGACGCAGCTGCTCGCCTTCATCCTCGCCGCCAAGTTCCGTCGCCCGCTGCCGATCGTGCTCGGCATCCTGGTGGCCACGCTGGCCAACCACGCCTTCGCCGCGGCGGTCGGCGCCTGGCTGACCACGCTGATGGGGCCGCAGACGCTGCGCTGGGTGCTCGGCCTGTCCTTCGTCGCGATGGCGGTGTGGACGCTGATCCCGGACAAGCTCGACGAGGAGGACGCGAAGCTGCCGCGCTTCGGCGTGTTCGGGGCGACGCTGATCGCCTTCTTCCTCGCCGAGATGGGCGACAAGACCCAGGTCGCCACGGTGGCGCTGGCGGCGCAGTACCAGGCGATGGTCGCGGTGGTGGCCGGCACCACGCTCGGCATGATGATCGCCAATGTGCCGGCGGTGCTGCTCGGTGACCGTATCGCGGCGCGCATGCCGGTGAAGCTGGTGCACGGCATCGCGGCGGCGATCTTCCTCGGCCTGGGCATCGCGACCCTGGCCGGGGCGGGCGAGGGGCTGGGCTTCTGAGGCCTGCCCGCGCCGGCGGGATCGCTGGTAAGCTTCGTGGCTTTTTGCACGGGGCGCCTATGGAATCCGCATTTCGCCGCGGTGCGCGCGAGGGCCTGCGCGACTTCCTGCCGATCTCGGTGGGCCTCTTGCCGTGGGCGATGGTCACCGGCATCGCGATGCGCTCGATCGGCCTCACCGAGCTCGAGGCGCTCGGCATGAACCTGCTGGTCTATGCCGGCACCGCTCAGCTCGGCGCGCTGCCGCTGATCGCCGCCGGCGCGCCGCTGTGGCTGATCATGCTCACCGCGCTCGCGCTCAACCTGCGCTTCGTCATCTTCAGCGCGGCGATCGCGCCCGTTTTTCATGACAGTTCATTCGCCCGCCGGCTGGCGTCGAGCTACCTGCTGGTCGATGGCGTGTTCGCGGTCGGTGTCGACAAGCTGTTGAAGGCCGAGGATCCGCACTGGCGCTGGGGCTACTACATCGCGCCCTCGGCGTTCAACTGGTGCGTGTGGCAGCTGTTCACCGCCTTCGGCATCTTCGGCGCCGAGTTCATGCCGCGCGACTGGTCGCTCGAGTTCATGGTGACGATCGCGCTGATGGTGATGGTGCTGCCGATGGTGCGCACGCGGCCGATGCTGGTGGCGGCGCTCGCCGGCGGGCTGGGCGCGGTGCTGCTGCGCGGCTTGCCGCTGCGCCTGGGCGTGGTGGCGGGGATCGCGGTCGGCATTGCCGCCGGCTTCGTCGCCGAGCACTGGCAGCAGCGCAAGGGGGCCGCATGATCGAGGGCGTCTGGTTGTGGGTGGCGTTCGCGCTCATGGGGATGACCACGGTGGGCACGCGCGGCAGCTTCATCCTGCTCGGCGAGAAGGGGCGCCTGCCGCCTGCGCTGCAGCGCGCGCTGCGCTATGCGCCGGCGGCCGCGCTGTCGGCGCTGGTGATTCCCGACCTGCTGATCGACGGCGGCGAGGTTTCGCCGCTCAATCCCAAGTTCGCCGCCGGGCTGGTGGTGCTGGCGGTGGCGCTGCGCTGGCGCAACCCCTGGCTGCCCTTCATCCTCGGCATGGCGGTGCTGCTGGTGCTGCGCAAGGGCCTGGGCTGGTAGCGGCCTGCAAGGCAGAACGCCGCGCCTGCCGGGCGGCAGGACGCGGCGTCCGCAGGCGGCGCGGGCGGCCTCGCAGCCGCGCCCGCGCGAGGGCTTACTCGATCGCGGAGGCCGACTTGGCCATCTCGCGCAGGGCGAACTTCTGGATCTTGCCGGTCGAGGTCTTGGGCAGCACGCAGAACTCGATGTGCTTGGGCACCTTGTAGCGTGCCAGGTGCTCGCGGCAGTGGGCGATGATGTCCTCGGCGGTGACGCCGGCGCCCTCCTTGACCTCGATGTAGGCCGCCGGCACCTCGCCCCACTTCTCGTCGGGCTTGGCGACCACGGCTGCGGTCATCACCGCGGGATGGCGGTAAAGCACCTCTTCCACCTCGAGCGAGGAGATGTTCTCGCCGCCCGAGATGATCACGTCCTTGGAGCGGTCCTTGATCTTGACGTAGCCGTCCGGGTGCATGACCGCGAGGTCG
>JAREIX010000086.1 GCA_029286945.1 Thauera sp. | reverse complement strand
GCCGGAGGCGTCGGACTGGCGGCTGCCGCGCAGCACGGTGAAGGTGTGGGTGAACTGGCGCAACTGGATGAAGCGCAGGCGCAGCGTGAACCAGATGCCGCAACCGACCAGCAGCCAGATCAGGATCTTGCCCCAGAGCAGGCCGTTGAGGAGGTCGACGACCTCGTTGGCAAAGGCTTCCATAGCTGTGTTCTCCTGCCGCTCATGGCGGCGAATCGTTGTGCGGCCCGGATGACGGGCCGGGGGTGGGGGCCCGGATCACGGGCCGGGGAAAAACGGGGTGGCGGATTCTAGCGTAGTCGACCCCCGGCGGCGTGGGCGCGCACGCCCGGGGCGGGCGTCGTGGGGGCGGGCGCTGTCGGCGCCGGGCGAACGGAGCGCCGCAGCCGTTATCATTGGGCCTGGCCGCGCATCTGTCGCGCGGCACCGATCCAGGAATCCAGTCGTGATGTCTCTCCTCTCCCGTGCCGGGGCCCGGTCCCGCTGCGTCGCGGCGTCGGCGCTCGTCTGCGCCGCCCTGCTCGGCGCGCCGCCTGCGGGCGCACTTGAACTGCCGCGCGCGCGCAGCGTGCCGGGTGGCGTGGCGCTGATCGAGCTGGGGCCGGCGCTGGTGGCGCCGCAGGCGAGCATGGAGGGCGTGCCGGTGCTGGTGAGCGGACGGCCGGGCGGGTGGACCGCGGTGGTTGGCATCCCGCTCGAGGCCGAGCCGGGCGAGCGCCTGCTCGATGTGCGCCGCGAAGGGGCAGCGGCGGAGCGGGTGGTCTTCGCGGTGGCGCCGGCGCGCTACGCCGAGCAGCGCCTCAAGGTGGCGCCGGGCCAGGTCGACCTGTCGCCCGCGGATCTCGCCCGCCACGAACGCGAGCGCGCCCGCAGCGCCGAGATCATCGCCACCTGGAGCGCAAGCGCGCCGGCGACGCTGCGCATGGCGCAGCCGGTGCCCGGCCGGCGCTCCGGCTCCTTCGGGCTGCGCCGGGTGTTCAACGAGCAGCCGAGGAAGCCGCACGGCGGCATGGACATCGCCGCGCCCACCGGCACGCCGGTGGTGGCGCCGGCCGCCGGCCGCGTGATCGACACCGGCGACTACTTCTTCAATGGCCACACGGTATGGCTGGACCACGGCAACGGCCTGTTGACGATGTACTGCCACCTCAGCCGCATCGACGTGAAGGTGGGCGATGTCGTCGCCACCGGCGCGCGCATCGGCGCGGTCGGCGCCAGCGGCCGGGTGACCGGTCCGCACCTGCACTGGTCGGTGATGCTCAACCGGACCCTGGTCGACCCGGCGCTCTTCCTCGCCGCCAGCGGGGGCTGAGCCGCCGTGCGCCGGATCCCCCGCATCGTCTGCCGCGGCCTGCGCGCCGCGCTGCGGCCGCGTCCGCTCGTCCGCCCATGAGCCGCACGCAAGGCCGCTTGGCCGCCCTCTCGCCCACCCGTCGGGCGCTGTGGCGCTTCGCCTTCCCCTTGCTCGCGCTCACCCTGCTGATCGCGGGGGTCAGCGTCTTCGGCTACCGCTCGCTGAGCGAGGAGATCCGCCGCGAGACGCAGCGCACGCTGGCCGTCATCGCCGAGCAGAAGCGCCAGCAGATCGAGAGCTGGCTGCTCGAGGCGAAGGTCGATGCCGAGATGTACTTCGCCGGGCATTCGCAGCTCGAGGCCATGTTCGAGCGCTGGGTGGACGGCGGCCGGCGCGACGAGGCGGCGCTGGCGCGCATGCGCGCGCTGATCGAGGAGCTCGCCCGCCTGCGCGGCTGGGAGGGCGTCGCGCTGGTGGACGCCGGCGGCGCGCCCGCGCTCAGTCTCGGCGCGCCCGACCTCTCCGCCCACGCCGCGCTGATCGCCGACGTGCTGCGCCGGCCGCGGGTCGAGCTGGTCGACCTCCACGTCGATGCGCAGGGGCGGGTGAGCTTCGGCGTGCTGGCGCCGGTGGGTGCGCCGGCGCGCGGCGTGGCCTACCTGACCTGGAGCGCCCGCAGCGAGCTCTATCCGATGGTCGAGTCGTGGCCGGTACCCACCCGCAGCGCCGAAACCTACCTGGTGCGCCGGGACGAGGGCGGCGTGCGCTTCCTGACCCCGCTGCGCCATGACGAGGCGCCGGAGCTCAGCGTGACGCGTCCGCTCGACACCCCCGACCTGCCCGCCGCGCGCGCGGTGCTCGGCGCGCGCGGCATCCTCGCCGGCGGACGCGACTATCGCAGCGTGCCGGTGCTCGCCTATGCCGCCGCGGTGGCGGGCACGCCCTGGCTGATGCTCGCCGAGATCGACGAGCGCGAGGCCTATGCCGGCATCCGCACGCTCACCTGGGGCATGGGCGTGGTGATGGGCCTGGGCCTGCTGCTGGTGTACTCGGCGGGCTACCTGATGTGGCGTCGCGACCGCGAGCAGCAGGCGCTCAGCGCCCTGCAGGCGCAGCAGGCGGCCGAGGCGCGCTTTCGCGTGATCTTCGAGCAGGCGCCGCTCGGCGTGGTGCTGCTCGACCCCGAGAGCGGGCTGATCACCGAGGCCAACGCGCGCTTCGGCGAGATCGTCGGCCGCCCGGCGGCGGCCCTGGTCGGTGTCGATCCGGTGCAGCTGACCCACCCCGACGATGTGGACGACAGCCGCAGGCAGCTCGCCCGCCTCAGGGCCGGGCGCATCGCCGGCTACCGCCTCAACAAGCGCTACCTGCGCCCGGACGGCACGCCGGTGTGGGTCAGCCTCGCCTTCGCGCCGGTGCAGGTGGCCTCCGAGGACGCGCCGCGCTACCTCGGCATCGTCGAGGACATCTCGGCACGCATGGAGATGGAGGAGCGCCTGCGCCAGGCCTCGGCGGAGGCGGCCGCGGCCAACGCCGCCAAGAGCGAGTTCCTCGCCCACATGAGCCACGAGATCCGCACGCCGATGAATGCGGTGCTCGGCCTCGCGCAGGTGCTCGAGCGCCAGCCGCTCGCGCCCGCGCAGCGCGACATGGTCGGGCGCATCCGCAGCGCCGGCCAGTCGCTGCTCGCCATCCTCAACGACGTGCTCGACCTGTCGAAGATCGAGGCCGGCCAGCTGCGCATCGAGGAGCGCCCCTTCGACCTCGCGGGGCTGCTCGCCAAGGTCGACAGCCTGATGGGGCAGGCCGCGCGCGGCAAGGGCCTGACGCTGCGCATCGAGCCGCAGGCGCTGCCGCCGGGCCTGCTGCGGGGCGACGGCCTGCGCATCGAGCAGGTCCTGATCAACCTCGTCGGCAACGCGATCAAGTTCACCGAGCGCGGCGAGGTGGCGCTGCGGGTGCGCGCCGACGCGCTCACCGCCAGCGCGCTGCGCCTGCGCGTGGAGGTGCGCGACACCGGCATCGGCATCGCCGCCGAGGCGCTGGCGCGGCTGTTCACCCCCTTCACCCAGGCCGATGCCGGCATCGGCCGCCGCTTCGGCGGCACCGGGCTGGGGCTGTCGATCTGCAAGCGCCTGGTCGAGCTGATGGGTGGCACGATCGGCGCCGCCAGCCAGCCGGGGCAGGGGAGCTGCTTCTGGTTCGAAATGCCGCTGGCGCGCGCGGCCGCCACCGATGCCGCGGCCACGGCGGTCGCGCCGCCGGCCGCTGCGCCCGCCGGCCCGCGTCTGAGCGGCGCGCACGTGCTGGTGGTCGACGACAGCGCGATGAACCGCGACCTGGTCGAGCGCGCGCTGGCGCTCGAAGGCGCCAGCGCGACGCTGGCGGCCGACGGCCAGCAGGCGCTCGAGCTGCTCAGGAGCGGGGCGCAGGCCTTCGACGCGGTGCTGATGGACGTGCAGATGCCGGTGCTCGACGGCCTCGCCGCCACCCGCCGCATCCGCGGCGAGCTGGGGCTGGCCGCGCTGCCGGTGATCGCCTTCACCGCCGGCGTGCGCGACGCGCAGCAGGCGGCCGCGCGCGCGGCCGGTGCCGACGACGTGCTGCCCAAGCCGATGGATCTCGAGCAGATGACGCAGCTGCTGCTGCGCTGGATCGGGCCGCGGCCGCCCGCGGCCGAGGCGCCGCCGCCCGCCGCCGACGACTTCCCCGCGCTGCCCGGCATCGACCGTGCGCGCGCGATGCAGCGCCTGGGCAAGGATCGCGGGATGTTCCTCGGCCTGCTCGAGATGTTCATCGAGGACAATGCCGGCGTGGTCGCCGACACGCGTGCCGACCTTGCGCGTGGTGAGCGCGATGCGGCCGCCCGCCGCATGCACACGCTGCGCAGCAATGCCGGCTTCATCTGTGCGCTCGACATCATGGAGGCCGCCGGCGCGCTCGAGCGGGCGATCGAATCCGGCGCGGCCGACGATCCGGCGGTCGGCGTCGGCCTCGACGCCCTCGAGGCGAGCATCGGCGCGCTCGTGGCGGCCGCGCGCGCGCTGTCCTGAGCGCGCTGCACAGGGCGCGCAGCGCCACGTGGACAGCGCGCAGGGCCCTGCCTATGCTGAATCCGAACACGATGCGTCCCTCATGCGGCGGCCGGCGCCGGCGGCCGCGGCGCAGGCGTGTGTCCCGCCGCAGCAGAACCGCACCAGGAGACTGCAATGTCCGACACGCGCATCACCCCCGCCGAACTCAACCGCAAGCTCGCCGACCTGTCGGTTCCCGAGAGCGAACTGGCGATGTACTTCGTCGCCGACGACGAGCACTCCGGGCTGTTCCACCCGAAGCTGGCGCTCAACCCCGACACCGTCGCGCTGCCGGCCGACCCCGCCGAGGCGCGCGCGCGCAGCGAGGCGGCGATGAACTTCGCCAACGGAATCGCCCGCATGCGCCGCCGGGTGCGTTTCGACCGCATGCTCGCCGACGGCTATTCCGGCCCGGTGCTGGTGTCCGAGGGCGACTCCTGGTTCCAGTACCCGATCAAGCTCGAGGACACGATCGACCACCTGTACGCCAAGGGCTATGCCGTGCGCAGCTTGGACGCGGCCGGCGACACGCTCGAGAACATGCTCAAGGACCACGAGTATGTCGACGCGATCGGCGAGAGCAAGGCCTCGATCTTCCTGCTCTCGGCCGGCGGCAACGACGCGCTCGGCGGCGGCAACCTGCGCGCCCACCTGCGTGACTTCGACCCCGCGCTGTCGCCCGCCGCGCACGTGCTGCCGAGCTTCGAGCAGTTGCTCGACCACGCGCTGGCGATGTACGAGCGCGTGCTGCGCGACGTCGAGGCGCTGCCCGGCGTGGTGACGATCTGCCACGGCTACGACTACGTGATCCCCAACGCCGGCAAGTGGCTGGGCAAGCCGATGCTCTCGCGCGGCATCAAGGACGGCACGGTGCAGCGCGGCATCGCCGCGCACATGATCGACCGCTTCAACGAGCGCCTGCGCCAGCTCGTCGCCCGCTTCGGCGCGCGCGCGATCCACGTCGATGCGCGCGGCGCGGTGGGCAACACGCTGGCCGTGTGGCATGACGAGCTGCATCCGAAGAACCCCGGCTACGGCCGCGTCGCCGACCGCTTCGAGAAGGCGATCCAGGCGGTGGCCGGGCGCACGCAGGCGCCGCGCAGCCGCGGCACCGGCAAGAAGGCGGCGAAGGCGGCCGCGCCGGCCGCGGCGCCCGCCCGCTGCGGCTGGTCGGTGCACATCGGCCTCAACAAGATCGACGCCGCGCACTACGGCGACGACGCCGAGCTCTCCGGCTGCCACTTCGACGCCGAGGACATGGAGCGCATCGCCGCCGAGCGCGGCTTCGAGAAGCGCACCGTGCTGCTCGACGAGCAGGCCACCCGCGACGCGGTGAAGAAGGCGGTCGCCGCTGCCGCGGCCAAGCTCAAGGCGGGCGACGTGTTCATGCTGACCTACGCCGGCCACGGCAGCCAGGTGCCGGACTTCAACGCCGACGAGGACGACGGCGCCGACGAGACCCTGTGCCTCTACGACGGCATGCTGATCGACGACGAGATCTACGAACTGTGGTCGGGCTTCGCCGACGACGTGCGCATCGTGATGATCTCGGACAGCTGCCACAGCGGCACGGTGTCGCGCGCCGCGCGCACCACCCGGCCCGCGGCGGCGCCCGCGGATGGCCAGCCGGCGGTGCGTACCCGCCTGCTGCCGCTGGCGCTGGCGATGAAGACCTTCCGCAATCATCGCGACTTCTACACCGCGCTCGGCCGCCAGCAGCGCGGCCCGGACGAGCGCCTGCTGACGCGCGAGCTCGACATGCCGCTGCGTACCCCGGTGCTGCTGCTGGCCGGCTGCCAGGACAACCAGGAGTCGCAGGATGGCGTCGGCAACGGCCGCTTCACCCAGGAGCTGCTGCGGGTGTGGGACGAGGGCCGCTTCGACGGCGACTGGGCGACGATGATCCGCCGCATCGTCGCCAACATGCCGGCCGATCAGACCCCGCGCATGACGCTGATCGGCCGCAGTCCGGAGATGCTCGCCGCCGAGCGGCCGTTCAGCATCTGAGCGCGCGGCTCCGCCCGCGCCCCTGCCGGGATGGCTGGCGGCGCGCTCAGCCGACCGGGTCGTCGCCCGACAGCGGGGCGTGGCCGGCGCGCTCCATGCGCACGGCGATCGCGATGCGTTCGCGGATGCGCGGGTCCCTGGAATGGGCGGCGATCGCGGCGAGCGTGATGCCGTTGTGCATCGTCACGTTGGTCGATGCGCCGGCGTCGAGCAGCATGTTGATGATCTGCCAGTGGCCGTTGGCGACCGCCTTGAGCAGCGCGGTCGAGCCGTCGGTGGCGGTGATGTTCACCTTGGCGTGGTGCTGCAGCAGCAGCGCGACGATGGCGCTGTGGCCGCGCGCGGCGGCCTGCAGCAGCGCCGTGATGTTCGCCCGGCTCGCCGCGTTGGGCTCGGCGCCCTTGCGCAGCAGCAGCTCCACCACCCGCGGGTGGCCGTTGAAGCTGCCCCAGTGCAGCGGCGTATAGCCGTCGGCGTCCTGTGCGCGCACGCTGGCGCCGAGCTTGATGAGCTCGAGCGCGAGCGCCTCGCGGCCATTGAAGGAGGCGATCATCAGCGGCGTCCATTCGCGCGGGTCGCGCGCATTGACGTCGAAGCGGGCATGCAGGAAGAGCTGGCAGACGTGCTCGTCGCCCGCCTCGGCGGCGCGCGCGAAGCCGGCAAACGTGCGCGGGATGTTCAGCCGCTCGAGCTCGGCGACCGCGCGCTCGTAATCCCAGACGTCCTTCGCCGGCGCCTCCGCGGCGGCGTGCTCCTGCTCCGGCGGGCGGATCGGGCCGATGCGGTCGTAGGCCAGGCTCAGGGCGAGGATCTCGGCTCCGACCTCGGGCGGAAAGCCGCGCCGGCCGGGGCGCCGGGAGACCATCAGCTCCGAGAAGTAGTCGGTGAGGGCGTCGGGGTCGTTCCAGTATTCGTCCAGCTTGCGCATCACATGCGGAAACCCCGCCGCCAGGTGGCGCGGGAATTTCTCGGCGAAGGCCGAGGACAGCAGGAACGAGAGCGGCTGGTGGTTGGCGTTCATGTCCGTCGCGAGCAGTGTGTTGCCGTTCGTGACGTTCCGCGAGGCGCTGCCGGGTGGCTGCGGGCCTGCCGGCCCGGGGACTCAGGGCAGCGGCGCGCGGTCGATCTGCGACAGCGGCTGGTTGACGTCGAACAGCTTGGCATTGACCTGCGGGACACCGAAGCCGAGCACGCGCGCGCGGTGCATGGCCAGGTAGGCCTCGGCGCTGGCGCGGTCGGTGAACAGGTAGATGCCGCCCGCCTCGCCGGCCTCGCGGTTCTCGGTCCAGATCTTCCACAGCAGGCCGGGCTCCTGCGCGATCGAGGCGGCAAGCTCCTTCATGCCCGCGGCCATCTCCGCGCCCCAGGGGCCGGTGAAGGGAAAGTCGATCTGCAGCAGCACAGCCATTGTTTCACTCCTCGACAAGACGACGCGCAGGGCCCGGACAAGGCGATGTCTTGATGACCCCGCAGCACCGGCGCGGTTCCCGAGTTTAGCGCGAGTGCCTGCGGGGCGGGACCTCAGGCCGCGGCGGCCGGTGCGCCGGTGAAGAAGCGCCCGGCGAGCTCCTCCAGGCCGAGCGTCTCCAGCAGCGCGCCCAGGCGCGCGGCGGGGCGCTGGCGCGGCAGGTCCGTGTAGCGGGCGATGATCAGCTCGTTCTTCATCGAGTGCTCCCAGCCCACCAGCTCGGTCACGCTGACCTGGTAGCCGTGCGACTCGAGCTGCAGGCAGCGCAGCACGTTGGTGACGTGGCTGCCGAACTCGCGGGTGTGGATCGGGTGCCGCCACAGCTCGGCGACCGGCTGGCGCAGCGCCTGCTGCTTGTGCTTGCGCAGCACGGCGGCGACCTCGGCCTGGCAGCAGGGCACGAGCACGATGAAGCGCGCGCCCTTGTTGAGCGCGAAGCGGATGGCGTCGTCGGTGGCGGTGTTGCAGGCGTGCAGCGCGGTGACGATGTCGATGCGCGCGGGCAGGCGGTCGGAGCTGATCGAGTCGGCCACGCTCAGGTTGTGAAAGCGCATGCCGGCCGAGAAGCCGAGCTTGTCGGCGAGCCGGCGCGAGCTCATCACCAACTCGTCGCGGGTCTCGATGCCGTGGATGCGGCCGGCCGGCGCGTGCTGCCGGAAGAACAGGTCGTGGAGGATGAAGCCGAGGTAGGACTTGCCCGCGCCGTGGTCGACGAGCTGGATGTCGGGGCGCTCGGCCAGTGCCTCGGCGAGCAGCGGCTCGATGAACTGGTACAGGTGGTGGACCTGCTTCAACTTGCGCCGGCTGTCCTGGTTGAGCTTGCCGTCGCGGGTGAGGATGTGGAGCTGCTTGAGCAGCTCCAGCGACTGGCCGGGGAGGATTTCGGGGTGCTGGGCGGTCATGGCGCGGGCCGGAGAGGCGAGAGTGTCGGTACGGGCGGGAAGGGCGCCAATGTACTCCCGGCGTCGAGCGTCACCAAGCCTGTGCGCGGCCTCACGCCGGAGTCATGGCGCGCGAACCGGGCCATACTATGCGCTGGATCAACCGGGGCGGGCCGCGCCCCGGGGCAGCGCAGGGGGGCTGGGATGAGAGACTGGATCGTAGGGTGGGCGGCGCGCGTGCTGCCGTGCGTGCTGCTGCTGGCGGCGGTGGCGGGCTGCCAGAAGGCGGAGATGCCGGTCGGCAGCGCGCCGGCCGACGATACTTCGGTCGCGGCGGGGCCGCCGGAGGCCCCCGCGCCGGCGTCGCCTCCGCCTCCCGCTCCCGCACCCGCACCCGCACCCGCACCCGCACCCGCACCCGCACCCGCACCCGCACCCGCACCCGCACCCGCACCCGCACCCGCGGTGCCACCACCGGCCGCCAACGGCGGCCATCCGGCGGTCGCGGCGCTGCCCGACTTCCCCTGGCCGCCGCCGCGCTATTCGGCCTTCGAGGTGCTCGAGCGCGACTGGCTTGCGCCCGCGGCGGACGCACGCCTGGGCGCGGCCGCGCAGCGCCTCGAGGCCGCCTTCGACGCCGCCGGCTATGTCGAGCGCAGCTACTACCGCGTGCCGGGCGGCTTCGCACTCGCCTCGCGCGCCGAGCAGATCCACGCCGACGCCAGCCCCTACCCGGCCCCCGAGCGCTGGAGCGTGGATCCGGAGGGCGCGGGCAAGAGCTTCGCCGCCCGCCTGCGCGCGCTCTTCAACGCGCCGCCGGGGCATTACCGGGTGATCGTGTTCGTCGTCACCGACCAGGACTTCGCCGCCGCGCCGCGCGCGGCGCCCGAGGCCGAGGCGCGCGCCTGGGTGAGCGGCGGCGGCCTGCGCCTGCCGCCCGCGATCGCCGCGCTGCCGTTCACGCCCACGCACTACGCGAGCGCGCTGATCTACGAGTTCGAGCGCCGCAGCGAGCGCGAGCCGGCCGGTGTGCGTGTGCCGAGCGCCGCCCCCGGCCGCGTGCATCTGGAAAAGGGTGGCCTGTGGCAGGCGCTGGCGGCGAACTGAGATGGTGAGCGCGGACGATTTCCACCGCCTCGCCGCGGTGCGCAGGCTGGGGCTGGTGTCGATGCTGCTGGCGCTGGCCTGCCTGCTCGGCACCGCCGGGGCGCTGCTGCTGTTGCCCTACGCTGGCGCGGCGGGGCAGGCGATCGTGGGTGGCGCCGGGCTGGCGGTGGCGGGCGTGGCCTTCGCGTTCGGACGCATGATCAGCCTGCGCCGGCCGGGCGCGCGCCGCGTCGGCTTCGCGGCGGTCGGGCTGGCGGCCGCGTCGGCGGTGCTGTTCGCGCTGCTCGCGGTCGCCAGGCCGGAGGCGGCGGGTTATTTTCTGGCCTGGCTGGTGGTCCACCTCGCCTACGCGGGCTTTGCCCTCCATCGCCTGGTGCGCTGGCCGACCGGCGAACTCGCCGACGAGCCGCCGGTTTCGCTCGGCATCTTCATCTCCTACCGCCGTGACGACAGCCGCGAGACGGTCGGGCGGCTGCATGACGCGCTCAGCCGCGGCTTCGATCCGGCGCGCATCTTCCTCGACGTCGCCGGGCAGGTGCCGGGCGAGGACTACCGCAGCGTGATCGGGCGCGCGCTCGACGCCGCCGAGGTGGTGCTGGTCGTCATCGGCCCGCGCTGGCTCGGCATCACCGATGCGCAGGGCCGGCGCCGCCTGGACGACCCCGAGGACATGGTGCGGATCGAGGTCGAGTCCGCGCTGCAGCGCGGCAAGCACCTGATCCCGGTGCTGGTGCAGGGCGCGACGATGCCGGCCGACGAGGCGCTGCCCGCCGCGCTGGCGCCGCTCGCCTTTCGCATCGCCTCGCCGCTGCGCCCCGACCCCGACTTCCGCGCCGACCTGCTCGGCCTGGTCGCCGCGCTGCGCGCACACGCGGACAGGCATGAAGACTGAATTGCACTGCCCTGCCGTGGGCGAAGAGAGGACATGAATGAGTCGTGACTTCCACCCGGGCCCTCCGGGCGCAGACGCGCTCGCCCGCCCGCCGGCGGGCGGCGGCGTCCCGCCGGCCTTCATCGTGATCATCGCCGGCATGGTCGCTGCGCTGCACATCGGCAAGATCCCGCCGGCGATCCCGGTGCTGCGCGATGCGCTCGGCCTCGGCCTGGTCGAGGCCGGCTTCCTGCTGTCCATGGTGCAGATGGCGGGCATGCTCGGCGGCGTCTTCATCGGCCTGGCCGCGGACGGCTTCGGCCTGCGCCGCAGCATGCTGCTCGGCCAGGGCGTGCTCGCCTCGGCCAGTCTCGCCGGCGCCTGGGCGACGCAGCCGGCCGAGCTGCTGGCGCTGCGCGCGCTCGAGGGGCTCGGCTTCCTGCTCGTCGTGCTGCCGGTGCCCAGCCTGATCCGCCAGCTCGTGCCGCCGAGCCGGCTGGCGCTGCATCTGGGGCTGTGGGGCACCTACATGGCCACCGGCACCTCGCTGGTGCTGGCCGGCGGTCCGTTGCTGATGAGCGCGATCGGCTGGCAGGCGCTGTGGGCGGCGCTGGCCGGGGTGTCGGTCGCGGTGGCGGTGTGGCTGTTCCGGCGCGTGCCGTCCGACCGGGCACGCCGCGCTGCGGCGGGTGCCGGCGCGCCGGCTGGCGCCACGACCGCTGCCCCGGGCGGCAGCGCGGGCGCGGCGCGCGCGCAGTGGGTGGCACGCCTGCGCGCCACGCTCGGCAGCGCGGGGCCGTGGCGGGTGGCGGTCGGCTTCTCGATGTATTCCAGCCAGTGGCTGGCGGTGATCGGCTTCCTGCCCTCGATCTAC
>JAREIX010000085.1 GCA_029286945.1 Thauera sp. | reverse complement strand
CGTCGGTCTGCATGCCGTGGTTGGGCAGCGTGTGATAGAGGTGGGCCTGGCACTGCGCCTGGCGCAGCGCGTCGTCCGCCGCCGAGACGTTGAACAGCAGCAGCCCGCGCCCGCGGGTGGCGGCGGCGACCTCGGCGACCACCTTGCCCGGCGCGTCGATCAGGAAGTAGCGCACGCCCTCGGCGTGCAGCTTGTCGAGTTCGGCCACCAGCGCCGCAGCGTCCGCACCGCGCGCGCGCACGAGGTCGAAGCTCACCCCCAGCGCCTGGCCGACGAAACGCGCCTCGCGCAGCGCCACCTCGGCACCCGCGAAGGGCGGGCCGAAGGGACGCGATAGGGTGCGGTAGAAGGTCTTCTTCTCGTCGTAGCGCGCATCCTTGTTCAGCTCGAGGTAGCCGAAGCGAATCACCTCGGCCGCCCCCGCCGCCAGCGCGAAGAGCAGCATCGTTGCCGCGGTCAGGATGTGCAGCAGCGCACGCAGGTTCATGTGGACATCTCCGGGGAGCGGTTCAGGATGCGATCGGCCGCTGCCGTGGGAGCAGGCAAGCCCGCTCCCACGGCGCCGCCGCCTCAGTCGTCGATCACCGCGGTGTGCGGCACGCGCCCGACCGGCACCGAGCGCAGCACCTTGTTGGTCTTGGTATCGACGATGGAGATGTCGTCCGACAGGCCATTGACCACCACCAGCATCGACTCGTCGCGATTGAGCGTCACGCCCCAGGCGCGGCTGCCGACCAGCACGTAGTCCTTGACCTTGCGCGTGGCGACATCGACCACCGCGAAGTGGTTGGCGCGGCCGAGCGTCACGTAGGCGGTCTTGCCGTCGCGCGTCATGGTGATGCCGACCGGGGTCACGTCATCGCTGCGAAAGCCCTTGGGTTCGAAGCGGATGGTCTCCTTGATGGTGTTGCTCTTCGCGTCGAGCACGGTCACCGAGGCGCCGAGCTCGTTGGTCACCCAAACCTCGCTGCCGTCGGGCGTGTCGGCGAAGCGGCGCGGACGGTTGCCGACCACCACGTTGGCGAGGATCTGGTTGTTCGCGGTGTCGATGACATGGACCATGTTGGCCACTTCCGAGGTCACGTAGAGCCGGCTGCCATCCTTGCTCACCAGCACGCCTTCGGGCTCCTCGCCGACCTCGATCTGGGCGACGACCTTGTTTCCGGCGACATCGACCACCGACACCGCGGCGTCCTCCTCGTTGGAGACGAAGATCCGGCTGCCGTCATGGCTGAAATCGAACATCTCCGGGTCTTCGCCGACGTCGATGCTGCGCACGACCTCGAGCCTGGCGATGTCGATCACGTCCACCCGCTCGCTGTTGCTGGCGATGACGAAGATCTGCGCGCGGTCGGCGGAGAGCTTCATGTCGCGCGGACGCTCGCCGGTCGGGATGGCCTTGACGACCTGGAAGCTCTTGCCGTCGAGCACGGTGACGGCGTTGTCGTTCTCGCTGCTGACGAAGATGTAGCCGGTGTCCTTGGCCAGCGCGGCGCCGGCCGGCAGGGCGAGCATCAGGGTGGTGGCCACGGCGCGGCCCAGGGTCTTCAGTGGGGTCATCGTTGTCGTCTCCTCGTTGGTCTTGTTGATGCCACTTCGATCACTGCTGCAGTTGCGGGCAATCCCCGCAGGAAAATTCGATTCCGGCACCCGGGGGCTTCACGCAGGGTCCGCGACCTGGCCGTTGCCGGTCAGCTTCAGGAAGGCTTCCGCCAGGGTCGTGCAACCCGAGGCCGCCACCAGCGCGGCAGGCGTGCCCTGGGCGAGCAGTTCGCCCTTGTGCAGCACCAGCACGCGGTCGGCGGCCTCGGCCTCGTCCACCAGATGCGAGGCCCACAGCACCCCGACGCCACGCGCACGCAGGGCCAGCACCTCGTCGAGCAGGTGCCGGCGCGAGGCCGGGTCCAGGCCGACGGTGGCCTCGTCCATCAGCAGCACCGAGGGCCGGTGCACCAGCGCACGGGCGAGCTCCACCTTGCGCCGGTTGCCGCCCGACAGTTCGCGCACGCGATCGCCGCGGCGCTCTGCCAGCCCGAGGCGGGCGAGCGCATCGGCGATGCGTTCCCGCGCCTGCGCGCCGCCGAGGCCGTGCAGGCGGGCGTGAAAGACGAGGTTCGCCTCGACGCTCAGGTCCAGGTCCAGCGTCATCTGCTGGAACACCACGCCGATGCGCCCGAGCGCACGCACCGGCGCCACCCGCATGTCCTGGCCGCAGACGCGGACCTCGCCGGCGTCGGCGTTGAAGAGGCCGGTGAGGAGCTGGAACAAGGTGCTCTTGCCGGCGCCGTTGGGGCCGAGCAGCGCGACGAATTCGCCCGCGCGCACCTCCAGGTCCACGCCCTTGAGCGCCGGACGCGCGCCGTAGGCCTTGCGCACGCCGCGCACCGACAGCAGGACCTCGCCTGCCGCGCTCACCGCCGCATGCGCCTGCTGCCCCGGGTCCGCCATCCCTGCGCCGTTCATAGCACGCCACTCCTCGCGTTCGACACTGTGTCGCCACTGCCCTCATCGCCGTTCGCCAGCCCGCCCAGCAGCTCCGGATGGCGCGCCAGCAGCGCCTGGTACAGGCGATCGACCGCCGGCGAGGCGGCGTCGCGCGGACGCGGCAGGTCCACAGGCAGGTCGAGCACCACCCGCCCCGGCGCCGCCGACAGGAAGCACACCCGGTCGGCGAGCGCGAGCGCCTCGCGCAGGTCGTGGGTGACGAACAGCACGCTCGCGCCACAGCGCTGCCACTGCTCGACCAGCATCTCGCGCAGGCGGTTCGCGGTCGGCGTGTCGAGCGACACGAATGGCTCGTCCATCAGCAGCAGCTCGGGCTCGTTGATGAAGGCGCGCGCCAGCGCCACCCGCCGCATCATCCCGCCCGACAGCCGCGCCGGCCAGGCGTCGAGCACGTCGCCGAGCTCCATCGCGCGCAGCAGCGCGATCGCCCGTTCGCGTTGGCGCGCCGCGTCGCCCTCGCTCGCCCGCCCCTCGCGCGCTACCAGCAGCACGTTGTCGAGCACGCTCATCCACGGCATCAGGCGCGGCTCCTGGAACATGAATCCGACGTCCTCCGGAAAGGCGCCGTTCATCGTCACCCGGCCGTCCATGTCGCGGTCGAGCCCGCCGACGATGTTGAGTAGCGTGCTCTTGCCGCAGCCCGAGGGCCCCACCACGCACACGAACTCGCCCTTCGCCACGTCCAGGTGCAGCCCGGACAGCGCCACATGCGGGCGCCCGCCGCGGTCGGGATAGCACTTGCGATCGATGCGGATCTCGAGCATCGCTCACGCCCTCCAGCCGGTGAGCCGGCGCTCGAGCGGGCGCAGCAGCCAGGCCTCGACGACCAGCACCACGGCGGCGAAGGCCAGCGTGTAGGCGAGGATGCCGGTGATGTCGAAGAACTGGAAGAAGACGTTCAACTGGAAGCCCACGCCCTCGCTGCGGCCGAGCAGTTCCACCACCAGCACGATCTTCCAGATCAGCGACAGCCCGGAGCGCGCCGCCGCCATCAGGTAGGGCACGAGCTGGGGGAGATACACGCGCAGGAAGGTGGTGCGCCGCGACAGCCGGTAGGCGCGGGCGACGTCGAGCAGCCTGGGATCGACCGCGCGCGCGCCCTCGCGCACGGTGACGATGACGGTCGGGATCTTGTTGATCGCCACCGCCAGGATCGCCGCCCAGTCGTTGAGGCCGAACCACACGTAGCACAGGATGATGGTGACCAGCGCCGGGATGTTGAGCCCGAGCACCAGCCAGGCGTCGAAGAAGGCGTCGAGCCGGCGCCAGCGGCCCATCGCCATGCCGAGCAGCGCGCCGATCAGCATCGCGGCGGCGAAGGCGACCGCGACCCGGCCGAGCGTCACCGCCAGGTGTCCGGGCAGGCTCAGCGACACGGTCTCGTCCACGATGCGGGCAAGCACGGTGAGCGGCGCGGGCAGCGTGCGGCTGTCGGCGAACATCGCGCCCACCTGCCACAGCAGCACGAAGGCGCCCAGCGAGGCCAGCCGCAGCCAGCGGTCCCGCCGGCGCGCGGCGCGCACGCCCGCCGACGAGGCTTCGCCCTCGCCCACGGTCGAGCTTGCCCCCGCGCCAGGCGGCGCTCCAACCGCCTCGCCAAAAGGCGCTCCAGCCCCCGCGCCGAAGGGCGCTCCAGCCCCTCCCATGGGCGACTTCGCGCCCTCCCGGCGCGGGCGGTCGGCACGGCTCATCATCCGCACCGCGGGCTCGACCGCCGCCACTCGCTTGCCGGTCACTCGGCCCCGCCCCCGCGCCAGAAGGTCCCGGGCGCAAGCGCGCGCGCCTTGCCCACCAGCGCCTCGCCGCCTTCCGCGGCCAGGATGTCGAACACCCGCCTGGCGACGCGCTCGGCCTCGTCGATGCCGGTGCGTGGGATGCCGGCACGGAAGCCCTCGCGCAGCGCGACGAAGGTCGCCTCGTTCTCGGCGCGCATCATCGGGCGCAGGTCCTCCCACACCGCATCGGATTCGAGCATCAGCGCCTTGGCCGCGTCGGAGGCTCGCAGGAAGCCCTCGATCGCCGCGGCGTTGTCCTTCGCCCAGCGCTCGCGGAACACCCAGCCCACCAGCGGCAGCTCGTCCTCGATGCCGAGGCCGGCGAGGATCTGCGGCATCGTGATCAGCTCCTTCATGCCCGCGGCCGACAGCCGCGCGGTGTAGTGCCAGAAGTTCATCGCGGCGGGCAGCTCGCCGCGCAGCACCAGCTCGTTGAGCAGCGGCGGCGCGGCGAACTGCGGCTGCAGGAAGCTCGCCGCATCCTCGCCCACCGTGCGCCGGGCGTAGGCGCGCAGCAGCAGCCAGCTCTTGTCGAGCGCGCCGCCCGCCACGCCGAGGCGCTTGCCCCGGAGGTCGGCGAACTGCGCGACGCCGGCGTCGGGCCGCACGCTGATGCCGCCCACCGCCTGCGAGTAGGGCGCGAACACGTAGTCGCTGCCTTCCGAGCGCATGCGCGACACCCAGATCCAGTCGTTGGCGATGAGGTCGACCTCGCTGCCCTGGATCGCCACGTTGGCGGCGTCCTTGAGCGCCAGCGGCACGATGCGCAGCTCGACGCCCTCGCGCGCAGCCAGGCCGTGGCGCTGCATCACCTCGAGTTCCCAGCTCACCGTGCCGAACTGCAGCACGCCGACGCGCACCAGCGCGCGCTCGGCCGCCACCGCCGACGACAGCGCCGTCGACACCGCAAGCGCGGTCAGCAGCGCATGGCCAAGCAGGCGTCGGATCAGGGCCGGCATGTGGTCTCTCCTCTCGTTCCTGCGCGCCGGAACGGACGTAGGGCGCGCATTTCCGCTTGCCGGATGCAGGATCCATGCCACTCGCGCGATCGCTCTCCGACAGGCCAGGGCGGACACGCGTGGCGACGGCGACCGCCGGCGCGGGCGCCCGCGGGTGCTCCGAATGGGAACACCTGCTGCTCAATGACGAAACACCGGGGCGGACCGCCGCCCGCCGCGCGAGCGCGGCGAGCGCCGCGGATGAGGCCACCCGGCGCGCGCGGTCGGTCCGGCATGAATCCTGCAAACGACTGCCACGTCCGCCCCGCCTGCCAGCGTTTCACGAACCATGACCCCGACCACCCTCACCGGTTACCCCCGCGCACTCGGCGCTGCCGCGGGCAGCGGCGCGCTCGAGTCCGCGGCGGCGTCCACGCTCGACCTGCAGCGCCTGGTGATGCTGTCAGCACCGGCGCTGGAGGATCTCCACCGCCAGCTCGACAGCCCGACCGCCACCGTCCTGCTCGCCGACAACCGGGGCGGCGTGTTGCGCGCACTCGGAGGCGGCGCGGGCGCCGGTCCCGTCGCCGCTCCGGCGCAGGTCACCACGGCGCCCGCCGACGAGGCCGCAGCGGTCGGCGATCGCCCCGCCCTGCCGCTGCCTGCCGCGCGCATCGGCATCGCGGTGCCGATCCTGCCCCCGGGCGGCGGGCTGCTCGGCTTCGTCGACACCGAGGCCTCGCCGCTCGACCTGCTCAGCCACGCCAATGCCTTGCTGCACACGGCGGCGCGCATCATCGAGCACCGCCTGATCGAGACCGAGCCACACGGCTTCCTGCTGCTGCGCTTCCACCGCTATCCGACGGTGCTCGGCACGCCGCTCGAGGCACTCGCCCTGTTCGACGCGGACGGCGTGGTGCGGCTCGCCAACCGGGTCGCGCTCGAACTGCTCGCCCCCTGCCCGCTCGGCTGCGGCATGCCGGCAGCGAGCTGTTTCGCCACCGAGTGGTGCGGCATCGTCGGCTACGCCGCGCTCGGCCTGCGCCAGCCCTTCACGGTGCGCGACCACCAGGGCACCGACTATTCCGCACGCGCCAGCCTGAGGAGGGCCGCCGCATGAACATCCTGCGTTCGCCCAGCCTGCACGGACGGCTGAGCCTGGTGCTGACCACGCTGATCGCGGTGATGATGGCGATCGGCGCCGGCGTATGGCTGCGCGAGACGCGCCAGGCCATCCACGAGGAGGTGGAGGCCGCCACCCGCGTCGCCGAGCAATGGCTCAAGGTGCTGGTGCCCGAGACCCTGGCCGATGGTCCGCTGGCGCACGAGCGCCTGCTCGATCACCTCGGCGCCGTCGGCCGCGTCCGCGCCAATCGCCTCGAGGTCTTCGACACCCAGGGAAGACGCCTGTACGTGTCGCCGGAGTCGCCCTACAAGGCCGGTCGCCATGCGCCGGAGTGGTTCGCCGGCTGGGTCGGCCCCGAGCTGGCGCAGCGCCGCCTCGAGGCCGGCGGCCTCGCCGTCGTGCTGACCCCCGACACCTCGCGCGCGGTGCTCGACGCCTGGGACCACCTCGGCGCCGCGCTCGGCTGGGCGGTCGCGCTGCTGCTGGCGATCTGGCTCGCCACCCGGTTCGCGATCGACCGCGCGCTGGCGCCGATCGACGAGATCCACGGCGCGCTCGAACGGGGCGCCAGCGGCCAGTTCGACCAGCGCCTGCCCGAATACGCCACGCGCGAGCTCGCCCTGCTCGCCCGCAGCTACAACCGCCTCGCCGACAGCCTGGACGAGAGCCTCGCCGAGAACGCCCGCCTGGAGCAGGATCAGGCGCTCGCGCGCGCGCTGCAGGCGCGCCTGGAGCAGGAACGGCGCGCGATCGCGCGCGAGCTGCATGACGAGCTCGGCCAGGGCATCACCGCGGTGCGCTCGATCGCCGGCGCCATCATCCAGCGCACCACCGCCCAGCCCGGCCTCAACGGCAGCGCGCAGGCCATCCTGGCGATGACCACGCAGATGCAGGACGGCGTCCATGCCATCCTGCAGCGCCTGCGCAGCCGCGCCGCCGACAGCCAGGTGCGCATCGAGGAGGCGATCGAGAGCTACTGCGCGCTGTGGGCCAGCCACCACGGCGACATCCGCATCGAGTGCCGGATCGAGCCGCTCGGCGAGCAGCTCACGGATGCGCTCGGGCTCACCATCCTGCGCATGGTGCAGGAGAGCCTCACCAACGTCGCCCGCCACGCCCGCGCCACGAGCGTCGAGGTCCGGCTCGGCGTGCGCGGCGGGCAGATCGAGGTCGAGATCATCGACAATGGCCGCGGCCTCGGCGAGAATCCGGCGCCCGGACGCCACGGCCTGGTCGGCATGCGCGAGCGCATCGCCGAGCTGCACGGCCAGCTCGAACTGTGCAGCTCGCCCAGCGGCGGACTCAACGTCCGCGCCCGCCTGCCCCTGCCCGCGCCGCGGCACCTGCCTCGCGCCTGATCCACGGCCTCACTGACGACATCGAAGGCATGACCGCACCCGCGCTCGCAGCACTCCGCATCCTGATCGCCGATGACCACGCCACCGTGCGCATGGGTTTTCGCCTGCTGCTCGAAGGCGCGGGCGCCGAGGTCGTCGGCGAGGCCGATTGCGGCGAGGCCGCGGTGAGCGCCTTCGCCCAGCACCGCCCCGACGTACTGATGATGGACGTCTCGATGCCCGGCATCGGCGGCCTGGGCGCGCTCGAGCGCGTGCTGGCCCACCACCCCGGCGCCCGCGTGCTGATCCTGTCCGCCCACGACGACGCCCAGATTCCCTCCCGCGCCCTGCGCGCGGGCGCCACCGGCTACCTGTCCAAGCGCGCCCATCCGCAGGAGCTGCTGCGCGCGGTGGCGAGCGTGGCCCGCGGCCAGCGCTACATCGACCCCGAGATCGCGCCCGCGCTGGCGCTGGCCCAGTTCTCCGGGGCACAGGACCCGCTCGCCGCCCTCACCGAGAAGGAGTTCGCGGTGTTCCTGCAGCTCGCCCAGGGGCGCACGGTGGCCGAGATCGCCGAGAGCCACAAGCTGAGCACCAGCACCGTCGGCACGCACCTGTACCACATCAAGCAGAAGCTCAACGTCTCCAGCGCCGCCGAGCTGGCGCTGATCGCGATCCGCTGCGGGCTGATCGAGGTCTGACGCGCACCCAGCGGTGGGCGCGCCCCCTTGGGAGCGGGCCACGAAGCAGACGCCGTGGCGGCTGCTTTGATATAACCCGGGCATCGACGTCCGTCCGCGCCATCCAGGTTTGATGCCCGATCCCTCGCCAACCCCGAACGAAGACCTCCCGCTGGTGCTCGCCGGCCCCCTGCTGCGCCGCGTCGAAGCGCAGCGCATCGTGCTGTGGCTGGCGAGCAGCCGGCCGCTGCGCGCACGCATCGAGCTCGCGCTGGGCGGCAAGCACCCGCTGCGCCTGGAGCCCGAACCCGACACCCCCGCCTGCCGCGTGCTCAGCGCCGGCGAGCATCTGCACTACCTGCTGCTCGATCTCGCGCTCGACGCCGAGCTGCCCGCCGGGTGCTGGATCGGCTATCGGCTTGCACTCGCGGCGCGCGACGATCCCAGCCCGCGCTGGCTGGAGGTGGCGGACTGGGCGCCCGAGCTGTGCTATCCGGGGCGTGACAGCCCGGGCTTCGTGTTCGCGCCACAGGTCGCCGCCCTGCTCCACGGCTCCTGCCGCAAGCCGCATCACCATGGCGGTGATGGCCTGGTGCGCGCCGACGCGCTGCTCGCCGAGCTGGTCGCGCGCAACGCACTCGACGCCGAGCCGGCCCCGGAGTCCGACGGCCGACCCGCCTGGCCCTCGGCGCTGGTGTTGACCGGCGACCAGATCTACGCCGACGATGTCGCCGGCCCGATGCTGCGCGCGATCCACAGCCTGATCGCCCGGCTCGGCATGCCGGTGGAGCGGCTCGAGGGCATCGACGAGGCCGGCGTGACCGACGCCGAGAGCCTCTACCGCCACCCCGACGGCTATTACCGGCGCGACAAGCTGCTGCCGCAGCACCCGCGCAACTACGCGCTGATCGAGATCTTCTTCGGCGGCGTGGAAAAGCCGGTGTTCACCTCGGCCAGCGCCCACAACCACCTGATCACGCTCGCCGAGGTGCTGGCGATGTACCTGCTGGTGTGGTCACCCGCGCCCTGGCGCGGCCTCGACTTCGGCCCGCCGCCCGGCCTGAGCCCCACGGACGCGGAGCGCTTCGCCGGCGAACGGCGTGCGATCGAGGCCTTCGTCGCCGAGCTGGCGGCGGTGCGGCGCGTGCTCGCGCACATCCCGGTGGCGATGATCTTCGACGACCATGACGTCACCGACGACTGGAACCTGAGCCGGGAGTGGGAGGAGATCGCCTACGGCCATCCCTTCTCACGCCGCATCATCGGCAACGCCCTGCTCGCCTACGCCATCAACCAGGCCTGGGGCAACCGGCCGGAAGCGCTCGACGAGGACATGCTCCACGCCCTGCAGCGCAGCCTCGCCGCGCCCGGCGACACGGCGCACCAGGACTGCATCGAGCGACTGCGCCAGTTCGAGGGCTGGCACTACAGCTGGCCGACCACGCCGCCGCTGGTGGTCATCGACACCCGCACCCAGCGCTGGCGTTCGGAGCGCGCCGCGCGCCGGCCCTCGGGGCTGATGGACTGGGAGTCGCTCACCGACCTGCAGCACACCCTGCGCGGGCTGCCCGCGGTGCTGCTGGTGTCGCCGGCGCCGATCTTCGGGGTCAAGCTGATCGAGACGATCCAGCGCATCTTCACCTGGTTCGGCCACCCGCTGATGGTCGACGCCGAGAACTGGATGGCGCACCCGGGCTCGGCGCAGGCCATCCTCAACATCTTCCGCCACCGCAAGACGCCGCGGCACTTCGTCGTGCTCTCGGGCGACGTGCACTACTCCTTCGTCTACGACGTCGAGCTGCGCGGCCGGCTGCGCGGACCGGACATCTGGCAGATCTGCAGCAGCGGCCTGCGCAACGAGTTCCCGCCGCGCCTGCTCGGCGTGCTCGACCGCCTGAACCGCTGGCTGTATTCGCCGCGCTCGCCGCTCAACTGGTTCACCCGCCGCCGCCACATGCGCGTCACGCCGCGGCGCTACGAGGGCGCCTCGCAGGGGCGGCGGCTGCTCAATGGCGCGGGGATCGGTCTGGTGGAGCTCGATGCCGAGGGCGTGCCCTGGCGGATCCGCGAGTTGCTGGCCGACGGGCAGACGATCGCCTTCGAGCGCGACGAGGGCGCCTCGCGCTGGGATTGATCCGGCTCGAAGCGCAGGCGCCTGTCGCGGGCCGGGACACGGCGGCGCCGCGGATCAGCCCTCCGCGCGCAGCTCCCACACGCCGGCGGGCGGCGTGTTGCGCCACACCACCTCGCGACGGTGCCAGCGGAAATGACGCGGCACCGCAAAGGGCGCGCGCGGCTGGTAGGTGAACTGCACCAGCTTGCGTTCGCGGCTGCGCGCCAGGAAGGCGCAGATGCTGTCCACCGTTTCCGCGCCCACCGCCCGCGGCAGCGAGCGGAAGGGCAGGCTCGACACCAGCACCAACCGCCCCGGGCGCTCGATCAGGCTGTCGACGACCTGCTTGGCCGGCGCCTCGCGCACGTCGACGGTCGGGAAACGCGCGCGCAGTCCGCGCGCCAGCTTGGGCTGAAGCTCGACCGCGACCAGCGGCACGCCGGGCAGCTTGCGCAGCAGGGCCTCGGTCACCGGGCCGGTTCCCGCGCCGAGCTCGACTACCGCATCGGCACCGAGCGCGGCGCTCGCCATGGCATTGGCCAGCATGCGCGACGAAGGCAGCACGGCGCCGGTCGATGCGGGGTTACGCAGCAGCGCGAAGAGCAGCTCGACGGGCATGACGAATGACCCCAGGGGTTGAATCGGCTTTCATGTTAGCGCCCCGGCCGCGCGGGCGACATGCGATGTTGCTTCCGGATACGCTTGCGTACGCCCGCGGCGTCGGGCGCCGCGCGGCGGGCCGGCGCTGCAGGCCGCATCCGGCAGGCAATTTCTGTCACCATCCCGCCTTTGCAATCACCCACTGCTGACCATGGCCGGAACCACCCTGCTCGCACTGATCGACGACATCGCCACCATCATGGACGACGTCGCCACCATGACCAAGGTCGCGGCCAAGAAGACCGCCGGCGTGCTCGGCGACGACCTCGCCCTCAATGCCCAGCAGGTCACCGGCGTGCAGGCCAGCCGCGAGCTGCCGGTGGTGTGGGCGGTCGCCCGGGGCTCGATGGTGAACAAGACCATCCTGGTGCCGGCGGCACTGCTGATCAGCTGGCTGGCGCCGTGGCTGATCACCCCGCTGCTGATGCTGGGCGGCGCCTTCCTGTGCTTCGAGGGCTTCGAGAAGCT
>JAREIX010000327.1 GCA_029286945.1 Thauera sp. | reverse complement strand
GGTGCCGCGGCCGATCTCGTCCATCAGCACCAGGCTGCGCTCGGTGGCGCCGTGCAGGATGGCGGCGGCCTCGGTCATCTCGACCATGAAGGTCGAGCGTCCGGAGGCGAGGTCGTCGGAGGCGCCGATGCGGGTGAAGATGGCATCCAGGGGCCCGAGCTCGGCGGCATCCGCCGGCACGAAGCTGCCGACGTGGGCAAGCAGGCAGATCAGCGCCACCTGGCGCATGAAGGTCGATTTGCCGCCCATGTTGGGGCCGGTGATCATCAGCATGCGGCGGGTGGCGGCCAGGCGCGCGTCGTTGCGGATGAAGCTGTCGACCTGGCGCTCGACCACCGGGTGGCGGCCGCCGACGATGTTCAGCCCCGGCGTGTCGATAAAGCGCGGCTGCACGTAGCCGTAGCGCAGCGCGGCCTCGGCCAGCGCAGCGAGGCCGTCGAGGAGCGCGAGTGCGCGCGCGATGCGCTGCAGCGCCGGGATGTGGGCGGCGAGGACCTCCAGCACCTGGTCGAAGAGCAGCTTCTCGCGTGCCAGCGCACGCTCGTTGGCCGACAGCGCCTTGTCCTCGAAGGCCTTCAGTTCCGGCGTGATGTAGCGCTCGGCGTTCTTCAGCGTCTGGCGACGGCGGTAGTCGTCGGGCACCTTGTCGGCGTTGGCGCGGCTGACCTCGATGTAGAAGCCATGCACCTTGTTGAACTCGACCTTGAGCCCGGGGATGCCGCTGCGCTCGCGTTCGCGGGCCTCGAGCGCCATCAGGAATTCGCCGCAGTTGGTCTGGATGCCGCGCAGCTCGTCGAGCTCGGCATCAAAGCCGGGCGCGATCACGCCGCCGTCGCGCACCATGGCGGCGGGCTCGTCGTCGATCGCGGCGCGCAGGATGGCGAGCGGCTCGGGTGCGATGTCGAGGGCGCCGACGATCTCTGCCAGCAACGGCGCCCGGCAGCCGGCGAGGGCGGTTGCGAGCTCGGGCAGCCGCAGCAGGCTCTCGCGCAATGCCGACAGGTCGCGCGGGCGCGCGCTACGCAGCGCGATGCGGGCGGTGATGCGATCGACGTCGGCGACGCCACGCAGTGCGCCGCGCACTGCGAAGGCGATGCGGCCGTCGCGGCCGGCGAGGGCGAGGCCGCCGGATGCGGTACCGAAGTCCTGCGCCAGCGCGCCGCCGGCGTCCTCGCCCATGTCCGCCTCGACCGTGCCCACCAGCTCCGCGACCGCGGCGTGGCGCGCTGCCGGCCCGGCGCGCTCGCGCAGCGGATGGTGCAGCGCATGGCGCAGCCAGCGCGAACCCATGCTGGTCACGCAGGTGTCGAGCAGCGACAGGAGGGTGGGCGAGGCTTCGCCGCGCAGCGTCTCGGTCAGCTCCAGGTTGCGCCGGGTGGCGGCGTCCAGGCGCAGGTATTCGGATTCGCGCTCGACGACGAGCCCGGTGACGTGGGCGAGCGTCTGGCGCTGGGTGGCCTGCGCGTAGTCGTACAGGGCCGCCGCGGCGCCGAGCGCCACCGGCAGGTCCTCGACACCGAAGCCGGCGAGGTCGCGGGTGCCGAAATGCGCGGTGAGCAGCCGCGCGCCGGTCTCGGCGTCGAACTGCCAGTCGGCCAGCCGGCGCTGGGCCGGGGCGAGCGCATCGAGGAGCGGCAGGGCGAGCCCGTCGGGCACCAGCACCTCGGCCGGGCGCAGGCGCTCGAACTGTGCCTGCAGTGCGTCGGCGGGGCACTGCATGAGGCGAAAGTCGCCGTTGGCGAGGTTGAGCCAGGCCAGCCCGAGCACGCCGCGGTGCAGGCTGGCGGCGAGCAGCAGCGCATCGCGGCGGTCGTCGAGCAGCGCGGCGTCGGTCAGCGTGCCGGGGGTGACGATGCGGCTCACCGCGCGCTCCATCGGCCCCTTGGTCGCGCCCGGTTCGCCCACCTGCTCGGCGATCACCACCGATTCGCCGAGCTTGACCAGGCGGGCGAGGTACTGCTCGACCGCATGGAAGGGCACGCCGGCCATGCGGATCGGCTTGCCGCTCGACTGGCCGCGGGTGGTGAGGGTGATGTCGAGCAGACGTGCGGCCTTCTCGGCGTCTTCGAAGAAGAGCTCGTAGAAGTCGCCCATGCGGTAGAAGAGCAGGGTGTCGGGATGCTGCAGCTTCAGCCGAAGATACTGCTGCATCATCGGCGTGTGGGCGGCGATCTCGGCCTCGCTCGGGCCCTCGGGGCGGGCCGCGGCCTCGCCCCGGGCAAGCTTGTTCGCTGCCAAGGCGCGGTCAGGCCTGCATGTTGGCCGGACGGTAGGACTGGATGATCGGCAGCAGCTGACCGAAGATCTTCGGCGTGCCGGCGACCACGTTGCCGGTGGTCAGGAAGTTGCCCTCGCCCGACAGGTCCGACACCAGGCCGCCCGCTTCCTGGATCAGCAGCACGCCGGCGGCCATGTCCCACGGCGACAGCCCCATCTCCCAGAAACCGTCGAGGCGGCCGGCGGCGACATAGGCGAGATCGAGCGCGGCGGCGCCCGGGCGGCGGATGCCGGCGGTCTTCTGCGTGAGCTCCTTGAACATCGCCAGGTAGGCGTCGACGTGGTCGAACTGGCGGAAGGGGAAGCCGGTGCCGATCAGCGCCTCGTTGAGGCGGGTGCGGCGCGAGACG
>JAREIX010000326.1 GCA_029286945.1 Thauera sp. | reverse complement strand
GCGCGGCCCTCGTGCCGTTTACGGCGCCGCCGGCGCCCACTCGACGACGCCGTTTAACGACGCCAGATTTGTGCGGAATCAGGGAGCCGGCAACACCACTTTGTTCTGGATTGATGAATAGTGTTGTTATTTTTCGCTATTTATCCATCAGATTCAAACAACAATAATCGGCCCCTAGCGCGGCCCTGCCGCATCGACCCCACCACTTCGAGCTGTTCATGCTTGCCAACCTTGAACGTCCCGCCGCCCAGGCGCCCGGTTTCCGGCGCATTTTCGCCGACTCCGGGCTGGGCTATTTTGCCAACGGCCTGATCGGCTTCATCTTTTCCGCGACCGGGCCGGTCGCCATCATCCTTGCCGTCGGCACGCGGGGGGGGCTGTCGCAGGCCGAACTCGCCTCATGGGTGTTCGGCGTCTTCTTCGTAAACGGCCTCATCACCATCGCGATGAGCTGGCGCTACCGCATGCCGCTGGGCTTCGCGTGGACCATCCCGGGCACCGTGCTGGTGGGGCCGGCACTCCAGCATCTGAGCTTTGCCGAGGTGGTCGGCGCGTTCTATGCGACCAGCCTGCTGATCGTGATCATGGGGGCGAGCGGCTGGGTCAAGCGCTTCATGCAGGCCCTGCCAATGCCGATCGTGATGGGCATGGTGGCCGGAGTTTTCCTGCGCTTCGGGCTCGATCTGGTGCGCGCGCTGCACCAGGACGCCGCCATCGCGGCGCCGATGGTGATCGTCTTCCTGCTGCTGTCGGCGTTCCCCGCGGTGGGCAAGCGCATTCCGCCCGTGATCGGCGCCTTGCTGGTGGGCGCGCTGGCGATCGCCATCCTCGGCCGGGTCGATGGTGGCGCACTCGAGCGTTTCAGCTTCGCGCAGCCGCTGCTGCATGCGCCGGTGTGGTCGGCGGCGGCGCTGTTCGAACTGGTCGTGCCGCTGGCGATCACCGTGCTGGTGGTGCAGAACGGGCAGGGCGTTGCCGTGCTCAAGGCCGCCGGCCATGACGCGCCGGTCAATACCATCGCGGTCGTGTGCGGCATCGGCGCGGCGTTCGGTGCCGCCGTCGGCGCGGTGAGCAGTTGCCTCACGGGACCCACCAACGCGCTGCTGACCTCGTCCGGCGCGCGCGAGCGTCAATACACCGCCGCGCTGGTGTTCGGCACCTTCGGCGTGCTGTTCGGGCTGATGGCGCCCACCTTCACCGGGCTGATGCTCGCCGCGCCGGAGGCCTTCATCATGGTGCTCGGCGGGCTGGCCATGCTGCGCGTGCTGCAGGGCGCCTTCATCGCCTCGTTTGCCGGCAAGTTCACGCTCGGTGCCCTGGTGAGCATGCTGGTGACGGTGACCGACATCGCCGTGCTCAACATTGGCGCGGCCTTCTGGGGGCTGGTGGCCGGCTTCGTGGTGTCGTGGATGATGGAGAAGCAGGACTTCCTCGCGCTCGCGAATCGCGACAAGACAGGCTGAAACGGGAAAAATGGCTGCAGGTGGGCACCCGTGCTTGACGACACCCCGGGCGCCTTCTAAAATGCGGCCTCTTTTTCGGCGGGGCGGTTAGCTCAGCGGTAGAGCACTGCCTTCACACGGCAGGGGTCACTGGTTCGATCCCAGTACCGCCCACCAGGCAACTCAATGACTTGGTGCCCCCCAGGAAAGAGCGTACGGAAACCATACGGAAACAGGTTTCCAGAAAAGGGCGATTAACTCAGCGGTAGAGTGCCACCTTCACACGGTGGAAGTCACTGGTTCGATCCCAGTATCGCCCACCAGAACAAAGCAGAAAGCCGGCCATCGCGCCGGCTTTCTGCTTTGTACGCCCAGCATGCGTGCCGTTGTCGGATCCATGCGATGGGGGCCGGATCAGTACGGTAGATCCGGCGGGACCGCTGGCGAAGGGCGGGTCTTGCCGGTGGGGAGATGGACGCCGTCGTTACCCTCGTGTGAGCCGAAGGCGGACAGGCCCGCGCCGGGCGCGGGTTCAGCCGGCTGGGCCGCTGCGCCAGGCGTCGAGCTCGCTGCGCTCGATGTAGGTTTCGCGCGGGTTGATGTTGCCAGGCAGCAATTGCCCATCCCACTGTTCAGTAGCCCAGCGCTTTACGTTGGCGTGCAGCTCGCAGTGCTGGATCGCGTTCGCCAGCAGGACCTCGGCAGCGTGCGCAGACATGCCTTCGCCGGCCAGCAACTTCGCCGCGTCACGCAGCGTGAGGGGGGTGCCATGGTCGCTTACGTTCGTCATCGTGATCTCCCGGGGATGCCCGCGTAGGCCGAGCATCATTATCGACAACGGTGCCGGCAAATGGTGCGGTAATCCGATCGGCGAGCACATCGAGTCGATGCGATGGCCGGAGCCGGCGCCGGTTCAGATTGCGCTTGCCCGGGTCGCCGACTACGCTGAAGAACATTGCGCAGAACCAGCAGGGAGCAAAGTACATGGGCTCCGACGATCGCGACTCCCTGCGGGCCCAGTGGCGGCAGCAGCTGGGATCTCGGCCCGGCGCTGGATCGGTGGGAGGCCGCCCTCGCGCGCTACGACGCGTCGATGCCGGGTGATGCCGCGAGGCTGCAGGCGCTGAGCGACATGGGCGCGGCGAACATCGACGCGCGGCGTGCGCTGGCCGCCTACGATTCCTGGCTGCGGTCGAATCCGGTCGCTATCCGGGACGTCAATTCCGAAGCGCGCGGTGAGCTCAGCGCGGCGATTGCGCTCATCAACGCGTCGATCAACAACGACGTCGTGCGCACCAAGGTACCCGAGCCCTGGAAGCCCGATCCGCAGAAGATCGACACCACCGATCCCGCGGCGCTCGAGGCGGACTGGGACGCCGAACTCGATTCCATGCAGGAATGGGATCCGACGATCGGCGAAGACCCTTCCGAGTCCGGAGATCCGGGACGTCTCGCCTGACCCATCCGGCGCCCGCAGCGTCCGCCTTGCAGGAAGGTGGCGCGGCATCGTGCGCGGCGCCATCGAGGAGGAATCGCATATGACTGGCCCCGCCACACTGATGGAATATGGCTGGAGTTTTCTCGACGCCAGGATGAGCAATCCCGCCGACTACGAAATGATGATCGGCAGCAATTTCGTCGAGTCGGGGATGATCAAGGATCATCCGGAATGGGATTACCGCCTCGTTCACGACTCGCTCGCCAAGGTGGTCGCCATGCTGCGCGGCACCTGCACGCTGCGGTCCGTTCTCGCGACCAACAGCGACAACGCGGCGGTGCTGGACAAGATCCTGATGGTGAGCCTCGACAGCACCAGCATCAACCCGCGCCCACAGCCGCCTTCGATCCCCGACAGCGCGCTACGCCTGAACTGGTACATCGACCGGGTCGACATCGAGCTCGGCTTCCCCACGCCGCCCGCGGGGCTCGAGCGCAGCGCCGACGTGCCGAACACCTCCTCGCTGAAGGGCCAGGACCAGTCCTCGATCAGCCAGACGCTCTCGGTCGGTTTCTTCGGCGACACCGCGAC
>JAREIX010000325.1 GCA_029286945.1 Thauera sp. | reverse complement strand
CCGGATCTGCGGACCCCAGGCGGGTTCGCGGACATCGGCGGCCTGCACCGTGAGCCGCTGGCGGATGCGCCCGTCGGTCGACACCGCCGACAGCACGCCGCGGCCACCGCTGTCGGTGGCGTACAGGATCATGCGGCCGTTGGGGGCGAAGCTGGGCGATTCGTCGCGTGCCGAATCGGTGAGGATGGTGGTCTGCCGCGTGGCGAGGTCCTGCACGGCCACCTGGAAGCGGCCGGCATTGCGGGTGATGAAGGCGAGCAGCTTGCCGTCGAAGGACAGCCGCGGCGACACGTTGTAGTTGCCGTCGAAGCTCACCCGCTGGGCGCCGCCGCCACTGGCAGGGATGCGGTAGATCTGCGGACTGCCGCCGCGATCGGAGGTGAAGTAGATGTTGCCGTCGGCGCCCCAGAAGGGCTCGGTGTCGATGCCGGCGGACTGCGCCAGGCGGCGCACGCCGGAGCCGTCGGCGCTGACCGCGTAGAGCTGGGACAGGCCGTCCTTGGTCAGCACCACCGCGAGCTGGCTGCCGTCGGGCGACCAGGCGGGCGCGGAGTTGGAGCCCTTGAAGTTGGCGACCACGCGGCGCTGGCCGGTGGCTAGCGTGTGCACGTAGACGATCGGCTTCTTCTGCTCGAAGGACACGTAGGCGAGGCGCGTGCCGTCCGGCGACCATGCCGGCGAGATGATCGGCTCGCGCGAGCGCAGCGCGGTGGCGGCGTTCATGCCGTCGGCGTCGGCGACCTGGAGCTCGAAGTTGGGGCCCGACTTGATCACGTAGGCGATGCGGGTGGCGAAGTAGCCGGGCAGGCCGGTGAGCTTCTCGTACACGAAGTCGGCGATGCGGTGGCCGACCAGGCGGTTCTGCGCCGGGCTCATCGGCAGCGCCATGGCGCCGAGCTCCTGCTGCTTCTGCGCGTCGAACAGGCGGAAGCGGGCCTCGTAGCGGCCGTCGGCCAGCGGGATCAGGCTGCCGGTGAGCACCGCGTCGGCGCCGCGTGCGCGCACGCCGGCGAGGTCGGGCATCACCGATTCGGGCATCGGCAGCGGGCCGGTGTCGATCAGCGTGAACAGGCCGCTGCGCTCGAGGTCGGCGCGCACGACGTCGGTCACGCTCTGCGGCAGGCGGCCTTCGTTCTCGAAGATCGGGATGATGACCGGGAAGCGCGAGGCACCGGCGCCGGTGATCTCGATCGACAGCTGGGCGTGCGCGCTCAGCGCGAGGCTGGCGAACAGGCCGGCGAGGAAAAGGCGGACGATGTGCAGGGTTTTGATCATGCGGGATTTTCTCCAGCCGCGGATTATAGACATGACGGACTCACTCGTCCGCCAGCGGACGGAATTTAAGCTCCAGCGTGCGCTGGAACTGGCTGCGGTTTTCCGGCAGCGGCAGCGGGCTCGAGCGCCGGATCGCGCGCTCGATCGCCTCGTCCAGCGCCGCGATGCCGGACGAACGCTTAAGCCGCACATTGAGGACCTCGCCGCTCGGCAGCTGGTCGACCTCGAACACCGCCTCCGGGTTGCCGGTGAGGCCGGGCGGGCGCAGCAGGTTGCCGCGCACCTTGGCGGCGATCGCCGCGCGGTACTTGTCGATGTCGCCGCCTGGCGGGCCCTGGCGGGCAGCGCCCTGGGCGGCGACGCGCGCGCCTTCCTGCTGCATCAGGCTGGCGAGGCGGGCCTGCTCGGCGCGCTGCAGCTCCTGCTCGAGGCGCTGCGCGGTCGGATCCGGGGCCGGCTTGGGCTGCGGCTTGGGTTCGGGCTTGGGCTGCGGTTTGGGTTCCGGTTTGGGCTCGGGCTTCGGCTGCGGCTTCGGTTCCGGCTTGGGCTCCGGCTTGGGTTCGGGCTTCGGCTGGGGTTTCGGTTCCGGCTTCGGCTCGGGTTTGGGCTCCGGCTTAGGCGGCTCCGGTTTCTTTTCGGGGGCCTTGGTCGCGATCTCGGGCTTCGCCACCGGCGCAGGCGCCGGCTTGGGCGGCTCCGGCTTCGGTTCGGGCTTGGGCTCGGGTTTGGGTTCCGGCTTGGGTTCGGGCTTCGGCTCGGGCTTGGGTTCCGGCTTCGGTTCCGGTCTGGGCTCGGGCGTCGGCTGCGGGCGTGGAGCGGGCGCGGCGCTGCGTGCCGGCATCGACGCCAGCCCGACCTCGAGCGCCGCCGGCGGCGGGCTCTGCCAGCGGATGCCGAAGAACAGGAACAGGAACAGTCCGAGATGGACGGCCACGGTCAGGCCGAGGGACTGCCACTTGCCGGGCGCCTCGCGGCGCGGCGGTGCTGCGCGCTCCCTCATTTCGCCGTCGTCGCGCTCTGGGTGACCAGGCTGATCTTGCGCACCCCGGCGGCGCGTGCGGTCTCGAGCACGTCGATCACCTTCTGGTAGTCGAGCTTGCTGTCGGCGGCGACCAGGAAGGGCTGCTCGGGGTTCTTCGCGAGCGCGTCCTGGAGCGCGGTGGACAGCTGCTCGCGGCGCACCGGGCGCGAGGTCCCGCTGTTGCTGGCGCGCAGCGCATAGGCGCCGTCGGCCTTCACCTCGATGAAGATGGCTTCGGCCTGCGGCGGCGGCGTGCCCGCACCGGCGGACGGCACGTTGATCGTGCCCTGCTGGATCATCGGCGCGGTGACCATGAAGATCACCAGCAGCACCAGCATCACGTCGATGTAGGGCACGACGTTGATCTGG
>JAREIX010000324.1 GCA_029286945.1 Thauera sp. | reverse complement strand
GGACTCGGCCAAGGTGGCGCACTTCTGCTCGATGTGCGGCCCGCACTTCTGCTCGATGAAGATCACCCAGGACGTGCGCGACTTCGCCGCCCAGCAGGGCATCGACGAAGCCGAGGCGCTGAAGAAGGGCATGGAGGTGAAGTCGATCGAGTTCGTGAAGAGCGGCGCCGAGGTGTATCGGAACGTGTGATGCCGCACGCCAGCGCTTGAGCATCGACGGGCCGCACATGCGGCCCGTCGGCTTTTTGCCGCGCATCAATCGCCAGCGCTCGCATCCGGCGTGTAAACTGACGGGTTTTCCGCTTGCGCCCACCTCGGGCCTGCCCTTCGCCGATGACCCCGCTCGACCGCTTCACCCAGGATGACCTGATCGCCCAGCTCGGCATGGAGACCGTAGCCAAGGGACTCGGCTACCTGAGCCGCGTGAGCGCCCTGTCTGCCGAGGGCAGCGAGGTGTCGGCACTGGTGAAGGGCCGCCAGCGCACGCCCTACGATGTGTCCGCGAGCGTCATCGAGGAGGACGGGCGCCCCGCACTGGTCGGCTCATGCACCTGCCCGATGGGCTATGGCTGCAAGCACGTCGCCGCGATGATGCTGGTCTGGCTGCACCAGCGCGGCCGCCCCGACCGCCCGCGCGAGCAGGTACGGGCCTGGGTCGAGGGCTTCAGGCAGTTCGTCCGCACGCTCGGCAGCGGAGCGACCGACAAGGCCAGGGCGAGCAAGACGCTGCATGCGCTGCACTACGTCATCGAGCCCGACGCCTACAGCAGCGACCACCGCGTCGTCTGCTACAAGGTGCGCCTCGACCAGCACGGACAGATCCGCCAGCACGAGCGCTGGAGCAACATCGAGCGCGCACTGCAGGCCCCGCCCGCCTTCGTCGAGGACGACGATCACGAGATCCTGCGCCTGTTGTGGGCGCACCGCCCGCGCGGCCGCCCGCTCCTCAACGAAGGCGTGATGCTCGAAGGCAAGCACAGCTCGGCGCTGATGACGGCCCTGCTCGCCAGCGGCCGCGCGCACTACGACAGCCTCGCCAACCCGGTGCTCGGCACCGGCGAGCCGCGCGCGGGCAGCCCGGACTGGGCGCTCACCGCCGACGGCCTGCGCGCGCCGGTGCTCAAGCTCGAGCCCGCCGCCGATCACGTCCTGCCGCTGCTGCCCCCCTGGTACGTGGACAACGCCACGGCGACCGCCGGCCCGGTCACGCTCGAGGTCCCGGCCGAACTGGTGCAGCGCATGCTGTGGCTGCCGCCGCTGACCCAGACCGAATCCGAGCTGGTCGCCGAAACGCTTGCCGACGTCGCCCCCGCCCTGCCCGCGCCGACCCTGCGCGGCGAGCCGCCGATCGAGCTCGGCGGCTCGCCGGTGCCGGTGCTGCGCCTGGAATCGCGGCCGGTGCTGCAGGTGCGCTATCGCAGCTACGCCGCCTACGGCACCTACGTCCTCGATCTCGCACTGCTGGCCTTCCGCTACGGGCCGCTGACCGTGGACGCCGGCGACGGCCGTCTCTTCCACCCCCTGCCCGACGGTCGCAGCGCGCGCCTCACCCGCGACGAGGCCGCCGAGCGCGCCGCCGCGCAAAGGCTCGCCGCCGCCGGCTTCACCCGCATTCCCCCCGGCGCCGTGCAGGCGAGCTTCGGCCCCCTGCCCACCGACGCGCTCGGCCTGGCGAGCGAGGCGGACTGGTCGGCCTTCATGGCGAGCACGGTGCCGACGCTGCGTGCCGAAGGCTGGGAAATCGCCTTCCCCAACGACTTCCGCCACAACGCCATCGACATCGACGAGCTGATGCTCGACATCGAGGAGCACGAGGACGGCTGGCTGGGGCTGTCGCCCGGCATCGAGGTGGACGGCAAGACCCTGCCGCTGGCGCCGCTGCTCGCCGGCCTGTTCGCCCACGACCCGCGCTGGCTTTCGGGCCGGCTGGAGGACATCGACGACCACGAGGCGCTGATCCTCGAGGACGAGACGCTCGGCCGCCTGCGCATCAGCGCCGGACGCGTGAAGCCGCTGGTGCGCGCGCTGGTCGACCTCTTCGACCGCCCCGACCACGACTGGCGGCTGTCGAAACTCGATGCCACCCGGCTGGCCGATCTCGACCTGCCCGGCCGCGGCCACGAGCTCGTCGCCCGGCTCGCCAGCCGCCTGCGCGACGCCGCCGGCATCGCCGCGGTCGAGGCGCCGAAGGGCTTCCGCGCCGAGCTGCGTCCCTACCAACTGGAAGGCCTGGCCTGGCTGCAGCACCTGGTGCGCCACGACCTCGCCGGCATCCTCGCCGACGACATGGGCCTGGGCAAGACCGCGCAGACACTCGCCCACCTGCTCACCGAGAAGCAGGCCGGCCGGCTGGACGTGCCGGCGCTGGTCATCCTGCCCACCTCGCTGGTGTTCAACTGGCAGGCCGAGGCCGAGCGCTTCGCCCCCGACCTGCAGGTGCTCAACCTGCACGGTGCGGATCGCCATGCGCGCTTCGACGAACTCGATGCGGTCGGCGCCCGCGGCGACAAGGTCGACGTGGCGCTGACCACCTATCCGCTGCTCTGGCGCGATGCCGAGCAGTTGCAGGCGCGCGAATGGAGCCTGCTGATCCTCGACGAGGCGCAGACGGTGAAGAACGCCGCCAGCAAGGGCGCGCAGGTGATCCGCCAGCTGAAGGCCCGCCACCGC
>JAREIX010000084.1 GCA_029286945.1 Thauera sp. | reverse complement strand
GCCGCGGCCGGCGGTCATCCACTGCACGCCGCCGTTCTCGAGCAGGCCCTCGTGGCCGGCGCTGTCGCGGTGCAGCATGCGCCCGGCGATCATGTAGGTGACGGTCTCGAAGCCGCGGTGCGGATGGTCGGGGAAGCCGGCGATGTAATCGTCGGCCTGGTCGCTGCCGAAGGCGTCGAGCATCAGGAAGGGGTCGAGCCGGCGCTGCAGTTGCTGGGTGAGCACGCGAGTGAGCTTGACACCGGCACCGTCGGAAGTCGGGATGCCGGTGACCAGGCGCTCGACCCGGCGGGGGCGGCACACGGTTTCGCTGGCGACGGGCTTGTTCATGGACGGTCTCCTGAAAAGGAAGGCGGTGACGGTCAGCGCAGGCGCTCGGCCGCGCGCAGGATGGCGAGGGTGATGCCCGGGGCCACCGGCCCGGCGACGAAGGCCGCCAGCGAGGCCAGCGGCCAGGCGGTGACGAAGGCCTTCAGCCACCGCGACACGAAGTCGGGCCGGAAGCCGAGATTGAGCCAGGTGACGAAGGCGGTCATCAGGAACGCCATGATGCCGGCCATCACCACCGGCTGGACGTGTTTGGCCTGCAGCCTCATGGCGCCCCTCCGCTCAGGCCAGGGCGGCGGCGATGTCGGCCTCGGCCTCGGCGAAGCCCTGGCGGGCGGCATCCTCGCCCATGTTCAGGCCTTCGGCAAAGACGCCGCGGACATCGGTCATGCCCAGGAAGCCGAGCACCGTCTGCAGGAAGGGCGTCTGGGTGTCGGCTGCGGTGCCGCGATAGCGGCCGCCACGGGCGAAGGCGAGGATGACCTTCTTGCCCTTGAGCAGGCCTTCGGGGCCGTTCTCGGTGTAGCGGAAGGTGACGCCGGCGCGGGCGATGGCGTCGATCCAGTTCTTGAGCTGGGCCGAGATGCTGAAGTTGTACATCGGCACGCCGATCACGATGACGTCGGCGGCCTGGACTTCGGCGATCAGCGCGTCGCTCTCGGCCACACGGGCGGCCTGCTGCGGCGTGCGCTGTTCGGCCGGGGTGAAGAGGGCGCCGAGCGCCGCCTCGTCCACCACCGGCGCCGGGTTGCGGGCGAGGTCGCGCAGCACGACGCTGGCCTGCGGGTTGGCCGCCTGCAGGCGGGCGACGATGTCGTTGGCGATGCGGGTGGAGTTGGCGCCTTCGCTGCGGGCGCTGCCGTTGATTTGCAGGATCTTCATGTTCGGGACCTCGTCGGTTGGGGATCAGGTGGAACGCAGTCTATTCCCCGCTTCGCATTGCATTAACCCGGTCAAACAGACATCATTGTTCCACTCATGGAACGAATAGACCCCAACGACCTGTTGTTGTTCGCCCGCGTCGTCGACGAGGGCAGCTTCACCGCCGCCGCCGAGCGCCTCGGCCTGCCGAAGTCGACCGTGTCGCGCCGGCTGTCGCAGCTCGAGGAGCGGCTCGGCGAGCGCCTGCTGCTGCGCACCACGCGCAGGCTGCGCATCACCGAGTTCGGCAGCGCACTGCTCGAGCACGCGCGCCAGGTGGATACCGAGGTGGCGGCGGTCGCCGCGCTCGCCGAGAGCCGCCAGGCGCGCCCGAGCGGCCGGCTGCGGGTGTCGATGCCGAGCGACTTCGCCAGCCTGCTGCTGACCGACATGCTCGCCGCCTTCTCCGCGCTGCACCCGGCGGTGACGCTGGCGCTCGACCTGTCGCCGCGCCGGGTGGATCTGCTCGGCGAGAACTTCGACCTCGCCATCCGCATGGGCGAGCTGCCCGACGACACTTTGCTCGCCGCGCGCCGGCTGGCGGATTTCCCGTGGGGCCTGTATGCCTCCACCGCCTACATCGCCGAGCATGGCGCGCCCGCCGCCCCGGAAGACCTCCAGCACCACCGCGCGCTGCGCCTGATGGCGCGCACCGGCGAGCCCCTCGGCTGGACGCTGCTGGGCGCCGAGCGGCGCTGGGAGGGCGTGCCGCCAGGCTCGATCAGCGCCAACTCGCCGGAGCTGCTGATCCGCTTCGCCCGCGCCGGCGCCGGCATCGCCGCGGTGCCGGACTACTTCGCCAGCGCCTACGTGCGCCGCGGCGAGCTGCAGCGCGTGATGCCCGACTGGTGCCTGCCGTCGATCACCGCGTGGGCGGTCTTCCCCGGGCGCAAGCTGATGCCCGCCAAGACGCGTGCCTTCCTCGACATGCTGCAGGCCGCGCTCGCCGGCTGAAGGACGGGCCCGAGCGGCGCGCGCCGATTACAATGACGGCCTGTTCCGTCCCCTCAAGCACCATGACCCTGCTCCGCCGCATCCTCCACCTGCCCGCCCGCGTGCTCTATCTCGCCCTCTTCCTGGTCGCCGCCGGGCTGCTCGGCTTCGGCCTCTACCTGCAGCACGTCGAGGGCCTGGAACCCTGCCCGATGTGCATCATGCAGCGCTACGCCTTCGCCACCGCGGCGCTGATCGCGCTCGCCGGCGCGATCCACGCCCCCGGCCGCAGCGGCGAGCGCGTCTATGCCGGCCTGATCGGCGCCGCCGCGCTCACCGGCGGCATCATCGCCGCGCGCCAGAGCTGGATGCAGATCGACCCGCCGCTGATCCCGGAGTGCGGGCCGGGGCTCGAGTTCATGCTCGAGAGCTTTCCGCTCGCCCAGGCCCTGCCGATGATCTTCCGCGGCGCCGGCGACTGCACGGTGGTCGACTGGACCTTCCTCGGCCTGTCGATCGCCAACTGGTCGCTGGTGAGCTTCACCGCGACGCTCGCCTTCGCGGCCTGGATGCTGCTGCGCCGGGGGTGAGCGGCGGGCGGGGTGACCCCTCGTCCGATTCGATGTTTAAATGCGGCTTTACCCGCGCCCGCCCGCGAGCCGGCGCCTCCTGATTGCGAAGAACGCCCGAATGGACATCCAGCACTACATGCAGACCCTCGGCCGGCAGGCGCGCGCAGCCTCGCGCGTGGTCGCCGCCGCCTCCACCCAGGCCAAGAACGCCGCGCTGCTGGCGATGGCGGCCGAGATCCGCGCCCAGCGCGACGCGCTGCTCGCCGCCAATGCCCGGGACCTCGAAGAGGCGCGCGCCGCCGGCCTGGAGCCGGCGCTGATCGACCGCCTGACGCTCGACGGCAAGGGCATCGAGGCGATGGCCGCCGGCCTCGAGCAGGTCGCCGCCCTGCCCGACCCGGTGGGCGAGATGAGCGACATCAAGCGCCGCCCCTCCGGCATCCAGCTCGGCAAGATGCGGGTGCCGCTGGGCGTGATCGGCATCATCTACGAGGCCCGCCCCAACGTCACCGCCGACGCTGCGGCGCTGTGCCTGAAGTCGGGCAACGCCGCGATCCTGCGCGGCGGCAAGGAGGCGATCAACGCCAACCGCGCGATCGCCGCCTGCGTGCGTGCCGGCCTCGTCGCCGCCGGGCTCCCCGAGCACGCGGTGCAGGTGGTGGAGACCACCGACCGCGCGGCCGTCGGCGCGCTCATCACGATGCCCGAGTTCGTGGACGTGATCGTGCCGCGCGGCGGCAAGGGCCTGATCGAGCGCATCTCGCGGGACGCGCGCGTGCCGGTGATCAAGCACCTCGACGGCAACTGCCACGTCTATATCGACGACGAGGCCGATCCCGCCAAGGTGGTGCCGATCGTCGAGAACGCCAAGACCCAGCGCTACGGCACCTGCAACACCGCCGAATCGCTGCTGGTGGCGCGCGATGTCGCCGACATCTACCTGCCGGAGATCGGCCGCATGCTCGCCGCCAAGGGCGTCGAGATGCGCTGCTGCGCCGAATCGCTCGCCCTGCTGGGCGCGGCCGGCATCGACGCCGCCCAGCTGGTCGCCGCCACCGAGGCCGACTGGCGCGAGGAATACCTGGCGCCGATCATCGCGGTGAAGCTGGTGGACGGCATCGACGAGGCGATCGCCCACATCAACGCCTACAGCTCCGGCCACACCGAAGCGATCGTCACCGAGAACTATTCCCACGCCATGCGCTTCCTGCGCGAGGTAGATTCGTCCTCGGTGATGGTGAATGCCTCGACCCGCTTCGCCGACGGCTTCGAATACGGCCTCGGCGCGGAGATCGGCATCTCCACCGACAAGATCCACGCCCGCGGGCCGGTCGGCCTCGAGGGCCTGACCAGCCAGAAATGGATCGTGTTCGGCAACGGCGAGATCCGTCGCTGAGCGCGACCGGCCGCCGCCCCGCCAAGGACACCCCATGCCCCGCTTCCTCCGTACCCTGATCGCTGCGGCCCTGCTGTCGGCGAGCCTCGCCCAGGCTGCCGTGCAGGTCGGTGGCGTCGATTTCGAGCCCAGCCTGAGCGTGCACAAGCGCACGCTGACGCTCAACGGCGCCGGCCTGCGCACCCGCGTCGGCTTCAAGGTCTATGCGATGGGCCTGTACCTACGCGCGCCGCTCGCCGATGCCGCCGCGATCCTCGGCGACAAGGGCGCCAAGCGCATCCGCATCGTGCCGATCCGCGACCTCGAGGCTCGCCAGTTCAGCGACGCGCTGCTGGCTGGACTGGAGAAGAACCATGACGCGGCCCAGCTCGAGGCCCTGCGCCCGGCCACCACCGCGCTGCTCGAATCCCTCAATGCGGTCGGTGCGGTCAAGCCCGGCACCGAGATCCTGCTCGACCAGCTCGCCAGCGGCGCGACCCGCCTGATCGTCGATGGCCAGCAGCGCGGTGCGGACATCGCCGACGTCGACTTCTACCCCGCCCTGCTGCGGATCTGGCTCGGCAGCCGTCCGGCCGACCACGACCTGCGCAACGCCCTGCTCAGGCAGCCCGAGTGAGCCCGGCCCGCCGCGCCCCTGCCGACGCCGTGCGCCCGCCCGAGGCTGCGCCGCCGGCCGGCTTCGACGCGGTCATCGCGCTCCCCTTCGGCCCCTTCGGCATCCGCGCGCACGACGGTGCGCTGCGCGAGCTCGTGTTCCTGCCGCCGGGCACGCCGCTGCAGGATCCGCGCAACGCCACCGCCGGCGCCGCGGCGCACGCGCTGCGCGAATGGATCGACGACCCCGACCTGCCCTTCCCGCTACCGCTGGCGCGCGTCGGCACCCCCTTCCGCCAGCGCGTGTGGGCGGCGATCAGCGCGATCCCGCGTGGCCGCACCGCCACCTACGGCACGCTCGCCGCGCAGCTCGGCAGCGCGCCGCGCGCGGTCGGCCAGGCCTGCGGCGCCAATCCCTTCCCGCTGATCGTGCCCTGCCACCGCGTCACCGCCAGCGCCGGGCTGGGCGGCTTCGCGAACGCGCGTGCAGGCTGGCTGCTCGAGGTCAAGCGCTGGCTGCTGGCCTTCGAAGGGGCGCTGTGAGCGCTCGCCCGCCGGCGATCGAGTCGGGGCTGCAGGACCACCACCGCAGCGAACTCGACCGCTTCGTCGACGCCCTGTGGCTCGAGCACGGCCTGGCGCGCAACACCTTGGCCGGCTACCGCAGCGACCTGGCGCACTTCGCCGCCTGGCTCGAGGCGCGCGGCGGACGCCTGCCGGCCGCCACCGTGGCGGACCTCGCCGGCTACCTGGCCGAGTTCAGCCGCGAGTCGAAGCCCGCCAGCCAGCGCCGTCTGCTCGCCACCTTGCGGCGCTACTACCGGCTGCTGCTCGCCAACCGCGAGATCGCCGAGGACCCGACGCTGCTGCTCGATTCGCCGATGCCGGCCGAGCGCTTCCCGAAGACGCTGAGCGAGGCCCAGGTCGAGGCCCTGCTCGGCGCCCCCGATACCGCGACGCCGCAGGGCCTGCGCGACCGCGCCATGCTCGAGGTGCTGTATGCCGCGGGCCTGCGCGTATCCGAACTGGTCGGCCTCAAGGTCTTTGCGGTCGGGCTCAACGAGGGGGTGCTGCGCATCATGGGCAAGGGCAGCAAGGAGCGCCTGGTGCCGCTCGGCGAGATCGCCGCGGAATGGCTGCAGCGCTACCTCGCCGAGGGGCGTCCCGTGCTGCTCGCCGGTCGCCATTGCGACGAGGTGTTCGTGACCCGGCTCGGCGCCGGCATGACGCGGCAGATGTTCTGGAACATCATCAAGCGCCACGCCATGGACGCCGGCATCGCCCGCGAGCGTATCTCGCCGCACACGCTGCGCCACGCCTTCGCCACCCATCTGCTCAACCACGGCGCGGATCTGCGCGTGGTGCAATTGCTGCTTGGCCACGCCGACATCTCGACCACGCAGATCTACACCCACGTGGCGCGCGAACGATTGAAGCAGCTGCACGCCCGCCATCATCCGCGCGCGTGAACGGACTTCGGCGCCCGCAGGTCGCACGGATTTACAATGTGTGACATTCAACGCTGCCGCACCCGCATTTCACCGCATCCGGACTGATCATGAGCAGACAAGACACGCACGCCCCGGAAACGCCGGCCACCCGCTTTCTCCGCCAGCACGGAATTGCATTCTCCAGCCACCTTTACGATTACGAGGAGCATGGCGGCACGGCCGTCTCCGCGCGCGAACTCAACGTCAGCGAGCACGCCGTGATCAAGACCCTGATCATGGAGGACGAAAACGCACAGCCGATGGTCGTCCTCATGCACGGCGACCACAAGGTATCGACCAAGGAGCTCGCGCGCCAGATTCCCTGCAAGCACGTCGAGGCCTGCAAACCCGAAACCGCGAATCGTCACAGCGGCTATCTCGTCGGCGGCACCTCGCCCTTCGGCACGCGCAAGAAGATGCCGGTCTATCTCGAGCGCACGGTGCTCGACCTGCCGCTCATCTACATCAATGGCGGGCGGCGCGGATTCCTGGTCGGCATCCATCCGCACGACCTGCTGCGCGCCCTGCAACCGCGGCTGGTGCAGGTCGCGAATTGACGGCGGGACAATCCCCGCAGAATTGAACGCCGATCGGCAAACTTGAATTGAACGCAATTCGACGAATTGTTTTCAATCCGGTTTTGAATGGTGGCACAATTGCGCACCGGCAATTACACCCCCTCACGTCGTGCGCAGGCATCAAGAAGAACCCGATCCCGGGGCATGACACCGCGTGACACCACCATTCAAGGACCGGAGATACCATGGATCTTTCGACATACACCCTGCCCGACCTGCGCCGCCTGCAAGCCAAGGTGGAAAGCGAAATCCGTCGCCGCAGCGACGTGACGCGCCGCAACCTGATCAAGCGCATGCAGAAGATGGCCGCCGACGAGGGTCTGTCGCTCGACGATCTGCTCGAGGGCGGCGCACCGGCGAGCACCGAAGCCAAGCCCGCCGCCAAGCGCGGCCGCCGTCCGGGCGCCAAGGCCGCCAAGGCGGCAAAGCCGGCGCCGGTCATCCGCTACCGCAATCCCGCCAATCCCGAGCAGGGCTGGAGCGGTCGCGGCCGCAAGCCGCAATGGGCGCTCGACTGGATCGCACAGGGCAAGGCGCTCGAAGAACTGGCCGTCTGACGCGGCGCAATTCCGCGCCGCGCCGGCTGGCGCCGATCGGGAATTGAAAAGGCCTCGAATCCGGCACGATGCGGGATTCGAGGCCTCTTTCTTTCAAGCGCCAGGCGGAACGAGCACGCCCGCGCGAGTGCGCTGGATATGCACACCAACACGGCGCACATCCTTCATGACGCCGATCTTCGCCACCTTCAATTTGACCCACGGCGCGCCGAATTCCTCGAACAGCAGATTGACGACGAATTCACCCAGGCTCTCGATGAGATTGAAATGGCGCTCGCTCAATTCGCTTCGAATGCGCGCGGTGACCACCGCGTAATCGATGGTGTCGGCAATGTCGTCGCGCTCGGCGGCCGCCTCCGGCACACCGAAGGTGAGATTGAGCTCGACCGTCTGTGGTCCGCTCTTCTCGCGCTCGTAAATGCCAACCCAGGCCTTGACGCGCATTTCCTCGATGAAGATGAAATCCATGCTGCTTCCCGTTTAGAATCGCGGGGATTCTAGCTTGCCAGGGCCGGGCCGCCGGAAAAAGCTTTTCCGCGTACACACGATCGCGGAGAGGCGCCCCGGCCAGCCATTCACCGCATTTCATTGAATCCGCCCGGCACCTCCGGACGGTGGAGCCACGATGTCCCTCCTGCTGCTGCTCGTCGCCGCCTACCTGCTCGGCTCGATTCCCTTCGCCATCGTCACCAGCAAGCTGTTCGGCCTGGAGGATCCGCGCCGCTACGGCTCGGGCAATCCGGGCGCCACCAACGTGCTGCGCAGTGGCAACAAGGGCGCGGCGGCGCTGACCCTGCTCGGCGACAGTCTCAAAGGCTGGCTGGCCGTGTGGGCGGCAACCCAACTCGGCTTCGACGCCGGCCAGGCGGCACTGGCGGGGCTGGCCGCCTTCCTCGGCCACGTGTTCTCGATGTTCCTGCGCTTCAACGGCGGCAAGGGCGTGGCGACCGCGCTCGGCGTGCTGGCAGGCATCGACGGACGGATCGCGATCTTCTGCGCGGTGATCTGGCTGATGGTCGCCTACACCTCGCGCTACTCCTCGGCGGCCGCCCTGTCGGCCGCGGTGGCGGCGCCGGTGGCGGGCATGATCTTCCTCGGCCCGCGCTTCGCGGTCGGCGTGCTGGCGGTGATCGCCGCGGTGCTGATCTGGCGCCACAAGGACAACATCGCCCGCCTGCGCGCCGGCACCGAAGGCAAGATCGGCGGCAAGAAGAAGAAGGACCCGCGCGCCGGCAACTGAGGCCGACTTCCCGGCTGCGCCGCGCCCGCGGCGGCTTCAGCCGGCGGCGGGGCGCGGCGGCTGCAGCTCGACCAGCGGCCAGCGCGGCCGGATGCGGACGGCAGCGATCTCCGCGCCGGTTTCTCCCGCCGCCAGGCGCAGCGCGCCGGCGAAGGCGATCATCGCGCCGTTGTCGGTGCACAGCGCGGGCTCGGGGTAATGTACGCGCCCGCCACGGCGGGCCAAGGCCTCGTCGAGCGTAGCGCGCAGATGCAGGTTGGCGCCGACCCCGCCCGCCACCACCAGCGTCTTCAGCCCCACCTTCCTGAGCGCCGCGAGCGCCTTCGCGCACAGCACCTCGACCACCGCCTGCTGGAACTCGGCGGCGAGATCGGCCATGCGCGCCGGGTCCCAGTCGGGTGCCGACACCACGTTGAGCACCGCGGTCTTGAGGCCGCTGAAACTGAAATCGAGATCGCCCGAGTGCAGCATCGGCCGCGGCAGGCGGAAGCGCCCGGCCACGCCCTGCGCGGCCAGTCGCGCCAGCTGGGGGCCGCCCGGATAGCCGAGCCCGAGCAGCTTGGCGGTCTTGTCGAAAGCCTCGCCGGCAGCGTCGTCCACCGATTCGCCGAGCAGCGCATAGTCACCCACTGCGCGCACGCGCATCAGCTGCGTATGCCCGCCGGAGACCAGCAGGGCGACGAAGGGGAAGGCGGGCGGATCCGCCGACAGCAGCGGCGACAGCAGATGCCCCTCGAGGTGATGCACCGGCAACGCGGGAATCCCGCGCGCCATGGCGAAGGACTCGGCCACGCTCGCCCCCACCAGCAACGCCCCCGCCAGGCCGGGCCCGGCGGTGTAGGCCACGGCGTCCACCTGCGCGGCGTCCAGCCCGGCCTCGGCCAGCGTCTGCCTGATCAACAGCGGCAGGCGGCGGATGTGGTCGCGCGAGGCGAGCTCGGGCACGACGCCTCCGTAGGCCGCATGCAGGTCGATCTGCGAGTGCAGGCCGTGCGCGAGCAGGCCGGCTCCGGCGTCGTAGATCGCCACGCCGGTCTCGTCGCAGGAGGTTTCGATGCCGAGGACTTTCATGGGGTGCATCCGTTTGATTCGGTGTCGCATTTTAACCCTGCACGGAGCGCTTACGGCGAGCGCCGCCCTTGCCTTATCCAGGGGCGTGGTTTATATTCGCGGTCTTTCTGCCCACCAGACACCCAAGGAAGTCCGCAATGCCCGGTATCCGCGTCAAGGAAAACGAGCCGTTTGAGGTTGCGATCCGCCGCTTCAAGCGCACCATCGAGAAGACCGGTGTGCTGACCGAACTGCGCTCGCGCGAGTTCTACGAGAAGCCTACCGCCGAGCGCAAGCGCAAGCTGGCCGCCGCAGTGAAGCGCAATCACAAGCGCCTGCGCAGCCAGACGCTGCCGCCGAAGCTCTACTGATTGCTCCCGCACCCCGCCTCGCGGGGCTGCCTGCACGCCGGCCGAAGGTCACTCGACCCTCGCCCGGCGTGATGCTTTTTCACGATCACCTCCGCATCCACGCGTCGGCACCCCGCGCCGCCTGCAGATGCACGGGGCGTTTGCGCGCGCGATGATTCCACAGTCCTTCGTCCAGGAACTGCTGTCCCGCGTCGACATCGTCGACGTCATCGAACGCTATCTGCCGCTCAAGAAGAGTGGTGCCAACTATTTCGCCTGCTGCCCTTTCCACGGCGAGAAATCCGCCTCGTTCTCGGTCAGCCCCTCGAAGCAGTTCTACCACTGCTTCGGTTGCGGCGTGCACGGCAGCGCGATCGGCTTCCTGATGGAGTACAGCGGCCTCGGCTTCGTCGACGCGGTCAAGGAGCTCGCCGGCCAGGTCGGCCTGCAGGTGCCCGACGACGGGCGCAGTGCGGCCCCGGTGCATGACGATGCCAGCGAACGCCTGTACGAGGCGATGGCGGTGGCTGCGCGCTTCTACCGCGAGCAGCTCAAGTCCGCGCGCGAGGCCGTCGACTACCTCAAGCGGCGCGGCCTGTCCGGCCAGATCGCGGCGCGCTTCGAGCTCGGCTACGCGCCCGACGACTGGCAGGCGCTGCAGAAGGTCTTTCCCGACTACCAGTCGAAGTCGCTCGCCGACGCCGGACTGGTGATCGACAACGACCAGGGCCGGCGCTACGACCGCTTCCGCCACCGCGTCATCTTCCCGATCCACGACCGCCGCGGCCGCATCATCGCCTTCGGCGGGCGCGTGCTCGACAAGGGCGAGCCGAAGTACCTGAATTCGCCCGAGACGCCGCTGTTCGAGAAGGGGCGCGAGCTCTACGGCCTGTTCCTGGCGCAGAAACCGATCCGCGACGCCGGCTTCGTGGTCGTGGTCGAGGGCTACATGGACGTGGTGGCGCTCGCCCAGTTCGGAATCGAGAACGCCGTCGCCACCCTCGGCACCGCGACCACGCCGCAGCATGTGCATACGCTGCTGCGCCAGACCGACCGCATCGTGTTCTGCTTCGACGGCGACGCCGCCGGTCGTCGCGCCGCCTGGCGCGCGCTCGAGAACGCGCTCGAGTCGCTGCGCGACGATGCCACGCTGGCCTTTCTGTTCCTGCCCGCGGAGCACGACCCCGACTCCTTCGTCCGCGCCGAGGGCGCCGAGGCTTTCCGCACGGCCGCGCTCGCCGCCACCCCGCTCGCACGCTTCCTGATCCAGACCCTGTCCGAGCGCCACCCCCTCGACAGCGCCGAAGGCCGCGCCGCCTTCGTGCACGAGGCCGCGCCGCTGGTGACGCGCATCGCCGCGCCGCTGCTCAGGCTGCAGGTGGTCAAGTCGGTGGCCGAGACCGCCGGCATGACCCAGGGCGAAGTCGAGTTCGCCTTCGAGCAGCTCGCCGCCCAGGCGCCGCGCCGACGCGGCGCGGACGCGCAGCCGGCCACGCCCGGCGCCGCTGCGGGCGCACCGGCACGGCCGGCCGCAGCCGACCCGGAGCTCGCCGACCAGCGCCCCGCTCGCCGCCCGGTCGCGCGCGCGGCGACGGTCCGTCCACGCAGCGGCGGACGGCGCAAGCCGCCCTCCACCGCCAGCACGCTGCTGCGCCTGGTGCTGCAGCACCCGACCTGGGCGGCACGCCTGCCGGTGGCGCTGATCCCGGACGACAGCGCCGAGGGCCGCGCGCTGGTCGCCATCATCGGCGGCCTGGGCGCGATGATCGAGCGCTTCCGCGACACGCCGCACGGAGAAACCCTGTCACGCGTGGCCGCGGAACTCGTCGACGCGGAATTCGACGAAGCGGTGGTCGAGACCTTGTTCGAGGACAGCCTGCGCAAGCTGCACGCCGACAGCGTCGGCAACGAGATCGCCGCCCTGCTACAACAGGATCGTGAGCACGGCCTGGACGCGAACGCCCGCCACCGCCTCAGCGAGCTGCTGCTGGAGAAGCGGAACCTCGCCAATGGAGGCAAAGTCTCAGATTTATAGTACAATTTTCGGTTTCCCATTTTCTTACACCCTCACTTGAGGAGTGCCATGGCACGCGAAAAAGCCAAGGACCCACGCAAGGACGCCCCGGCCAAGGGTCGTCCTTCGAAGGCCAAGGACAAGTCAGCTCCCGTCGTCGAAAGCCCTGCTGCCACCCCGCTCGACGCGGAAGTGCGCCGCACCCGGCTGAAGACGCTGATCACGCTCGGCAAGGAGCGTGGCTACCTGACTTACGCCGAGATCAGCGACCACCTCCCCGACGACGTGGCCGACGCCGAGCAGATCGAAGGCATCATCGCCACCTTCAACAACATGGGCATCCAGGTCTATGACGAGGCGCCGGCCGCCGAAGACCTGCTCATGTCGGACAGC
>JAREIX010000323.1 GCA_029286945.1 Thauera sp. | reverse complement strand
CCGCGGCCGCATCACGCTCGCCGCGCGCGCCGACCCGCTGATGCCCGAGGGCATGGTCTTCGTGCCCTTCTGCTACGTGGAGGCGGCGGCCAACCTGCTCACCAACCCGGCGCTCGACCCGTACGGAAAGATTCCGGAGTTCAAGTACGCGGCGTGCCGGCTCGCAGCCGGGTGAGCCGGTCGGGCAGCACCCGCCCCGACCGCCACGGCCCTGACGCACCGGATCCGTTCGGCACCGCCGCGGCCGTGCTTGATGCTGTCATGCGAGGACTTCCGGTGCTATAGAGACACTGTGCACGCGGACGCGTGTTCGCGGCTTCGCACCACCAGCGGGGGGACGGTGCCATGAGCGGGAAGATCGACGAACTGGTGGGCGAACGGCGTGCGGCCCTCGGGCGCAAGGACGGCGTCGAGGACAAATGGGGGCTGGCGCTGTCGGGCGGCGGCATCCGCAGCGCGACCTTCTGTTTCGGCCTGCTCGGCGTGCTCGCCCGCAACCGTCTGCTCGAACGCTTCGACCTGCTGTCGACCGTGTCCGGCGGCGGCTACATCGGCGGCATGCTCGGCCGCCTGCTGCAGCGCGCACGCTCCGCGGCGGACACCCGCGCCATCTTCGCGGCCTTCGGCGCCCAGGAACCGCGCTGGTTCCGCTGGTGGCTGCGCGCCAACGGCCGCTATCTGGTGCCGCGCGGGCCGGCAGACCGGACCTTCGCGTTCGCGATCTTCCTGCGCAACCTGCTCGCGATCCACCTCGAGCTTGGCGCGCTGGCCCTCGCGCTCGGCGTGGCGCTGGCGACGATCGATGTGGGCGTGTGGGCCGCGATCGCGCGGTGGGTGACGGGCGAGCGCTTCGAGGCCCTGCGCTGGCTGCCGCTCTGGCTGCCCACCTTGTGGCCGACTGTGATCCCGGTGCTGGCCGTGCTCGGCGGCCTCGCCACCGCGGCGTACTGGGTCGTGCCCTGGGTGGCGTCGGCCGGCCGGCCCGGTTGGCGGCCCGGCTACCTCGCCGTGCAATGGGGGATCCTGGCGATCGCATGCGGGCTGCTGGTGGGCTACCGCGACCCCCTCATCGGCCCGCAGGGGCAACCGGGCCATGTGATCCGGATGGCGCTGACCTGGGGAACGATCGGCCTAGCCACCGCCTGGCTGCTCGCGATCCCGTGGGCGCGCTTCCTGCTGCGTCACCTCTTCGACCAGGCCGAGGCCGACGGGCTGCGGCTGCGCGAGGAGGCGGTGCGGCGCTGGCTGGCCGACTGGCAGTCCATGGTGATGAAAGCGATCGCGGTGGTGCTGCTGGTCGGGCTGGTGGACCGGGCGGCGTGGTTCCTCGCCTTCGAGTTCAAGGCGCAGGCCGACACCGCGCTCGCCCTGGCGGTGGCCGCCGCCGTGCTGCGCGCGGCGATGCCGGCGCTGGGTGGCGGCGCCCGCGGCGGGATGAGCGGCAAGCTCCTGCTGAGCCTGGGCCAGTTCGCCGGCTACCTGCTCGGCTTCCTGCTGTGCGCGTGGTGGGTCTCGCTGGTGCACGCGGCGGCGCTGGGGCCGATGTTCGCGGCCGCGGAGAAGGTGGACTTCGGTGCGCCCTGGTTCCGGCTCTGCGTGATCGCTGCGGCCGCCGGCGGCTACGTGCTCGCCACCGGGCGCAACTTCGAATTCCTCAACCTCTCGTCGCTGCACACCTTCTACCGTGCGCGCCTGGTGCGCAGCTACCTGGGCGCGGCCAACCCGGCCCGCTTCGACCAGCAGGCCCCGCTCGGCCCCATCGGCGTCGTTTCCGATAACGGCGCGGCGCGCCTCGCCCACAAGAGCGTGTTCGACCCCGACGCGGGCGACGACCTGGCAATGGACACCTACGCACCGCACCTGCATGGCGGCCCGGTGCATCTGATCGGGGTCTGCATCAACCAGACGCACGACCCGCGTGGCGGGCTGTTCAACCGCGACCGCCGCGGCCTGCCGCTGACGGTGGGACCGCGGGGCTGGGTGCGGGCAGGTCAGGATCCATGGACCCAGGTGAAGGGCCGCGGCGCCCTCGGCCTGGGCTCGTGGGTGGCGATCTCGGGCGCCGCGGTGTCGCCCGGCCTCGGCAGCCAGACGCGTGGCGGCATTTCGGCGCTGCTGGCCTTCGCCGGCATCCGCCTCGGCTACTGGTGGACGCGCGCCGCACGCGAGAACCTGCCGCGCCCCACCCGCCGCCTCGCCGGCAAGTCGCGCGGCCTGCTCAGCGAGGTGTTCTGCAACTTCAAGGGCAGCGGCGGTCCGGACTGGTTCCTGAGCGACGGCGGCCACTTCGAGAACACGGGCGCCTACGCCCTGCTCGCCGAGCGCTGCGGCATGATCGTGGTGGCCGACTGCGGCGCCGACCCGGACTACCGTTTCGGCGACCTCGAGAACCTGGTGCGCAAGGCGCGCATCGATCTGGGCGCGGAGATCGAGTTCCTGCGCCCGCGTCCCTGTGCGGAGGGCGAGGCGCGACCGGCCGGGCTGGCGCTGTTCGGCTCGCTCAACGACCTCGCCTCGCGCAAGAGCAACGCCTGCCTCGCGCTCGCCCGCGTGCGCTACGTCGACGCGGCCGTGCCGGGCTGGCTGGTGCTGGTCAAGCCCAACATCAGCGCCGGGCTGCCGGTCGACCTGATCAACTTCGCCGCCAGCAACCCGGCCTTCCCGCAGCAGAC
>JAREIX010000322.1 GCA_029286945.1 Thauera sp. | reverse complement strand
GATGTCGGGGTCGGTGTCGGCGGAGAAGGTCAGCGTGGTCGAGGCGTTGCCGTAGGCGTCGCTGGTCGACTTCATGTACAGCAGGCCGTCGAGGCCGGTCAGCTTCTGCTCGATGATCTGCGTCACCGAGTCTTCCACCGCCTTGGCGGAGGCGCCGGGGTATTTGGCATTGATGACGATCGCGGGCGGCGCGATCGACGGGTACTGGGACACCGGCAACTGCTGGATGGACAGTGCGCCGGCCAGCATGATGACGATGGCGATGACCCACGCGAAGATGGGTCGGTCGATGAAGAAGCGGGCCATGGTCGCCTACCTCACTTCGCCGCGGCGGCCGGAGCGGCGGGAGCGGCCGGGGCTGCACCCGCTTCCTCGGCCTGCACGGCAACGCCGGGGCGGACCTTCTGCAGGCCCTCGACGATGATGCGCTCGCCGGCCTTCACCCCGCTGGTCACCACCCAGTTCTCGCCGAGCGACTGCGCAACCTGCACCGGACGGGCGACCACCTTGGACTCGGCATCGACCGCCATCACCAGCGCGTTGCCGAGCGGATCGCGGCTGAGCGCCTTGTGCGGCACCAGGATCGCGTCGCTGCGCATGCCCTGCGGCAGGCGGGCGCGCACGTACATGCCGGGCAGCAGCACGCCGTCGACATTGGAGAACTTCGCGCGCAGGGTCACGCTGCCGGTGCCTTCATCCACCGTCACTTCGGACAGCGCGAGGCGGCCTTCGACGGCGTACTCGCTGCCGTCCTCGAGGATCAGCCTGACCGGCACCTCGCCCTTGGCGCCCGCCTGCAGGCGGCCGGCGGCAATCTCGCTGCGCAGGCGCAGCATGTCGGCGCTGGACTGGGTGAGGTCGACGTAGATCGGATCGAGCTGCTGCACGGTGGCGAGCGCCTGTGCCTGGTTGGCGGTGACCAGCGCGCCGGCGGTGACCGCCGAGCGCCCGATGCGGCCGGCGATCGGCGACTTCAGCCGGGTGTAGTCGAGGTCGATCTTCGCCTTGTCGAGCGCCGCCTTGGCGGCCGCGACCTCGGCCTGGGCCTGCTTGAGCCCGGCCTGGGCGTCGTCGTTGGCCTGCTTGCTCACGGCCTCGATCTTCACCAGGCCGGCGTGGCGTTCGGCCTTGATGCGTGCCACCTGGGCGTTGGCCTCGGCGCGCGCGAGCGCAGCCTTGGCGCTGTCGTAGGCAGCCTGATAGGGCGCCGGGTCGATGCGGTACAGCACCTGGCCGGCCTTGACCTCGCTGCCCTCGTTGAAGGCGCGCTCGGTGACGATGCCGGTGACCTGCGGGCGCAGCTCGGCGATCAGGTAGGGGGTGGTGCGGCCGGGCAGCTCGGCCACCATCGGCACCGTTTCGGTCTTGAGCGTCATCACGGTGACCGCAGGCGCCGGCGGCGCCCCCCCGGCGCCCGGCGCGCCGCCCTGTTCCTTGCCTCCACTGCAAGCGGCAAGGAACAGGGCGCTGAGTGCCACCACGGCCGCGGACCTGAAAAGGGGTTGGGAGCTTGTCTTCATTGGAGCCTCGTGAACGCGAGAGGCGGCGACGCCGGCGTGCAACTGTTGGTCGCTGCCCGACATCCCGCTTATTAGAATGGTTATTCTAGATCGAACGCTCATTCTATGTTATGGTTTGCTGCATCGCAAGCTTTTTCAAGACATCGCCCCGCCCCGGTGGTTCATCGCCGGCGGGGCCGAGTGTCCCACCGGAACAGCATGCCGATCACCGACCCCACGCCCCATAACACCGAAGCCTCGCGCGCCGCCGCCCGCCGCCAGCAGATCCTCGCCGCCGCGGCGCAGTGCTTTCGCGAGCACGGTTTTCATGGCGCGAGCATCGCACGGATATCGAAGATCGCCGGCATGAGCGCCGGCCACATCTATCACTACTTCGAGAACAAGGAAGCGATCATCGGCGCGATCGTGGCACAGGATCTTGAAACCCTGCTGACGCTGACCGCCGAGCTGCGCGCCGCCTGCAACGTGCGCAATGCCTTGATCGAACGCGCCGCCGAAGGCGTGCTCGATCAGCTCGATCCGGCCAGTGCGGCGCTCAAGGTGGAGATCGTCGCCGAAGCCGCGCGCAACCCGCACGTCGCCAGGATCGTCCGCGAGGCCGATGCAACCTGTCGCCGCGAACTGATGGTGACCATCCACGCCATCCGCAGCGCCGCCGGCCACGACGACACGCCCGCTGCCACCGCCGACATGGTCGAAGTGCTCGCCAGCCTGTTCGAAGGCCTTCTGCTGCGCACCATCCGCAACCCCGACCTCGACCGCCGGCGCGTCGCGCAGCGCATCCAGCTCGCGATCAACGACCTGCTCGACCAGCCGGGCTGAGGCCCAGCCCGTCGGCGGTGCGGAAGACGCCAGGGCGGGCGCCAGCGGCCCGCACCCGGGTTACAGATACCCCAGCTTGCCCGGCAGCCACAGCGCTAGCTGCGGGAACACGATCATCAGCGTCAGCCCGGCGCCCATCGCCAGCACCAGCCAGATCACCCATTTGAAGGTCTCCTCCATGCCGATGCCGGCGATGCGCGAGGTGATCATCAGCGAGATCGCCATCGGCGGCGTGAACTGGCCGATGGCGAGGTTGATCGTCATCATCACCCCGAACCACACCAGGTCCCAGCCCATCGCCACCGCGATCGGCACCAGCAGCGGCAGCAGG
>JAREIX010000321.1 GCA_029286945.1 Thauera sp. | reverse complement strand
CACCGCCTTCGGCGACGAGAAGGACCGCGTCGTGCAGCGCGAGAACGGGCTGTACACCTACTTCGCCTCCGACATCGCCTACCACCTCAACAAGTACGAACGCGGCTTCGACCGCATCATCGACATCTGGGGCGCCGACCACCACGGCTACATTCCGCGCGTGAAGGGCGCCATCGCCGCCCTCGGTCTGCCGCCGGAGAAGCTCGAGGTGGCGCTGGTGCAGTTCGCGGTGCTCTATCGCGACGGTCAGAAGACCTCGATGTCCACCCGCTCGGGGGAGTTTGTCACCCTGCGCGAGCTGCGCCGCGAGGTCGGCAACGACGCCTGCCGCTTCTTCTACGTGCTGCGCAAGTCCGACCAGCACCTGGACTTCGACCTCGACCTGGCCAAGAGCCAGAGCAACGAGAACCCGGTGTACTACGTGCAGTACGCCCACGCCCGCGTGTGTTCGGTGCTCAACCAGTGGGGCGGCGAGGCGGCCGAACTGGCGGGCGCCGATCTCGGCCTGCTGCAGAACGAGCGCGAACTGGCCCTGTGCGCGCGCCTGGCCAGCTTCCCCGAGCTGGTGCAGAACGCCGCCGCCGACTACGCGCCGCACCAGATCGCCTTCTACCTCAAGGACCTCGCCGCCGATTTCCACAGCTGGTACAACGCCGAGCGCATGCTGGTCGAGGACGAGGCGGTCAAGCTCGCCCGTCTCGCGCTCGCCGCGGCGGTGCGCCAGGTGCTGGTCACCGGCCTGAAGATGCTGGGCGTGTCGGCGCCCGAGTCGATGTGATGCAGGGGGCGCAATCGTGAGTCGTGATCGCAAGCCGGCCCGCAGGCCCGCCCGCGCCCCGGCGAAGAGCGCGGGCGGCACGCTGATCGGCATCTTCATCGGCCTGGTGTTCGGGGCGCTGATCGCGGCCGGCGCGGCGTGGTACTTCACCCGCGCCAACCCGTTCCAGGCCGCGCCGGTGGCGCCGCGCGTGCAGGCACCCGCCGAGCAGGGGCCGGCGGCGCTGCCGGGCAAGCCGGGCGACCGGCCGGTGGTCAAGCAGGACTTCGAGTTCTACAAGATCCTCCCGCAGGGCGACAACGTACCGTCGCCGGCCGGGCCGGCGGGTGCGCAGACGCAGCCGGTGCCCCCGGTGGCCACGCCGGCCCAGCAGGCGCCGGCGCCGGTCACCGAGGCGGTGCCCCAGCCGGTGCAGCAGGCGGCCCAGCAGCCGGCGCAGCGTCCGGCCGAACGCATCTACCTGCAGGTCGGCGCCTTCGAGAACCCCAGCGAAGCCGACAACCTCAAGGCGCGGCTCGCGCTGTCGGGGATCCAGGCCAGCGCGCAGCGCACCCAGCTGCCTGACGGCCGCGTAGTGCATCGCGTGCGCGTGGGCCCGTTCGCCAAGCCCGAGGACATGAATCCGATGCGCTCGCGGCTGGCCGAGGCCGGTTTTTCCGCTTCGGTGAGCCGCAATCCCTGACCGTGTGCGACCGCGCAAGGAGTCAGGCCGGGAACGCCTGCGCGCATGCTGCGTCACAGCAACCTCTAGTCAACGGAGTACTGCATGAACCGTCGTGATGCTCTCAAACTGGCCGGCCTGGCCTTCGCCCTGCCCGCCACGAACCTCGCGTGGGCGAACGAGACCTATCAGGTGCTCAACCCCGCGCAGAAAGGCGACGATCCGTCGAAGATCGAGGTGATCGAGTTCTTCCACTACGGCTGCCCGCATTGCCGCGACTTCGATCCGCTGGTCACGGCATGGAAGAAGAAGCTGCCCGCCGACGTCCTCTTTCGCCCGGTGCCGGCGGTGTGGAACAACGCCCAGCTCTCCGGGCTGGCGCGCCTTTACTATGCGGCCGAGATCACCGGCGAGCGCGACAGGCTGCAGTCGGCGATCTTCGCTGCGGTGCAGGACGAGAAGCGCCCGCTGTTCAACGAGGAGCAGGTGCGCGAGTGGGTGACCGGCAAGGTCGCCGATCCGGCCAAGTTCATCGAGACCTACAAGTCCTTCGGCGTCGGCTCGCAGGTGCAGCGTGCCGACCAGCTCGCGCGCGCGATGAAGATCCAGGGCGTGCCCTCGGTGGTGGTCGATGGCCGCTTCGTGACCTCGGCCTCGATGAGCGGCAGCCACGAGAACACGCTGAAGGTGGCCGACGAGCTGATCGCCCGCGTGCGCAAGGAGCGTGAAGGCAAATGAGCGACCTCGATGACGCCCAGTCCCAGGCGGCCGCCGCCGAAGCAGCCGACAGCGCCGAACGCCGGCGCATCCAGCGTTTCCTCGCCCTGCGCCGCGGTGAGCCCTGGTTCTGGGTGGTCATCGACGGCGAGCGCATCCCGCTGCGCGACGTCTCGATCGATGGTTTCGCGATCAGCGCCGAGACGCCGCCGGCCGGCGGCGAGCCCTTCGATTTCGTGCTTCAGCGCGAGGGCGTGCCCGACCAGATCCGCGGCCGCGCACAGTCGGTCAATTTCATCGCCGCGGTCGCGCAGGCCGGCTGCCGCTTCCTCGCGCTCGAGGGCGATGGCGCGGATCGCCTGCGTGACTGGCTGATCGCGCTGGTGATCATGAACGCCAGTGTGCGCATCAGCGAGAAGGACGCGGCGGCGATCGTCGCCGGGCCGTCGCTGATCTGAGCGGCCGGTCGCGGCGAGGGGGTGAGACCCCTCTCCAGTCACAAGAAAGCCGTCGGCCCTTCA
>JAREIX010000320.1 GCA_029286945.1 Thauera sp. | reverse complement strand
CGAGGCGGCGGATCAACTGGTCGCGAAGCCTGGTCTGAGGCCGGCGCCAGAAGAGGGTTCGATGATCTGGATGGCCTCGTTCATGTCGTGCCAGCGCTGCTTCTCGGCCGCGCTCGCCTTCGGCGAGAACCAACCGAGGTAAGCATAAACGATGCCGATCACCGGCGACATCCAGCAGGCGAAGGAAAGCGGGATGTAGAGCAGGTTCTCGAAGTGGCCGTCCGACACGCCCAGCCCGAGCGCGGTGATGACGATGGCGCCACCCGCGTTCCACGGCACCAGCGGGGACACCAGGGTGCCGCCTTCCTCGAGTGCGCGCGACAGGTTCAGCGTCGAGTAGCCGCGGCCGCGGTAGGCCGGCGAATACATGCGGCCGGGCAGCGCGATCGACAGATAGGGGTCGCCGGCGACGAGGTTGGTGGCGATCGCGGTGCCGGTGGCGGCGGCCTGCATCGAGCCGAAGCTGCGCGTGCGCCGGAGCACGGCGTCGACGATGACCTCGAGCGAGCGGGTGTGCTCCAGCGCGCCGCCGAAGCCGAGCGCGATCATGACCAGGGTGATGACCCAGGTCATCGACTCGATGCCGCCGCGGTTGAGCAGGCTGTCGATCTCCTTGATGCCGGACTCGATCTTGAAGCCGCTGTGCATGTAGGTGAAGACCTGGTGCAGGTCGGCGCCCTGGACGAAGATCGCCACCAGGCCGCCGGCCACCGCGCCGGCGAACAGCGAGGGGATGGCCGGCATCTTGTTCAGGGCCAGGGCCAGCACCAGCGCGGCCGGCAGCAGCACCACCCAGCTCAGCGCGAACTGGCTCTCGATGCCCTGGGTGATCGCGGCGATCTTGGCGAAGTCGGCCGGGCGGCCGTCGATCAGGCTGTAGCCGGCGACCAGGTAGATGACGAAGGCGATCAGCATCGACGGGACCGTGGTCGGCATCATGTTGCGGATGTGGTCGAACAGGTTGGTGCCGGTCACCGCCGGCGCCAGGTTGGTGGTGTCCGACAGCGGCGAGATCTTGTCGCCGAAGAAGGCGCCCGACACCACCGCGCCCGCGGTCCAGTACATCGGGATGTCGAAGCCGGCGCCGATGCCCATCAGCGCGAGGCCGACGGTGCCGGTCGTGCCCCAGGAGGTGCCGAGCGACACCGACACCAGCGAGCACAGCAGCATGCCGGCGGCGAGGAACCAGGCCGGGGTGAGCAGCTGCAGGCCGGCGTGGATAATGTAGGGCACGGTGCCGCTGGCGATCCAGGTGCCGATGATCATGCCGACCACCATCAGGATGGCGACCGACTGCAGGCCGATGGTGACCACGCGCAGCGCGCCGGCCTCCATGTCCTGCCAGCGATGGCCCTGCAGCCAGCCGAGGGCGGCGGTGATGGCCAGGCCGAAGGCGAGCGGGATGTGCGGGGTGAAGTCCTTGAAGTAGAAAAGCTGGATGCCGAGCACGCCCAGGGTGAGGACGATGGGAAGCAGGGCCATGCCGAGCGAGGGCGGTCTTATCGTTTTGGTGCTCATGGTGTCTCCTGGTCTTGTTGAACGTGACCTTGCGGTCGATGCACAGACTAGGGCGCACGTGTAAATGGCCTGCCGGGGATTTGTGCAATCTTGTGCGCGTTCGTGATTCGCGCATTTACATCGCTTATGGTGCGTGCGGGGCGTGCAGAAAAAAGCCCCACCATGTCGCACGGGAGCGCGACGTGACGGGGCACGAGGGGGAGGACGGATGGCGCGCGCCGGGCGCGCGCTCAGGCTCAGGCGGCGAGCTTGGCGGCCTTGGCAGCGGCCGGGGCGGCGCTCTCGAGGCCGACGGTCTTCACATACTCGACGCAGCGGTCGACCGATTCGACGTCGCCGAACTTGGCGTCGATGTCGAACAGGTTCCAGGCCACCGCGCCGGGGATGCGGTCGCCGATGCACTCGCGCACCGCGATCGGGCGGAAGCCTTCGGCCATCGCGTCGCACACCGTGGTGCGCACGCAGGCCGACGCGGTCACGCCGGTCACCAGCACGGTATCGACGCCGGCGGCACGCAGGAAGCCGGCCAGGTAGGTGCCCTGGAAGGAGCTGGCGTGCTTCTTGATCAGCACCTGCTCGCCTTCGATCGGCGCGATGCGCGAGTCGATCGCCCACAGGTTCTCGTCAGCCTGGGCGACGACGTCGACCGGGATCTTGTTGTGCCACAGGCCCATGTCGGTGTTGGGGTTGCTGCGGTCATTGACCTGGTAGCAGGTGGTCACATGGACGACCGGGAAGCCACGCTCGCGGAAGGCGGCCAGCAGGCGCTGCATGCCGGGGATGATCTCCTCGTCGATCTTCTCGCAGGTGAAGGGGTTGCCCGGGCGGGTCCAGGCGTTGGCGAGGTCGACGCTGATCAGCGCGGGGCGCTTGCCGAAGCCGACACGGCGCTGGAAGCCGCGCTCCTGGTACAGCTTGGTGGCTTGGGCGAAGGCTTGGTCGAGCATGCTTTGCAGGTCGTTGGACATTTGTAGGACTCCTCTGGGTGTGAGATATCAAGGTTCCGTTACCCGCCCTATTGCGCTGGCCGGTTCGGGTGTTGCCCTCAGGCAGTTCGAAGATTAGGGATATGGATAAATGACGTCCAATGACTAATTGGGCGCCATTGATGTTCATAAAGGCAATTATCTGCCGGGCCTCGCGGGCGTGTACGCGTGGGCGCAGCCG
>JAREIX010000083.1 GCA_029286945.1 Thauera sp. | reverse complement strand
GGAACCACCCCTTCCCTTCCCGAACAGGTCCGTGAAACGCACATGCGCCGATGATAGTGAGGTCCGCCCTCGTGAAAGTAGGTCATCGTCAGACTAAACAACCCCTACAAACGCCCTGATCGAAAAACCGATCAGGGCGTTTGTCCGTGCACGAAAGAGAATCGATGAGACCGGACCGCGGAAGCCCGATGGCTGAGGCAAAATGCCTGCTCATGAAGAGCATGCAGCGGGGATGACGTGAAATTCGACCTCATCATTGTCGGTGGCGGACTTGCGGGCGCCGCGCTCGCGGTGGCGCTCAGGCGCGCTCACCTGAAGATCGCGCTGATCGAGCAGGCTGCGCCGCGCCGGCCACAAAGCTGGGATCAACGGATTTATGCCTACAGCCCTGCGAGCGCGGCTTTCCTCCGCGATTTGGGCGTCTGGGATCACCTCGACCACAACAGGCTGGCGCCGGTGGCCGAGATGCACATCCACGGTGACGCCGGTGGCGAACTGCGCTTCAATGCCTACGAGAGCGGACTCGGTGAGCTGGCGTGGATCGGCGAGTCGAGTCTGGTCCATGTCGAGCTCTGGGAGAGCCTGAAGCGCCAGCACAACGTGACGCTTGTCTGTCCCGGTGTGCCAGCGGCGCTATCCATAGCGGCAGAGGGAGCAAGCATCCGCCTCGAGGACGGACGGATGCTGAGCGCCGCGCTCGTGGTCGCGGCTGACGGTCGTGACTCCTGGGTCAGGCAGGAGGCCGGGATCGGCGCCGACGTGACCCCCTACGGCGAGATGGGCGTGGTCGCCAACCTGCGCGCCGAGCGGTCGCACCGGGCGATCGCCTTCCAGTGGTTCATGCCCGATGGCGTGCTGGCCTGGCTGCCGCTCGCCGATGGAATGGTCTCGATCGTGTGGTCGGCGCCCGATGCGCTTGCGCGCGAACTGATCGAGCTGCCCGAGGCGGCCTTTTGCGCGCGCGTCGCGGCTGCCGGAGGTGAACGGCTGGGGCGGTTCGAGATGCTCACGCCACGTGCTGCGTTTCCGCTCAGGCTGATGCGGACGGAAACCGTCGTTCGCCCCCGGGTCGCGCTCATCGGCGACGCCGCGCACGCCATTCACCCGCTCTCCGGTCATGGCATCAACCTCGGCTTTCAGGATGCGCGCACCCTCGCCGAGGTGTTGGCGGCGCTGCCGGCATGGCGGGATGCGGGCGACCTGGCGGTGCTGCGCGCCTATGCACGCAGGCGGGCGGAGGAGCCTTTCGTCCTGCAATATGCGACACACGGACTCAGTCGGCTCTTCGCCAGCGCCAACCCCCTGGCTGCGGGCTTGCGCAATGTCGGCATGAACCTCACCGGCCAGCTGCCGGTCTTAAAGAATGCGCTCGTCCGCTATGCGGCGACCGGGCGATTTTGACCCCCCCCTGGAGAACCTGATGATTTCCGTTTCGGCACGCGCCTTCCTCAAACCCCTGTCCGTGACGCTCGCGATGGCGTTCGCCGCCTCGGCGCTGGCCAATGAGGATCAGGTCAAGAAGAGCATGGAGGCGTTCATCGGCGGGCCGGCTGTCGAGTCGGTGAGGGCGACTGCCTACGGCGGTTTGTACGAGGTGGTGCTGAAGAACGGGCAGCTCGTCTACACCGACGCCAAGAACAGTTTCATCATCGACGGCAGCATCATCGACACCGCGAGCCGTCGCGATATGACGCAGCAGCGCATGAACGAGCTGTCCGCGATCGACTTCTCCAAGTTGCCGCTCGACCAGGCCGTCAAGGTCGTCAAGGGCAAGGGCACACGCGTGATCGCGACCTTCGAGGATCCGAACTGCGGCTACTGCAAGCGTCTCGGCAAGGAGCTCGCCGAGATGGACGACATCACCATCTACACCTTCCTCTACCCGATCCTCAGCGAGGACTCGAGGACCAAGTCGGAGAACATCTGGTGCGCCAAGGACCGGGCAAAGGCGTGGAGCGACTGGCTCGTGGGCGGAAAGGCGCCGGCCGAGGCGAGCTGCGACACCGCCACGATTGCCCGCAACGTCGAGCTCGGACAGAGCCTGCGCATCAACGGCACGCCGACCATCTTCCTCGCGGACGGCTCGCGGATCGGTGGCTATGTGCCGCGCGCCGAGCTGGAGAAGGCGCTCGCCGCGGTCAAGCGCTGAGCGAGGCGGGCCCGCTGCGTGGCGCAGCGCGGCCCGTCGCCGTCATGCCGCGCCGTGGCCCGCTCAGCGCGCTGGCGGCGGCGTGAAGCCTTTCGGCAGCAGGACCCACATGCTGCCCTGCTGGCGCATCCTGCCGGCCTCGCGGCCCGCCTCGGCGCCGAAGCCCCAGAAGAAGTCAGCGCGCACGACGCCCTTGATCGCCCCACCCGTGTCTTGCGCGAGCATCAGCCGCTGCAGCGGCGTGGCGCTGAGCGGGTGGGTGGTGGACAGGAACACCGGTGCGCCGAGCGGCGTGTAGCGCGGATCGACGGCGATGCTGCGCCCGGCGCTCAGCGGCACGCCGAGCGCGCCGAGCGGTCCGCCGTTCGACGCCGGCAGTTCGCGGAAGAACACGTAGCTCGGATTCGCGTTCAGCAGCTCCTGCAGGCGATGCGGGTTGGCCTCGGCCCAGCGCTTGATGCCGTCCATCGATGCCTTGTCGAGCGGAAGCTCCCCCTGCGCCACCAGCCAGCGCCCGATCGACTGGTACGGATGCCCGTTCTGGTCGGCGTAGCCGATGCGCACCATCTTGCCGTCCGGCAGCTGCACGCGACCCGAGCCCTGCACCTGCAGGAAGAACAGCTCGATCGGGTCGTCGGCCCACAGCAGCACGGGAGCCTGGGTCTGGCCGGCGCGCTCGCCGAACTCCTGGCGATTCCAGTACGGGACCACCTTGTTGCCCACCAGGCGGCCACGCAGGCGCAGGCTCTTGAGCTCCGGATAGACGTCGCCGAGCTCGATCGTCAGCATGTCCTTCGGCACCCCGTGGACCGGCCAGGCGCTGCGCGCGCTGCGGGTCCGGCTGCCGCGGATCAGCGGTTCATAATAGCCGGTGATCAGGCCCTGGGTGCTGCCGTCGGCATTGGTCAGCTGCCAGGGGGTGAAATGGGCCTCGAAAAACTGCCGCGCCGCCTCGCTCGTCGGGTTTGCGCCCAGGGCAGCGGCGCGCTCGCAGGTCGGCTTCCAGGCGGCCTGGCGGGACAGCGTCGCGCACGAGGCGCGCAGCGCGGGCCAGGCCTGGGCCGGGTCGTCCTGCAGCCAGCCGGTCACCGCCTGCCAGCTGCTCGCCTGCAGCGGAGCGGCGGCCGGCCCTGCCGCCTGCGGCTCCTGCCCCGGACAGGTCGGGCACGGACTGCAGGGCGTCGCGGGCGCACAGCGACTGTCGGCTGCGGGCGCGTTCGAGTCGGGCGAATGCGCGCATCCCGCGGCGAGCAGGGCGAGCATCATGGGAAGGGCGTGGCGGCGGAGTAGGGGGCGGATCATCGGGGGCATCGGTTGAAGTCGGGCGTCTTTGCCGCCAGTATACCGGGCCCTTGCCGCTTGCCGGATCACCCTGCGTGTGCAGCGCCGGGGCCCGCATGGCGGCCGCGCATGCCGACGATCAGGACACCACGCACCACCATGACCACCGAACTTGCCGATCTGCTCGGGCGTGCCGAGCGCGTCCTCGAGCGCCTCGAGTCCCTGCTGCCAGGCCCCGCGCCCGCGCCCGACTGGGATGCTGCGGTCGCCTATCGCTGGCAGCGCAGGAACGGGCGCGCGACACTCAGGCCGGTGCGGATCCCGCACCGCATCACGCTCGCCGACATTCAGGACGTTGATGAGCAGAAGGCGCGGATCGACCGCAACACGCGCCAGTTCCTCGCCGGCCGGCGCGCCAACAACGTGCTGCTCACCGGCGCCCGCGGCACCGGCAAGTCCTCGCTGGTGAAGGCGCTGCTGAACCAGTACGCGGAGCAGGGCCTGCGGCTGATCGAGGTGGACAAGAGCGACCTGGTCGACCTGCCCGAGATCGTCGAGCTGATCGCCGAGCGCGCCGAGCACTTCATCCTGTTCTGCGACGACCTCTCCTTCGAGGAAGGCGAAGATGCCTACAAGGCGCTCAAGAGTGTGCTCGACGGCTCGGTGTCGGCGATGTCGGACAACGTGCTGATCTACGCGACCTCCAACCGCCGCCACCTGATGCCCGAGTACCACGACGAGAACCTGCAGGCGCGGCACGTCGACGGCGAGCTCCACCCCGGCGAGGCGGTCGAGGAAAAGATCTCGCTGTCCGAGCGCTTTGGCCTCTGGCTGTCCTTCTATCCGTTCACCCAGGACGAGTACCTCGACATCGTCGCGCACTGGCTGCGCAGCTTCGGGGCAAGCGCGGACGAGGTCGCCGCCGCCCGCCAGGATGCGTTGCAGTGGGCGCTGATGCGTGGCTCGCGCTCCGGGCGGGTCGCCTGGCAGTTCGCGCGCGACCACGCCGGCCGGCTCGAGGACGACGCGACATGACGTGCAAGCTGGTCGATGTGTCCGCCGGCGTGCTGCTGCAGGAGGACGGCTGCTACCTGCTCGGCCAGCGCGCGCCGGACACGGTCTATGCCGGCTACTGGGAGTTCCCCGGCGGCAAGGTCGAGCCGGGCGAGACGCCGGCGCAGGCGCTCTGCCGCGAGCTCGAGGAGGAGCTCGGCATCCGGGTGACGCAGCTGCGGCCCTGGCTGCGGCGCGAGCATCTGTACGAACATGCCCATGTCCGGCTGCATTTCTTCGAGGTCGTGGCCTGGGAGGGCGAGCTCGACGCCAAGGTGCATAGCGCGCTCGCCTGGGTGCCGCCCGAAGGGCCGACGCGGGCGCCGATGCTGCCCGCCAACGGGCCGATCCTGAAGGCCTTGCGGCTGCCGCGCACGATGGGCATCACCCAGGCTGCGGTGCTGGGTGTGGAGCAGCAGCTTGCTGCGCTCGACCGCGCGCTCGCGGCCGGGCTGAGGCTGGTGCAGGTGCGGGAGGCTGCGCTCGACGCGGCGGCCCGTGCGTACCTTGCGCGCGAAGCGCTCGTCCGGGTGCGCGCGCATCGCGGCCTGCTGCTGGTCAATTCCGACCTCGAACTCGCCCGGCGGCTGGATGCCGACGGCGTGCATCTGCCCGCGCACATGCTGATGGCGGCCGAGGGCCGCCCCGACTTCGCCTGGGTGGGCGCGTCGTGCCACACGCGCGCGGAGCTCGAGCATGCGGCCGCGCTCGGTCTCGACTACGCCCTGCTCGGTCCGGCGCAGCCCACGCTGAGCCATCCCGGACAGCCGGCGCTGGGTTGGGAAGCGTTTGCGCACCGGGTGGCAGGGCTGCCGATGCCGGTGCTGGCCCTGGGTGGGTTGCGCGCGTCGGACATGGGGCGCGCCCGCGACGCCGGAGCGCACGGGATCGCCGCCATCCGGGGTGTCTGGGAGCGGCCGCCGGCTTAGGGGCGTGGGGCGCGACAGCGCCGGATGGCCTTGGGCGGAAGGTGCCCGTCGAACCGACCGCCCGCCGCGGCCGCGGACCTCAGCGCTTGCGGCCCTCGCCGAGTCCGGGCGGCTGGTAGCCGGCGTCGTCCAGCGGGGCGTCGGGGGGCGAAGTCGGCACGCGATAGGCTTCCGAGGCCCAGGCGCCGAGGTCGATCTGCCGGCAACGCGCCGAGCAGAACGGGCGCCATACGCTCTCCGGCTGCCAGGGCACGGGCTTGCCACAGCTCGGGCACTTGACGACGCGCAGCGGCTCGCTCATCGCCATGTCACAGGCTGCAGAAAGTGAGCTCGAAGGCCACGTCGCGCTCGGCGAGGCGGGGGCGGGCGATGGTCTCGGGCAGCATGAAGCGCACGTTGAGCGCGTACTTGTTGGCGCTGATCTCGGGCACCACCGTTTCGGCGCGCGCCAGCCGCACGCGCAGCATCTGCGCCGTGCGCCCCGCCATCGTGAGCTGGAAGGCGCCGCCGCGCGCTAGCTGAGGTTCCGGCCGGCCGCTCGCGCGCAACAGGCGCAGCACGATTTCGATGCCGTCGCGGATCGGTGCCATCGGCTGGATCCAGCCGTCGAGGTCGCGGCGGCGGACCTCCGGATCGCGGTTGAGCCAGTAGTGATAGGAGGGCAGGTCGAACTGGCAGACGCCGCCCGGAATCGCCGCCCGGCTGCGGATGCTCATCAGCCACTCGTTCTCGCGCAGGTACTGACCGATCTTGCCCGCCATCGCCAGCAGCCCGGTCGATGCCTGCTCGATCTCGTAGAGCGCGCCGGCCAGCGCCTCCTCGGAGATCTCGGGGTTGTTGCGGAAGGACATCAGGATCTGGCGCTGGCGCTCGAGCTCCTGCACCAGGTCCACCTTGAGGTCCGCACGACTGGCGACCTCGAGCGTCTCGAAGATGGTCAGCAGCGCGACATGATGATCCTGCGGCGCGCCACCGGCGGTGAAGTGGCTGAGCTTGAGGAAAAGATCCTCCAGACGCAGAAGCGTGCGGATGCGCTCGTTGAGAGGATATTCGTAGCTAATCACCGCACAGGGTCCGCAGGTATCGCGCCTTTTTCAATCGCGCCGATGATAGCACAGGGCCCCGGTCCGCCATGCCGGCCGCGGCGCGGGCCTCAGGCGCGCGCGGCGCCGGCCGCCGCCAGGTAGTCGGCATGGAGGCGCTCGACCTGGGCCTCGAGTTCGGCCAGGGTGCCGGCGTTGTCGAGCACGTCGTCGGCTGCCGCCAGGCGCTGGGCCCGCGTCGCCTGGGCCGCCATGATCGAGCGGATCTGCGCCTCGGCCAGCCCGCTGCGCTGGCGCACGCGCGCCACCTGCACCGGCTCGGGGCAGTCGACCACGCAGATGCGGTCGCAGCGCGCGCGATAGTCGCCCGACTCGACCAGCAGCGGCACCGCCAGGATCACGTAGGGCCCGGGCGCGGCGAGGCATTGGCGTGCGCTTTCGGCGCGAATCAGCGGATGCAGGATGGCCTCGAGCTCGCGCCGCGCTTCCGGGCGCGCGAACGCGAGCTCACGCATCGCCGCGCGGTCGAGGCTGCCGTCCGGCGCCAGCATGCCATCGCCGAAGGCCTGGCGGATGGCTGCCATCGCGGCGCCGCCGGGCGCGGTCAGGGCGTGGGCGATCAGGTCGGTATCGACGACGCTGGCGCCCAGCGCGGCGAAGTGCGCGGTCGCGACGCTCTTGCCGCTGCCGATGCCGCCGGTGAGGCCGACGATGTAGGGGCGGGGGTCTTGCATGGGCGAGGGCTCCGGCATTCAGCGCGGCGAGCAGGCCTGGCGCCGGCTGCGCAGCCCGGGCGCCGCGGATTCCACCGCGCGCAGCTCGCTCGCCGGCACCTCGGCCTGGATGCGGTAGCTGGTGGTCAGCCGCGGCTCGATGCCCGCGTTGCCGACGCCGCGGTCGCGCAGCTGGCCGAGCAGCACGCGCGCGCGGTTCTCGGTCTTGAACACGCCGAGCGACACCGCGTACTGGGTGGGGCCGGGGTCCTGGACGATGAAGGTGTCTGTCACGCCGAGCAGGTTAAGTTCGACGACTCGCCGCTCGGCGTCGGCGCGGCTGCGCTGCGGCGGGATCCGCACCCACCATGACTCGGGCGTCTCGGTGCGGCTGCGGATCGGGGTGGCGCCGATCCGGCGCAGGCGCTGGCTGAGGCGGTCGGCCTGGTCGGCGGTGAGGTTCGCCCATGCCTGGCAGGCCGCCGCCGGCGCAACAGCGGCGGGCGCGGGCTCGGCGGGCGCGGCTTCCGCGTCGCGCGTAGCCTCGCCGCTCGCGGGCGCGAGCGCGGCGGTTTCGGCGCCGTCCGGCGTCGGCGTCTCGCTGGCTGCGGCGGCGCCCGCTTCGGCGTCGGCTGCTGGAAACTGGGGTGAATCGGTCTCGCCGGCGGGCGGCTGTTCGAGCGCCTCGGCCACCTCAGCAGCCGGCGGCTGGGACGGTAGCTCGGTCGCCGCCACCAGCGGTGGCGTGGCCGTCACCGCCGCACTGGCGGGCGGCGACGTGGGCTGCGCCGGCGTGCCCTCGCCGGCCAGCCGGATGCGTTCAGGGTTGAGCTGCGCAGCGAGCCGTCCCGGCTCGCCCGCGGGCGGTGCATTGCCGAGCCAGCCGCGCAGCGCCGAGAAGGCGAGGGCATTCAGCACCAGGAGCAGGATGATGAGAAAGCGCAGGGTCGTCATGCGTCGAGCTTAGTCGATCGGGCGCCTCGGCTGAAGTCCGCCGGGCCCCGCCGGCGGCATGGGCCGCACGGCAGCTCGCCCGGCGGCGTACTCAGCCGATCTTGGGCAGATGCGCCAGCGAGGCGGCGACCGCGTCGGCCGGATAGTCGTAGTTCTCCAGCTTGCCGGCGAAGTAACGCTCGTAGGAGCTCATGTCGAAGTGGCCGTGGCCGGTGAGGTTGAACAGGATGGTCTTGGCCTCGCCGGTGGCCTTGCACTTCAGGGCCTCGTCGATCGCCTGGCGGATGGCGTGGCAGGACTCCGGCGCGGGAATGATGCCCTCGGCGCGCGCGAACTGCACGCCGGCCTCGAAGGTGGCGAGCTGCGGCACCGCGGACGCCTCGATCAGGCCCGCGTGCAGCAGATGCGAGACCAGCGGCGAGTCGCCGTGGTAGCGCAGGCCGCCGGCGTGGATCCCCGGCGGCATGAAGTCGTGGCCTAGGGTGTACATCTTCATCAGCGGCGTGAAGCCGGAGGCGTCGCCGTAGTCGTAGGCGAACTGGCCCTTGGTCAGCGTCGGGCACGAGGTCGGTTCCACCGCCACGCAGCGCAGGCCTTCGGCGCGCTTGTCGCCCGCGGCCTTGTCGGCGAGAAAGGGGAAGGCGATGCCGGCGAAGCTCGAGCCGCCGCCGCAGGGGCCGATCACCACGTCGGGGTAGAGGCCGATCTTGTCGAACTGCTTCTTGGCCTCGAGGCCGATGATGCTCTGGTGCAGCACGACGTGGTTGAGCACCGAGCCGAGGGTGTAGTTGGTGTCGGCTCGGCTTGCCGCCTCTTCCACCGCTTCGGAGATCGCGATGCCGAGCGAGCCCTGGTTGTCGGGGTCTTCCGCCAGCAGGCGGCGGCCGGTCTCGGTGATGGTCGACGGGCTGGCGAACACCTCCGCGCCCCAGGTCTGCATCATCAGGCGGCGGTAGGGTTTCTGCTCGTAGCTGACCTTGACCATGTAGACGCGCACGTCGAGCCCGAACATCTGCCCGGCGAAGGCGATCGACGAGCCCCACTGGCCGGCGCCGGTCTCGGTAGTCAGCCGCTTGATGCCGGCCTGCTTGTTGTAGAAGGCCTGCGGCACGGCGGAGTTGGGCTTGTGCGAGCCGGCCGGCGACACGCCCTCGTACTTGAAGAAGATCTTCGCCGGCGTGCCCAGCGCCTGCTCGAGGCGCACCGCGCGCACCAGCGGGCTGGGCCGCCACAGGCGGTAGATCTCGCGCACTTCCTCGGGGATGGCGATCCAGCGCTGGGTGCTCATCTCCTGCTCGAGGATCGCGCCCGGGAAGATCGCGCCCATCTGCTCCGGGGTGGCCGGCTTGCCGTCGGGGCCGAGTGGCGGTGCGAGCGGGCTGGGCAGGTCGGCGGCGACGTTGTACCAGTGGGTGGGAATGTCGGCGGCGTCGAGCAGGATGCGGGTGGCTTCCATGTTGTGGTCTCCCTTGGTGGCGGTGATCGGTGTCAGGCGGGGGCAGGCAGGTGGGCGATCGCACCGAGACCGGTGAGGACCAGGTTGTCTGCCCGCCGCAGCGGGATCTCGAGCAGGTCGGCGAAGCTGTCCGCGGCGCCGCCGCCGAGCAGGCAGAGGGCCTGCGGTTCATCGGCGATCTGGCGGAACATGCGCTCGACCGCGCCGGCCTGGGCCTGCAGGCAGCCGGAGCGGATCGCGTCCACCGTGCAGCGCGGCTGCAGGCTGAAGCGGCCGTCGGCGAGCGGCAGCTGGGCGGTGCCGCGCGCGAGCGACTGCAGCATCAGGTCGAGGCCGGGCAGGATGAGCCCGCCGAGGAAGTCGCCGCTGGCCGAGAGCAGGTCCACCGTGGTCGCTGTGCCGGCGGTGACGACCAGGGCCGCGTGCGGATGCAGCGCGCGTGCGCCGATGAGGGCCGCCCAGCGGTCGGCGCCCAGCTGCGCCGGGCGCGCATAGAGGTTGCGCACACCGCCGAGGGCGGGGCCGGGGACCAGCCAGTCGACGGCAAGGCCGGCGCAGGCCGCCTCGATGCGTTCGGCGACCGCCGCGCCGGCGACGTTGCAGCCGAGCACGCGCCGCAGGCCGGGATGGCGCCGGCGCACCGCGGCGAGCGCCTCGATGCCGTCGTGCCCGAGCGCGCCCTCAGCGACCGCCTGCAGCGCTGCCGCGGCGGCCACCACCCGCCACTTGATCCGCGTGTTGCCGGCATCGACGAGCAGGATCACCGGCCGTCCCCCGCGAGCGGGCGCAGTGAGACGTCGCCGGCGAGGACGCGCTCGATGCCGTCGGCGGTGCGCAGCAGCAGCGCGCCGTCGTCGTCCACCCCGGCGCAGATGCCGTGGCGCACGTCCTTTTCGCCGCTGATGCACACCGGCAGCTCGGCGAAGGCGTTGCGCTGCGCCCAGGCGCCGCGCAATGCCGGGAAACCGGCGGTGGCGAAGGTGTCGAGCAGACGGTGAAGCTCGGTGAGGATCGCGGCGAGCACGGCCGCCGGCGCCGGCAGCGGCGCCTCCAGCGCGCGGGCGAGGTCGGTGACGCCGCCTTGCGCGGGGATGGTCGCGTCCGCGGGCAGGCGCAGGTTGAGGCCGATGCCGATCACCGCCGCCGCGGTGCGAGCGCGCCCGGCGACCAGGTCGACCAGGATGCCGGCGAGCTTGTCGCCATGCACCAGCACGTCATTGGGCCACTTGAGCTGCAGTCCGGCCACGCCGAGCTGTTCGAGGGCGCGCGCGAGCGCGAGTCCGGCCACCAGCGACAGCCCGGCCGGCGCCGGCGCCCCGAGCGGGAAGCGCCACAGCACCGAGAAGGTCAGGCTCGCGCCGTCCCACGACAGCCACTGGCGGCCGCGGCGGCCGCGGCCCGCCGTCTGGCGGTCGGCGACGAGCACGTGCAGACGGCCGTCGTCGGGCGGCGGAGCATCGAGCAGCGCGCTGTTGGTCGAGGCGCACTCGCTCACCCAGTCGATGGCGAAATCGCGCGCCAGCGGGCCGAGCGCGGAGATCAGTTCGGCCCTGCGCGCCGCGGGCGCCGGGGCGGAAGCGTTGTCGGGAGCGTGATCGGGGGGGGGCGAGGTCGGCGGCACGGCGGCAATCCGCTGGGAAACCGGCATTATCCGCCATCGTGGCGCACCGGCAAGGTGCGCGCCACGCCGCACGGCCCGTCCTGCGGGCGGGCGTGGCCGTCGCTCAGTGCTCCGTCTCGTCGCCGCCGCGGCCCTCGTCCATGCCGAGGTCCTGGATCTTGCGGCTGATCGTGTTGCGCCCGATGCCGAGCAGTTGCGCGGCCTCGATGCGGCGCCCGCCGGTGGCGGCGAGCGCGCGCCGGATCAGGGTGCGCTCGAAGTCACGCGTGAGGCGGTCGAAGACCTCTCCCGGGTGGGCGGCGATCATGCGGTCGGCCTCGGTCGCCAGGCCCTCGATCCAGCTCGTCGGCGCTTCCCGCCCCGGCTGGTCGCGCATCTCCGGCGGCAGGTCGGCGACCTCGACCACCTGCGCCGGCGCCATCACGGTGAGCCAGTGGCACAGGTTCTCGAGCTGGCGCACGTTGCCGGGGAAGGGCTGGCTCTGCAGGTACTCGAGCGCCGCATCCGAGATGCGCTTGCGCTCGACGCCGAGCTCCTGCGCGCTCTTCTGCAGGAAGTGGCGCACCAGCAGCGGGATGTCCTCGTGCCGCTCGCGCAGCGGCGGCAGGCGCAGGCGGATGACGTTGAGACGGTGGAACAGGTCCTCGCGGAACAGGCCCTGGCGCACGCGCTCCTCCAAGTCCTGGTGGGTGGCCGCGATCACCCGTACGTTGGCGCGGATCGGCTGCTGGCCGCCGACGCGGTAAAAGTGACCGTCGGACAGCACGCGCAGCAGCCGCG
>JAREIX010000082.1 GCA_029286945.1 Thauera sp. | reverse complement strand
GACTCACCCATCGGGTGACTTCCTCGATCAACGCCAAACCCGTAGCCTGCCAGCGTTTCGGACGCGCTGCACCTCATCAACTGAGGTTCTTAGGATGAAAGTGCGCTGGAGCTCAGTTTCGGCGCCGGCATCACCGAGCGCTGGGCAACCGAGCTCGGCCTCGAGTTCGAGCGCGAGCGCGGCGAGCACATGAAGTACAGCGGGATCGAATGGGAAAACCGCCTCGGCCTCATCGTCGACGAGGAGGCGCCGGTCGCGCTGAGCCTGCTGGTCGCCTTCGAGCGCCCGCGCGAGCGCAAGGAAGGCTGGTCCTCGACGCTCGGCCTGCTGTCCGAAACCACCGTCGGCCGCTTCCTCGTAAACGCCAACCTGCTGGTGGAGCGCAACTGGGATGTGGATGCCGACGATGCGGACGATGAGAGCGACGGCGACGCTGGGGAAGAGGACGCCGCCGACCTCGACCTCGACCTCGCTGAAATCGACGACGACGAGGATGACGAGGCCCGCACCACGCTCGGCTACCAGTGGCAGCTGCTGTACCGCCACTCGCACCGCGTGTACTACGGCGTGCAGGGCATCGGCGAGCTGGGCAAGTGGAACGACTGGGCCCGGCGCGACGACCAGGAACACAAGGTCGGCCCGGCGATCTTCGGCCGCCTCAAGACGGCCGACGGGCAGCGCGTGAACTACAACGCCGGGCTACTGTTCGGGCTCACCGACGCAACGCCCGACTACACGCTGCGCTTCAAGCTGGAGTACGAACTCTAGCCGCACGCCCCCGCCCGCGCCGGGTCGGCCGCGAGCACGGGCACGCGGACCATCGAAAAGGCGCGCTCTATGCGGTCGGCGCGAAGCCGTAGTACGAACCATAGGCAGACGGCGCCGGCGCGTAGGCGGCGACCTTGATCGCATCGGCCAGACTCACGGTGTCGGTGAAGCCATCGATGCCGCGCTTGTCCGCGAGCCACTTCGCCTCGACCTCCGCCTCCGACATCCCGTTCAGCCCAAGATTGTCGTCGAGGCGCCCGGAGCGATACTCGAAGGCCGTGTCGTGCGCGATGAACAGCGTGTGCGGGCAGGCGGTGATGCGGGTCTCGTCGTCCGGATCGGCTCCCATCACGCGCACGCCGCAGAACGGGCAATGGACGGGCGTGTAGTAGAAGGTCTTGAGCTCGGTGCGCTGGATGAACTGGGACATTGGATTTCCTTTTTCGATAAGGATGTTCGGGCGCTGCGCAGCCCATGAAAGTACTGCGCTTTGTTGCGGCGCCAAAAAGCAAAAGGCCCGACTCGCGTCGGGCCTTGCGACGACCTGCGCCTGAAGCGCGAGATCGGGATACGGCTTTAGTCAGCGGCGCGGATGTTCGACGCCTGCAGGCCCTTGGGGCCGGTCGTCACGTCGAAGCTGACGCGCTGGCCTTCAGCGAGGGTCTTGAAACCCTGGCCCTGGATGGCCGAGAAATGGGCGAAGAGGTCTTCACCACCGGCTTCCGGCGTGATGAACCCAAAACCCTTGGAATCGTTGAACCACTTGACGGTACCTGCTGCCATGTCTTGAATCTCCGAGAAAAATGGGGAAAGCCCCCTGAGTGGGGCGAGCATCAAGACAGCAAGGTATGACTTGGGGGAATACGACCGAAAAGATCGGATATGCCAACAAACAAACTGCACGACTTGAATATCGCTGCGGCGCAGTATGGGTGAGATTGCAAAATAAGGATAGTTTTATTTTTGCAGTGCGACCGCACCCGGATGCAAGGGGCGATGGCCGACGGGCAGGTCGGCCCTCACGGTGCCAGCGTGCGCGCGACGCGGAATCCCACGCAGTAACTGCGCTTGAAGGGCTCCCAGGCCTCGCGCCGCGCAGCGCGCAACTGGCTGGGCGGATAGGCCCAGCATCCGCCGCGGATCACGCGCACCGCGCAGTTCGGTTCGACCCAGGCCGCCGCGGTCGCGCGCGTGGCGGCGGGCATGTTCTCGTAGCTGCCGTGGTAGCAGTCGGCGACCCACTCGTGCACGTTTCCGTGGACGTCCATCAGGCCGAAGGCATTGGGGCGGTAGGCGCCGACGCGGGCGGTGCCGATGCGCACCCCGTCGGCACACCACCGGTTGGCGTTCCACGTGGCGTCCAGGGCGCGGTCGGCACCGTTGCCGTACTGGCACAGGCGGCTTTCGTCATCGCCGAAGGTGTAGCTGTCCTGGCTGCCGGCGCGCGCGACATACTCCCATTCCGCCTCGGTGGGCAGGCGGTAGTGCGCGCCGGTCCGCTCGCTCAGCCAGCGCAGGTAGGCGATCGCGTCGTCCCAGCTGATGCACACCACCGGATGGTCGTCGGCCTGATCGAAGCCGGGTGTGTCGAAGTTGCGCCCCAGGATGTCGTCCCACACCTTGGAGGGCGAGGCGGGATCGAGAATGCCGATGCACTCGTTGCCGGTCGGGTGTCCGGTCGCCTCGACGAACTGGCGGTACTGGCCGACGGTGACCTCGAAGCGGCCCACGCCGAAGGCCTCGGCAATGCGTACCGCCTGGCGCGGCCCCTCGTGGCGGTCCTGCACTGCGGTCCATTCGGTCTCGAGCGAGCCCATCAACAGCGTGCCGGGCGCGATCACGATCATCTCGGGGCAGTCGGGGCAGTCGGCGAAACGCGACAGGGGCTTCTGCTCGCCGGGGCCGTCGCTCGCCGCCGGCATGCCGGCGAGGCGCTGCGTGGCGGCCCTCGCCTCGTCGCTGTCACGGAAGGTCGACAGGAAGTCGGCGAGCGCACGGCGGTCATCCGTGTCCTTCGCCTTGCTCCACGCCCGCGCGCTGATGTACTGCAGCCACAGCTTCGCCTCCCGCCCCTCGGGCGTGTCCGCATGGCGGCGCGCGAAATCCCCCAGCAGGGCCGGGTTGGTCTTGTCCACGTAGGTGAGCGTGGCCCACTCGCGTGCCGACGGGCGAATCAGGGTTTCGACGCCGAAGGCCGCCGGGAGCCGCCCAGCATGGATGGCGGCGTACAGCAGCGCGCCGACCACCCCGACCGCCGTCGTGGCGTACAGCGTGCGCAGCAGACGGTGACGGCGCACCCGCAGCGGCAGGCGGCTGCTCACGGTGGCAACCAGGCGCTCGGAGTCGCGATGGAAGTATTCGCCGCGGATCTGCAGGGCGTTGCGCTCGACCAGCGGGCGGAGGTCCTCGGGGAGGTCCGTGGCACTCGGCACCACGGCCCCGTCGACGAGCACCGGAATCACATGCACCGTGCTGCGCCGCAGGGCCGACGCGATCTCGATGCGCACGAAGTCGCTCGGGTTGTCGATGCGCCGATGGCCGCTCGCGTCGGCCGAGTTGAGCCAGCGCGGGCCGATGACGGCGAGAAAGACGTCGCATTGCGCGACCTGCGCGTCGAGCAGCCCGGCGAAATCCTCACCGGGAGGAATGTCGTCCACATCGATGAAGACGCGCCGCGCCGGCAGCGTGCGCACCAGGCGGTCGTGCAGGCGGCCCGCCCAGCCCGCGCTGTCGTCGCGGCGGTAGTTGATGAAGACGTTGCCGCTCATGCGCGCCTCTTCCCCAATGTCCAGCCGGGGACCGGCCCCCGGTCGCTGCGTGGTCGCGATGATCCCTGCGCCTTCGTTCAATCTGGCAGACGAGGCCGTGACACGCAACGTCTCCCTCGCGCCTCCTCGCACACTCATGACACCGCCTTCTCGCGCGCTTGACACCCCCGCGCAGCGCTTACTACAAAAGGAAGGTGATCAGAGCCCTGCCGGAGTCGAGCGCCAGTGTCCGGGGCCCCCGTCCGCAGGTGGTGAAGTGTCTTCAGCCCGACCGAGCGAGGAGTCGTCGATGCGTTGCCTGCAAAGCAGACGTGTGTTCCCCGCCGCCCTCGTGCTGGCCTGCACCATGACGGGCAATGCGGAAGTGCTCGCCCAGAGCCCGGAAGTGACCAGCGCGCAGGCGTCCGCCTCGATCGCGATTCCCGGCGTGGTGGGAGCGGCGGCGGCGTATGGGCGCATCGAGGACGATCGCGACGGCTTTCTCGGCACCACGCGCTGGCATCAGGAGTCGGTGTCCGGCGACATGCGCCTGGGAAGCGGCTGGCTGGGGCTGACGCTCAATCACACCCGTTCCAGCAAGGACCTCGACGAGCACACGCTGAGCTCGGGTGCGGACGCCGGCGCCCGTGTCTTCGGCGGAACCTCGAAAACCGTCACCCAGGGCATCGTGCTGCGTGGCGGCACCACGATCGGCGCCGCCAGCGTCGGCGCCTTCGTCGGCTACGACCGCGGCGAGACCGAGGAGTCTCGCGCCGGCGGCGGCGTCAGCGCGAACTGGGAGCGCGACGTGCTCACCCGCTCCTTCGGCGGCTACGTCTCCACCCTGATCGAACTCGGCGACGGCTGGTACGCGGTGCCGGCGGCGCAGTACATCTGGTCGCGCACCGTATCCGACGCGACGACCGACTCCCTAGGCCGCGCCGTGCCCGAAGAGCGCGACCTGTTGATCCGCGGCTTGTTCGGCGGCGAGATCGGCCACCAGGGCTTTGCCGGCGAACTGATCGCCACCTCGGGCCTGCGAGCCTACCTGGTCCACGATTTCCACCGCTTCCGCAACTTCGCGGATGCGTCGGCCGTCGATCTGGGTGCCTTCTTCACCCTCGGGGGCGAGCGCTTGTCTGCCGGGCTGGAAGTCACCGCGACCGTCGGACGATCCGACACCGACTCGGCGAGCGGCCGCCTCTTCGTCTCGTGGCGCTTCTGAGGATCCGACCGGCGGACGGCTCCTGCCGTCGCGCGAAGCGGCGCTGACACCTGCACAGGAGGCACGAGACATGCTGAACCAAGGACGAGGTAAATACCGGGCGCTGGTCGTGCTCGCAGCGATCACCCTGCTCTTCGCCGTTCCGGTCAACGCGCAGAACATGGGAGGCAGCATGGGAGGCGGCGCCGCCGGAGGCGCAAGCGGTGGCGGCACGGGCATCACGCAGGGCTACATCACCGCGCCGCCCGCCCCGCAACCGATGTCCGACATGCGCCAGCAGGCTGCCGGCGCGCCCGAGCGGCAAGCCGACCAGCCCGACAAGTGCAGGACCTGTGAGAACTGCGTGACCGAGCAGTGCCGCACGATCTGCTGGCAGCGCTATTGCCGAAGGTAGCGCGGCGCTACCCTATCCGGCGCAAACGATCCGCCTGCTGCCGGCTTTCAGTCCTGCGCAGGCGCCGGCGGCTCGGTGTCGACGACCGCCTCGGCGGCAGGCTCCGGCAGCTGCATCGCCAGCACCTTGTCGATGCGCTTGCCGTCGAGGTCGATGACCTCGAAGCGCCAGTTCTCCCAGGTGGCGATGTCGCCCGTGTTCGGCATGCGGCCGAGCAGCCACATCACCATGCCCGACAGGGTGTGGTAGCGCCCCTTCTCCTCCTCGGGCACCGCCTTGATGGCGAGCCGGTCCTTGAGCTCGACGATCGGGATCAGGCCGTCGAGCAGCCACGAGCCGTCCTCGCGCTGCACCGCCCACGACTCCTCGGTGTCGTGCGACAGGAACTCGCCGGTCACCGACTCGACCACGTCGTGCAGCGTCACCATGCCCTGCACCTCGCCGTACTCGTCGATCACGAACACGAAGTAGGTGCCCGAGGCGCGGAACTGGTCGAGCAGTTCCATGCCCGTGAGTGACTCGGGTACGTAGACCGGCGCCTGCAGGTCCTGGGTGAGGTCGATGGTCTCGCCGCGCAGCATCTGCGCGAAGATCTTCTTGGCGCTCACGATGCCGAGGATGTCGTCCAGCCCGCTCCGGCACACCGGGAAGCTCGAATGCGCGGACTCCGCGACCAGCGCCAGGTTCTCCTCGAGCGGGCGCGCCACGTCCAGGGTGACGATGTCGGAGCGCGGCACCATCAGCGAGCCGATCTGGCGATCGTCGAGGCGGAACACGTTGCGCACCATCGCGTGCTCGCTCTTCTCGATGACGCCCGCTTCCGAACCCTCGTTGAGCAGGGCGTGGATCTCCTCCTCGGTCACGCTCGGGCCACCGGTCTCGCGCTGGCCCATCAGCTTCAGCAGCAGCGCGGTCGAGCCCGCCAGCAGATGCACGAAGGGACGCGAGGCGATCGCCAGCACGTTCATCGGCCGCGCCACCAGGCGGGCGATGCCCTCGGGGTTGATCTGGCCGATGCGCTTGGGGACGAGCTCACCGACCACGATCGAGACGTAGGTGATCACCACGACGACCAGCACAGTCGATCCGATCTCGCTGGTGCGCTGCTCCATGCCCAGGGTCTGCAGCCACTCCGCCAGCGGCCCCGCCAGCGCGGCCTCGCCGACGATGCCGTTGAGGATGCCGATCGAGGTGATGCCGATCTGGATCGTGGACAGGAAGCGCGTCGGATCCTCGCCGAGCTTCATGGCGACTTCGGCCGAGCCGTCACCGTCCTCCGCCAGCCGCGCGAGACGCGCGCGGCGCGCGGTGACGAGCGCGATCTCGGACATGGCAAAGACACCGTTGAGCACGATGAGGGTGATGAGTAAGGCGATTTCCATGGTGTGGGTTCAGCGCGGGGCGCAAAGGTGAAGACGTGCCGGTGCCTGCCCGCAGGCATGATCGACAGGAGACAAGCGTGGGCGAGCCCGAGCACGCCTGGCAGGCGTGGGGCAGACCGCAGCGAGCCGCTCAGCGTGCGCCGACGGTCGATTGCGGTGATTCGGTGCGCATCGTACGAGCCAGGGACAACATCGGCCTGGCACGTCTTCCGGAGCGGAGGGGAAACCTTCGTCCGGGCTGGCAGAGGGAAAACTCTGGAGGCAGGAGCGGTGACTCATAGGGCGGAGTGCATGACACCCCGCGCGATCCTTTATCTGTTTAGACAAAAGCAATCATGCCCGAGACCGGCGGATGTGTCGATCGCCGGAAGGAGCGGGTACGCAGGGCCGATCGGCGACCGGGCCCGCCGCAGCCCTACTCCGGCCGCTCGATGATCCGCCAGCCGCGCGCCTCGGCGTGCGCGCGCAGGCCGGCGTCGGGACCCACGGCGATCGGTTCATCCACCCACTCCAGCAGCGGCAGGTCGCTGCGGGCGTCGGAGTAGAAGATGCGGCGGCGGAAGCCCGCGGCCGCGGCGGAAGGGTCGCCGTGCCCGCCGCGGCTCCCGGCGGCCTGCTCCCGCAGCCACGCCTGCACGCGCTCGACCTTCTCCGTGCCGTGGCACAGCGCACCGTGGTAATCGCCCCGGAAGCGGCCACCGTCGAGCGCCGGCCGGCTGGCGAGCAGGTGCGGGATGCCGAAGGCGCGCGCGAACGGGGTTGCGACGATCTCGTTGGTGGTGGTCACGATGCAGCACAGGTCGCCGGCCTGCTGGTGGCCTGCGACCAGTTCGCGGCTGGCGGCGGGCAGCTCGCTGCGGATCACCGCCTCGAAGCGGTGCTGGAGTTCGGGGACGTCGTCGACCGCGACCGCCAGCAGGCGCTCGGCGGCGAAGCGATGCAGCGCCTCGATGCCGATGCGGCCGGCGACGTAGTCGTGACAAGTGTCCAGATAGGCCTCGTCCGTGCCCGCCGGCAGCACGCCCTCGCCCACCAGGAATCGCGCCCAGCGCAGGCCGCTGTCGGACGGGATGAGGGTGAAGTCGAGGTCGAACAGCGCAAGCGCGGGCGACGCACGGCCGGCCGCATGGCGGTCGGCGTGAGCGTGGCCCGGCGACTCGGTGGAAGCGGCGTCACGCTCGGACGAAGCGGCCCTGGAAGACCCGGCGGAGTCAGCCACGATCGGTGCGCATCAGCTCGACCGGCAGCGTGCGGCGTTCAGCCTCGCCCAGCGCCAGCCGCGCCTCGACCGCCCCACGCAACGCGTTGGTGAGCACGATGCGCTCGGCACGCAGAAGGTCCTCCACGCGCAGCGGCCGTTCGCACGCAGCCCATTCGGGGTCATCGAGCAGCGCGGCGCGCATCGTGCCCGGCAGCACGCCGCGGCCGACAGGCGGCGTCAGCCATTGGCCGTCGATGCGCAGGAAGACGTTGCTGCGCCCGCCTTCGGTGAGCCAGCCGTCGGCGTCGAAGAACAGCGTATCGAACGCGCCGCGCGCCTGCGCCGCACGGATGCCGGCGTCGTAGCGGCCGCGCAGCGTGGTCTTGTGGGCGAAGAGGCCGTGCGGGTCGTCGATCGGCGCCGGCGCGAGCAGCACCTCGACCGGCCCGGGCGGCAGCGGCTCGAGCGGCGCGACCACGATCTCGAAGCGGCCGTCCTTGTGCAGCGCCAGCCGCATGCGGTTGGGCTGGCCGGGCGCGAGCCCCGCCACCTGCTGGCGCAAGGCGGCGACGATCTCGCCGCGCGGGCAGGCGAAGCCGAGCGCCGCCGCGCTCGCCGCGAGGCGGGCGAGATGGCGCTCGACCTGGCGGATGCCGTCCTCGCGCGTGGCGTACATCGTCTCGAACAGGCTGAAGCCGGGATCCAGCCCGGTCAGGAAGCGCGCCTTGAGCGCGCATTCCTCGAATTCCTCCTCGGCGCGGCTGTCGATGACGATGCCGGCGCCCACCCCCATGCGACCGTCGCAGCCGGCACCATCGGCGCGCTGCTGCAGCGTCAGCGTGCGGATCGTCACCGACAGGCAGAAGTCGCCGCAGGCCTGCTCCGGCCGCGCGGGCGCGTCGATCCAGCCGATGCTGCCGGTGTACAGGCCGCGCGGCGTGTTCTCCAGCTCGGCGATGAGCTGCATGGTGCGGTGCTTGGGCGCGCCGGTGATCGAACCGCAGGGGAACAACGCGCGCAGCAGCGCGGGAAAGCCGATGTCGTCCGGCAGCTCGGCCTCGATCGTCGAGGTCATCTGGAACACCGTCGGGTAGGCCTCGACCGAGAACAGCGCCGGTACGCGCACGCTGCCGGTGCGGGCGATGCGGCCGAGATCGTTGCGCAGCAGGTCGACGATCATCAGGTTCTCGGCGCGGTTCTTGGTGTCGCCGGCGAGCATGCGCGCGATCTCGCTGTCGCCCTCGGCCTCGCGGGCGCGCGGCGCGGTGCCCTTCATCGGGCGCGCCGACAGGCGGCCACCGGCGTTGCGCAGGAAGAGTTCGGGCGAGCACGACAGCACGTAGTCCGGCTCATCCGTGCCCGGCGGCAGCGCGATGAAGGCGCCGAAGGCCACCGCCTGGCGCGCGCGCAGCCGGCGGTACAGGCTCACCGGCGCGCCGAAGCTGCGGAAGTCGAGCCGGTAGGTGTAATTGACCTGGTAGGTCTCGCCCTCGCCGATCGCGGCATGGATGCGGGCGATCGCCGCGCAGAAGGCCTCGTGGTCCACCGAGGGGCGGATGTCGAGCACGCCCGCCGCGGCGGGCGCGCGGCCGTCCATGCCGTGGCCGCCGGTCTCCTCGCGCTCGCGCGCCTCGAGCCAGGCATCGACCGCGGCGGCGGAGAGGTGCTGCAGCGCGTCGAACATCAGCACCCGCAGGCTGCCGGCGTGCGCGGGCGTGAGGCGCTCGTGGCCGGCGTGCAGCAGGCGCGCGCCCCACTCGTAGTCGGCCAGCACCACCGCATGCAGGCCGGCGCGCAGGTCGCGATCGACCGCCGCCCACGCCGCATCGAGCGCGGCGGGGTCGTCGCAGCGGTGCTCGCGCACGAAGCCGGTGTAGAGCCGGCTGGTGGGCGCGGTGGCGGTGGCGTGGCAGTCGTCGAGCAGCGCGAAGCAGGTCATGGCGAGCGACTCAGCTCCAGTCATCCATGTCGTGCTTGATGGTGTGACGGTTGGCGATCAGTTCGTCGAAGCTCGGCTCGTTGTTGAGCGCGCGCTTGATGGCGAGCTTGGTAGCCTCGTAGTTGGTGCGGTACATGTCCTTCTTGTCGAGGTTCGGATCCTTGGCGCAGCGCGGGTCGATCCACACCAGGCTGATGATGCACAGATCGTCAGCGACGTCGCGCGGGATGATGCCCTCGATCACGCAGTCGAGCACCGCATCCGCGGTGGCCGACTGCACCACGCCGCCGAAGAGCTCGATGTTGGCGCTGTCCTTCAGGGTGACCTTGGGCACCGTGATCGTCGCCGGGCGCACCATCTGGTTGCAGGCGCGGATCGCGAACATCGCGGTGTGGCCCTTGCTCTGCGCCATCATGTTGGCGAAGGCCTGGCCGACCGGGCCGTCGGTGCGACCGATCAGGATCTCGGGCATGGCGTCGGTGAATTGGCCTTCGGCCGCGAGGACGGTGGCTTCGCCGGCGTGGAAGACGTAGTTCTTGCTCATTCGGTTTCTCCGCGTGGGGTCGATGCATTCAAAACAGCCACTCTCCCTTTCCGCCGGCCGCCAGATCGCCCACCAGGCGGCGCGGCGCGCCTGGAGGCAGGGCCGCGAACGGGCCGCCATGATAAGCGAGGCTGCGGCGCAGCAATGTCCAGAAAACGACGATGTCTTGATGCGTTGCGACGAAGGTCGGTGGCACCACGGGCTGCGGGCCGGCGAACACCAGCGTGCCGCGGCGCATGCCGTAGCCACAGTGCGCGCCGACGCGTCCCGCCACCGCGATCGTGCCGGCGACCATGCGCGAGGCGAGGAAGTCGCCGGCGTCGCCGTGCAGCACCACGGTGCCGCGGCGCATGCGGTCGCCGCAGCGCACGCCGGCATGGCCGCGCACGATCAGCGTGCCGCCGCGCATGCCGTCCATGCTGCCGGGCAGCGCGCCGGCGGCGAAGTCGCCGACATCGCCCGTGACTTCGATCAGCCCGCCCGCCATCTCGCAGCCGGCGAGTTGCCCGGCACTGCCCTGCACGCGGATCTCGCCGCCGCGCATGGACAGGCCGAGGCGGTCGCCGACCGCGCCGGCGATGTGCAGCACGCCGCCGTCCAGGTCCTGGCCGATGGCGTCGAAGCGCGACAGGTCGCCGTCCAGACGGAGCTCCGGAGCCGACTCACCCGCCACGCCATCGAGCGCCGCAATGTCGAACAGCTCGCCCAGCGCCAGCCGCTCGTTGCCATGGCGCACCTCGACGCGCGCCACCTCGGCGGCCGTCATCCCCGCCAGCCGCAAAGGCAGCACGCCACCGAAGTCGACGCGGAAATCCGGTTGCGCCTTCAGGCGCAGGCACCAGCCTGGTGTCGCGCTCATGCCGCGCCCTCCCCGATCAGCTTGTGCAGATGGAAATGGAAGGGTCCGAGCTTGCCACCGTAGTTGCCGGCGGAAATCCGCGTGACCCCGGCCGCCGCGCCGCGGCCGGCGATGGCGGCGATGCCGGCGCGCATCGCGGCCGAGACGTCCGCCTCGGTCAGGCCGTCGATGACGATCTCCATCACGCAGCGGGTGTCGGCGTCGAGCTCGCTGTGCTTCGCCAGCGGCGTCAGCGCCGGGCAGAAGGCGTCGTTGGTCGAGGCTGGCAACGAGGCGTACTTGCTACCCACCTTGGAACCCGAACGCACCACCCCGCCAGGGAAGGGCATGATCACGCCGGGCACCGCGCGCATCGCCGCCACCGCAGCCTCGGCGCCGGCCAGCGCGGTGTCGGTGTCGCGCGCCAGCAGCAGCAGGTTGCCGCCGCCCACCGCCTTCACCAGCGCGGTGGTCTCCTCGGCGACGAACTCGCCATCCATCACCGGCACCCGCCAGTAGCGCTTGCCGTCGATCATCTTGGAGATCTGCCAGCCGTCGCCGAAGAAGCGCAGATTCCTGCCGAGCGCGATCGCCTCGCCCTCGTCCAGCCCGGCGTAGATCGCGGTCGTCGGGCAGGTCAGCACGCACTGGCCGACGCGGCGCTCGAGCTGCTTGGCAAGCTCCTTGCCCGACATCGAGAACAGCAGCACCGACACGCCCGGCCGGCCGTCGGGCGTGTCGTCCGCGCCCAGCATGCGCTCGATGCCGGCCTCGCAGCCGCAGGCGATCACCGAGGTGGCGAAGCCGGTCATGGCCACCGCCGCGTGGCGCGCCCAGGTCTCGTTGTGGGCGGTGATCAGCACCCGCGTGGCCTTCATCGGGAAGGCCTCGGCAAAGGTGTCGTCGATCGTCACGCCGTTGAGCGTCACGCTGTTGGGCGCCGTCGTCATCGCGCTTGTCGTCTCCTGCGGCGGGTTGCTCACAGCGCCCTCCCGCGTCCGTGGACCTTGCACGCCAGCAGCGCGCCGCCGTTGCTGCACGAGCACAGCTCGTCGGTGCCGATCTTCATGTGGCGGTAGCTGATGCTGGCGTGGCGGTCGGCC
>JAREIX010000319.1 GCA_029286945.1 Thauera sp. | reverse complement strand
GGTGATGACCGTGATCGCGCTCGCCTTCGGGGTGCACATGGTGATGGCGATCGGCGGCGCGGACATGCCGGTGGTGGTGTCGATGCTCAACAGCTACTCGGGCTGGGCGGCCGCAGCCACCGGCTTCATGCTCAGCAACGACCTGCTGATCGTGGTCGGCGCGCTGGTCGGCTCCTCGGGTGCGATCCTGTCCTACATCATGTGCCGGGCGATGAACCGCAACTTCATCAGCGTCATCGCCGGCGGCTTCGGCACCGGCGGCGGCGCACCCTCGGCCGCGGCGGCCGGGGCCGAACCGGCCGGCGAGGTGCAGCCGGTGAGCGCGGTCGAGACCGCCGAGCTGCTGCGCGACGCCAAGAACGTGGTCATCGTGCCGGGCTACGGCATGGCGGTGGCACAGGCGCAGCACGTGGTGTGCGAGATCGTGAAGATCCTGCGCGACAAGGGTATTAACGTGCGCTTCGCCATCCACCCGGTGGCCGGCCGCATGCCGGGCCACATGAACGTGCTGCTGGCCGAGGCGAAGGTGCCCTACGACATCGTGCTCGAGATGGACGAGATCAACGAGGACTTCCCCGACACCGACGTCGCGATCGTGATCGGTGCCAACGACATCGTTAACCCGGCCGCCCAGGAAGATCCGGGCAGCCCGATCGCCGGCATGCCGGTGCTCGAGGTGTGGAAGGCGCGGACCTCGATCGTCATGAAGCGCAGCATGGCCTCCGGCTACGCAGGGGTCGACAACCCCCTGTTCTACAAGGAGAACAACCGCATGCTGTTCGGCGATGCGCGCAAGATGCTCGACGAGGTGCTGGGCGCGCTCAACACCTGAGGCAGCAATCCGGGCGCCGAGCCCGTGAGGAGTCTGGCATCATCCCGGCGAGTGGCCGCGGGCCGATGGCGGCCCCGGCCTCGCGCCGGATCGTTGTAGCGCCCGGGCCGGCGCGCGCAGGCCCGCACCGTCAACTTTGGAAGGATCGAGTTCATGACCATGCCTCAAAGCTCATCCCCTGCTCCCTCGGCGCCCCGCGTGGGCCTGTTCGTCACCTGTCTGGTCGATGCGATGCGCCCGAGCGTCGGCTTCGCCGCGCTGAAGCTGCTGCGCGACGCCGGCTGTCGCGTCGAGGTGCCCGAGGCGCAAACCTGCTGCGGCCAGCCCGCCTTCAACAGCGGCGACACCGCCGACGCTGCGGTGCTCGCCCGCCGCTTCATCGAAACCTTCGAGGGCTACGACTACGTGGTCGCACCTTCGGGTTCCTGTGTCGGCATGACCCGGGTGCATTACGCCGAGGCCCTGGCCAACGATCCGCCCTGGGCCGAACGCGCCCGCCGGCTCGGCGAGCGCACCTACGAGCTGATGAGCTTCCTGGTCGACGTGATGCACTTCGCACCCGCTGACGTCCGGCTCGAGACCAGCTTCACCTACCACGACAGCTGCTCCGGCCTGCGCGAGCTCGGCGTCCATGACCAGCCGCGCGCACTGCTCGGCCAGGTGGCGGGACTCACCCTCAAGCCGCTCGAAGGCAACGACGTGTGCTGCGGCTTCGGCGGGACCTTCTGCGTCAAGTATCCGGCAATCTCGAACGCGGTCGTCGGCGAGAAGGCCGAGGCCATCGAGCGCAGCGGCGCACAGCTGTTGTTGGGCGGCGACCTCGGCTGCCTGATGAACATGGCCGGCAAGCTCAAGCGCAAGGGCTCGAGCGTGCGTACCCTGCACGCGGCCGAGGTGCTGGCCGGCATGGGCGGCGGACCGGCGATCGGCGAGGAGGCCTGAGCCATGCATGAAGCCACCCTCTCCTTCAAGGCGCGCGCCGAGCGTGCGCTCGCCGATCCCACGCTCAAGATCGCGATCGACCGCACCACCGGCACGGCCGAGCGCAAGCGCGCGGTGGCGATGAGCCAGTTCCCGCAGTTCGAGGCCGCCCGCGAGCGCGGCAAGCGGATCAAGGACCACGTCATCGCCAACCTCGACCACTACCTGCTCGAGTTCGAACGCAACGCGATCGCGTCCGGCGCCAAGGTGTATTGGGCCGCGACCGCCGACGAGGCCTCGCAGATCGTCGTGCGCCTGTGCAAGGAAGCGGGCGCGAAGCGCGTGACCCGGGTGAAGTCGATGCTCGGCGAGGAGATCGGCCTGCCCCACGCGCTCGACGAGGCCGGCATCGAGCGCGTCGAGACCGACCTCGCCGAGCACATCGTGCAGTTGGGCGGCGACCGCCCCTCGCACATCGTGTGGCCGTCGATGCACCGCACGCGCGAGCAGGTCTCGGAGATGTTCAAGCGCCTGCACCGCGCGCCGCACCAGCAAGAGACCATCGAAGCGATGGTCGACAGCGCGCGCCGCGAGCTGCGCGACAAGTTCCTGACCGCCGACGTGGCGATCTCGGGCGCCAACTTTCTCATCGCCGACACCGGCGCCACCTGCACGGTGACCAACGAGGGCAACGCCGAGCTCACCACCACGCCGCCGCGCGTCCACATCGTCACCGCCGGCATCGAGAAGCTCGTCCCCAGCATGGGCCACGCGATCGCCATGCTGCGCCTGCTGGTGCGCTCGGCCACCGGCGCCGACGTCACCCAGTACACCACCTTCCACTGTGGCCCCAAGCAGGCAGGCGATCGCGACGGCCCGGAAGAATTCCACATCGTGCTGGTCGACAACGGCCGCAGCCGCATGCTGCGCGAGGGCATGAAGGAGATGCTGCGCTGCATCCGCTGCGGCGCCTGC
>JAREIX010000081.1 GCA_029286945.1 Thauera sp. | reverse complement strand
GGTGAGCTGGAAGGCCAGCCCGAGGTCGTGCGCGTACTTGAGCGTCTGGCGGTCCTGGTAGCCGAAGATCTCGGCGGCGAGCAGGCCGACCACGCTGGCGACGCGGTAGCAGTAGAGCTGCAGGCCCTTGAAGTCGAGGTAGCGCGTCTGCGACAGGTCCATCGCCATGCCGTCGATGATTTCGAGCAGCTGCTCCTGCGGCAGACGGAAACCCTTGATGACGTCCTTGAGCGCATGGCCGACCGGATGGGTGGGCGTGCCGCCATAGACGCGGCCGAGCTCCTGTCGCCACCACTCGAGCTTGGTCTGCGCCAGCGACAGGTCGTGGCACTCGTCCACCACGTCGTCCACCTCGCGGCAGAAGGCGTACAGCGCGGTGATCGCCTGGCGGCGCTCGGCGGGCAGGAACATGAAGCTGTAGTAGAAGCTCGAGCCGCTCTTGGCGGCCTTGTCCTGGCAGTAGTCGTGCGGATTCATGCGAGTTTTCCGAAAGTCAGGGCGCGCCAGGCCAGGCGCAGCCAGTCGCTGCGGCCGAGCGCGGGGCGGTGGCGGAAGACATCGTAGCCGACCGCCTCGATGCGTTCGAGGATGCGCAGGCCGCCGAGCACCACCAGGCGTAGCTCCCAGCCGATGCGCCCGGGCAACGCGCGGGCGAGCGGGGCGCCGGCGAGCATCATGGCGCGCGCGCGGTGCACCTCGAAGGCGAGCAGCGCGCGCCACGCCGCGTCGACCGGCTGCGCGCCGCGCGTCATCGCGTCGAGCGCGGCCTCGCCGACGCCGAAGCGTGCCATGTCGTCCTGCGGCAGGTAGATGCGCTGCTTCTTCCAGTCGATGGCCACGTCCTGCCAGAAGTTGATCAGCTGCAGGCTGGTGCAGATCGCATCCGAGTGGCGCAGCGCCTCCGGCGTGGCGGCGCCGTAGAGGTGCAGCATCAGCCGCCCGACCGGATCGGCCGAACGCCGGCAGTAGTCGCGCAGCTCTTCGAAGTCGCGGTAACGCGTCTTGCCGACGTCCTGCATGAAGGCGTCGAGCAGGTCGCGCAGCGGCTGCAGCGGCAGCCGATGCGCCGCGATCGCGCGGCCGAGGCGGGCGAACATCGGCGCCAGCGCGGCGTCGCCGACCGGCTGTCCCTGTGCGCAGGCCTCGAGCGCGAGCTGGTAGTCGTGCAGCCGCGCGAGGCGGGCGATGGCGGGCGCGTCGCCCTCGTCGGCGACGTCGTCGGCGCCGCGCGCGAAGGCGTAGATTGCCTCCACCGGCTCGCGCAGGCGGGCGGGCAGCAGCAGCGATGCGACAGGAAAGTTCTCGTAGTGCTCGACCGGCATGGGGCGTTCTGGGCGGACCTCACCGCAGGCCGGTGAATGCATCGCAGGGGCGGCGAGTATAACGCGCCCGGCCCCGCCCGGCCCCGGCCAGCCCCGCCGAGCCATCTGCGGCCGCTTCCGGGCCGCGGGCGTCGTGAGGGCGCCGCGCCGCGTGGCCGGCGGCCGGCGATGCAACTTTCCGCGCCGCGCAATGACACAATCGCGTGCCCCGGCCGGCCGGCGCCCCCGCCCGCCACACGCCGCTTCCCCACCTCATGGATCCGCCCTCGATGCTGGAACTCAGACAGCTCTGCAAGACCCTGCCCGGAACGCCGCCGCGCGTGCTGTTCGACTGCCTGTCGCTGCGGGTGGAGGCGGGCGAGTGCGTGGCGATCGTCGGCGAGTCGGGGGTGGGCAAGTCCACCCTGCTCAACTGCATCGCCGGCCTCGAGCCGATCGATGGCGGCGAGATCCTGGTCGGTCCGTCGCGCATCGACCGCCTCGACGACGACGCGATGGCGCGCCTGCGGCGCAGCCATTTCGGCTTCGTGTTCCAGGCCTTCCACATCCTGCCCCACCTCGATCTGCTGCAGAACGTGGCGCTGCCGCTGTGGCTGCTGGGCGAGTCCGAGGCCGCCGCGGTCGAGCGCGCGCGGGCGATGCTGGCGCGGGTCGGGCTGGGTGGGCGCGCGGGCGATCCGCCGCAGCAGCTGTCGGGCGGCGAACTGCAGCGGGTGGCGATCGCACGCGCGCTGGTGCACCGGCCTCATCTGGTGCTGGCCGACGAGCCGACCGGCAACCTCGACCCCGGCCGGGCCGCGGACGTGCTCGACCTGTTGCTCGGACAGATCCGCGACAGCCGCGCGGCCGGCGTGCTGGTCACGCATTCGCGCGCCGCGGCGGCACGCGCGGACCGCGTGCTGGAGCTGCGCGCCGACGGCATCCACGACATCACGGGGCGCGCATGAACGCCTCGCTGCGCCGCGTGTTCCTCGCCAGCCTGCTGCGCCGGCGGCTCGCCACCGCGCTGTCGTTGCTGGCGATCGCGCTCGGCGTGGCGCTCGGCCTGGCGGTGCAGCTGATCCACGCCGCCGCGCTCGACGAGTTCGGCCGCGGCGTGCGGCTGCTGGCCGGCGAGGCGGACCTGCAGCTGGTCGGCCCGCGCGACGGCTTCGACGAGGCGGTGTTCGTGCGCCTCGCGCTGCGCCCGGAGGTCGCGGTCGCGAGCCCGGTGCTGGAGATCGAGGCCCGCCTGCCCGGGCGCGACGACAGCCTGCGCATCCTGGGCGTGGATCTCTTCCGCGTGCTGCGTGTGCAGCCGGGGCTGGTGCCGCTGGCCGAGGCCGCAGGCGGGGATGGGGACGGGAGCGAGGCCCGCTTCGCCGCGCTGCGGCCGGACCGCATCTTCCTCACCGATGATGCGCGCGCACGGCTTTCCGCGCCCCATCGCGGCAGCGACGGCGCGCTGCAGCCGCCGGCGCTGGAGGCACGCACGCTGCGCGTGCAGTCGGGGGTGACGGGCTTCAGCCTCGAGCTCGCCGGGCGGGTGCCGGGCGCGGCGGGCGTGCTCGGGGTCATGGACATCGGCGCGGCGCAGCAGCACTTCGCGCGGATCGGCGTGCTGAGCCGGGTGGATCTGAAGCTCGCCGAGGGTGTGAGCACGCAGGACGCGATCGCCGCGCTGTCGCCCCTGCTGCCGCCGGGGCTCGCCCTGCGCGCGCCGGAGGCGGCGGCGGGCGAGGTCGGCACGCTGTCGCGCGCCTATCGGGTCAATCTCACCATGCTGGCGGCGATCGCGTTGCTGACCGGGGCCTTCCTGGTGTTCTCGACCCAGCTGCTGTCGGTCGCCCGCCGGCGCCGGGAGTTCGCGCTGCTGCGTGCGCTCGGCCTCGAGCGGCGCCAGTTGATGCAGGGCCTGCTCGCCGAGGGCGCGGTGGTCGGCCTGGTCGGCGGCGTGTTCGGCGTGGCGCTTGGTCATGCGCTCGCCGCCGGCGCCTTCCGCTTGGTCGGCGGCGACCTGGGCGCGGGTTTCTTCCGCGGGCTGGCGCCCGCGCTGCAGTTCGATGCCGGCCTCAGCCTGGGGTATCTGCTGCTCGGCGTGCTGGCGGGCGTGGCCGGTACCTGGCTGCCGGCCCGCGCCGCCTCGCAGGTGCCCCCCGCGCGCGCGCTGCGTGCGGGCGAGGGCGAACGCGCCGGCTTGCCGCAGGGGCCGGCGCGCAGCCGCCCGGCGGTGGCGATGCTGGGGCTGGCGGCGCTCGCCTGCACGCTGCCGCCGCTCGGCGGCATCCCGGTCGGCGGCTATGCGGCGGTGGTTGGGGTGCTCGCGGGCACCGTGCTCGCGCTGCCGGCGCTGGCGCGCGCGGTGCTGCCCCTGCTCGGCCGCCGGCGGGGCGTGACCTGGCGGCTCGCGCACGCGCGGCTGGCGGCCACGCCCGGGCAGGCGGTGGTGGCCGGGGCAGGGGTGATCGCCAGCGTGGCGCTCGCGGTGTCGATGGCGATCATGGTCAGCTCCTTCCGCGTGTCGGTGGATGAATGGCTGACCCAGGTGCTGCCGGCGGATCTCTACGTGCGCGCGTCGTCATCCTCGGGCAGCGGTTACCTCGACCCGCAGGCCCTGGCGCGGATCGCCGCGGTGGAAGGGGTGGTGTCGGTGGATACCACCCGCCTGATCAACCTGCGCCTGTCGGATGCGGAGCCGCTGTTCAGCGTGCTGGCGCGACCGGCGCACGGCAACTGGGGCCTGCCGCTGGTGAGCGGCGCGATGACGCCGGTCGCCGGGGGCGAAGGTCTGCCGCCGGTGTGGGTGTCGGAGGCGGCGGCCGACCGTCACCGCCTGCAGCGCGGCAGCCGCTTCGAGCTGCCGCTGGGCGGGCGCCTGCAGGCCTTCACGGTGGCCGGCGTGTGGCGTGACTACGCGCGCCAGCATGGCGCGGCGCTGATCGAGAGCCGCGACTACCTCAGGCTCACCGGCGACGACCGCGTCAACGACGCCGCGCTGCAGGTCGCGCCCGGCACCCCGCCCGCCGCGGTGGCCGAGGCGCTGCGTGCGCGCTTCGGCGCCGAGCACATCACCGTTGCATTGCCGGGCGAGATCCGCGCGCTCAGCCTCGAGATCTTCGACCGCAGCTTCCTGATCACCTACCTGATGGAGGCGGTGGCGGTGCTGATCGGCCTGTTCGGCATCGCCACCACCTTCGCCGCGCTTGCCACCACCCGCCAGGGCGAGTTCGGCATGCTGCGCCACCTCGGCTTCACCCGCGCCGAGGTCGGCCGCCTGATCGCGGTGGAGGGGGCGCTGACCGCCGGCCTGGGCGTGCTTGCCGGGTTGCTCGCCGGCGGCGCCATCGCCTGGGTGCTCATCGAGATCATCAACCGCCAGAGCTTCCACTGGAGCATGGAGCTCGCGGTGCCGTGGGCGGCGCTCGGCGTGTTCGCGGCCACGCTGGTGGTGCTCGCCGCGCTGGTGGCGCGCATCGCCGGACGACATGCGATGCAGCGCTCGGCGGTGCTGGCGGTGAAGGCGGACTGGTGAAGGCGGCGTGATGAAGGCGGCGTGATGAAGGCGGCGTGGTGAAGGGGGGGAGGCGAATGGGCGAACTCAACGGAAGGCAGTCGAGGCGTGGGGCAGAGGCGCAGGGACAGGCACGGGAGGCATTACGGTGAGTCAGCAAGGCTTTGCAGCCCCCCGGCCCGAAGCACCTGGGACACTGCCTGCGCCGTCGTGGCGCGGCTTCGGCTGGATCAACGGCCTGGCGCGCGTGATCCTGCTGGCGGCCGCGCTGATGGCTGGCGTGGCGCGGGCGCAGGACGACCCCGCGCCCTATCCGCCGGTGCTCGCCGGCACGCCGCTGGTGTTCCCGCGCGACTTCGGCGCCCATCCGGACTACCGCACCGAATGGTGGTACATCACCGGCTGGCTGCGCGATGCGGCCGGCGTCGAGCGCGGCTTCCAGCTCACCTTCTTCCGCGTGCGCACCCGCATCGGCGAGGACAACCCGAGCCGCTTCGCGCCCAGCCAGCTGGTGCTGGCGCACGCCGCGGTGGCCGATCCGGCTACCGGCCGGCTGCGCCACGCCGAGCGTTCCGGGCGGAGCTACCCGGGGCTGGTGGAGGCGCAGGAGGGCCGCACCGCGGTGCAGGTTGACGGCTGGTCGCTGACTGGGGGCGAGACGGTGGACGCGCCCTATCACAGCCGCATCGAAGCGGAGGATTTCGCCTTCGAGCTCAGCTTCACGCCCGACCGCGCGCCGGTGCTCAACGGGCGCGCGGGCTTCAGCCAGAAGGCGCCCGATGCGATCAACGCGAGCTACTACTACAGCCGCCCGCAGCTCGCGGTGAGCGGTTCGCTGCGGCTCGAGGGCGCGGCAGTGGAAGTGAAGGGGCACGCCTGGCTGGACCACGAGTGGTCGAGCGAGATCCTGCCCGCCGGCGCGCGCGGCTGGGACTGGATCGGCATCAACCTGCACGACGGCGGCGGGCTGATGGGTTTCCAGATGCGCAACGGCGAGGGCAGGGCGATCTGGGGCGCCGGCACCCTGAGCGACGCGCGCGGCGAGGCCACCGCGCTCGGACCCGACGCGCTGCGCTTCATCCCGCTGCGGCGCTGGCGCTCGCCGCGCACCGGGATCGAATACCCGGTCGAGTGGACGCTGGCGCTCGCCGACGGCCGCCGCTTCCGCCTCCAGCCGCTGATGGACGACCAGGAGCTCGACAGCCGCGCCTCGACCGGCGCCATCTACTGGGAGGGCGCGGTGCGCCTGTTCTCGATCGAAGATGGCGAGGCCGGGCCGCGCGAGCGGGAGGTCGGGCAGGGCTACCTCGAGATGACCGGCTACGCCGAGCGGCTGCGCATGTAGCCGCCGCGTGGAGCGGGCGTTCCACGGCCGACCGGGGCGCTGCAGCGCGCGCCGCCGCGCGTGTCGCGCTTCCTGTTCGCCCCGGATCCCGGATGCCATAATCACGCCTTTCCGATCAGGGCAGGGACGACACAGTGATCCTCGTGACAGGCGGCGCCGGATTCATCGGCGCGAACTTCGTGCTCGACTGGCTGGCCGCCAGCGACGAGCCGGTCATCAACCTCGACGCGCTGACCTACGCCGGCAACCTCGAGACCCTGGCGCGGCTGCAGGGCGATCCGCGCCACGTGTTCGTCCATGGCGACATCTGCGACCGCGCGCTGCTCGACCGCCTGTTCGCCGAGCACGCGCCGCGTGCGGTGGTGCATTTCGCCGCCGAGAGCCATGTCGACCGCTCGATCCACGGCCCGGGCGCCTTCGTGCGCACCAACGTCGAGGGCACCTTCACGCTGCTCGAGGCCGCGCGCGCGCACTGGAGCGCGCTGCCGGCGGCCGGGCGCGAGGCATTCCGCTTCCTGCACGTGAGCACCGACGAGGTGTACGGCTCGCTCGGTCCCAAGGACCCCGCGTTCACCGAGACCAAGGCCTACGAGCCCAACAGCCCGTATTCGGCGAGCAAGGCGGCGAGCGACCACCTGGTGCGCGCCTGGCACCACACCTACGGCCTGCCGGTGCTCACCACCAACTGCTCGAACAACTACGGCCCCTACCAGTTTCCCGAGAAGCTGATCCCGCTGATGATCGTCAATGCGCTCGCCGGCAAGCCGCTGCCGATCTACGGCGACGGCCTCAACGTGCGCGACTGGCTGTATGTCGGCGACCACTGCAGCGCGATCCGCGAGGTGCTCGCGCGCGGCCGCCTCGGCGAGACCTACAACGTCGGCGGCTGGAACGAGATGGCCAACGTCGACATCGTCGACACCCTGTGTGCGCTGCTCGACGAGCTGCGCCCGGACGCCGCCGGCAGCCATCGCCGCCTGATCACCTACGTCAAGGACCGCCCCGGCCACGACCGCCGCTACGCGATCGACGCTCGCAAGATCGAGCGCGAGCTCGGATGGCGGCCGGCCGAGACCTTCCAGACCGGAATCCGCAAGACCGTGCAGTGGTACCTCGACAACCCGGGCTGGATCGCCAACGTGCAGAGCGGCGCCTACCGCGACTGGCTGGCGCGCAACTACGGCGCACGCGAGGCGCAGGCATGAAGATCCTGCTACTGGGCAAGAACGGCCAGGTTGGCTGGGAGCTGCAGCGCGCGCTGGCGCCGCTGGGGGTCGTGGTCGCGCTCGATCGCGCCGGCGCCGATGGCCTGCGCGGCGATCTCGAGGACCTCGACGGGCTGGGCCGCACGGTGCGCAGGCTCGCGCCCGAGGTGATCGTCAATGCCGCCGCCTACACCGCGGTCGACAAGGCCGAGACCGATGTGGAGCGCGCGGGCCGCATCAACGCCGAGGCCCCCGGCGTGCTGGCCGCGGCCGCCGCGGAGCTTGGGGCGCTGCTGGTGCATTACTCCACCGACTACGTCTTCGATGGCAGTGGCGACAGACCCTGGCGCGAGGATTCGCCCACCGGCCCGCTGTCGGTCTATGGCCGCACGAAGCTCGCCGGCGAGGACGCGATCCGCGCCAGCGGCTGCCGTCACCTGATCTTTCGCACCTCGTGGGTGCATGCGGCGCGCGGCGGCAACTTCGCCCGCACCATGCTGCGCCTGGCCGCCGAGCGCGAGCGGCTGACCGTCATCGCCGACCAGATCGGCGCGCCGACCGGTGCCGAGCTGATCGCCGACGTCAGCGCCCATGCGATCCGTGCCACCCGCGCGGAGCCGCACCTGGGCGGCACCTATCACCTGGTCGCCGATGGCGCCACCAGCTGGCACGGCTATGCGCACTTCGTCATCGACACCGCGCGCGAGCTCGGGGTCAGCCTGAAGGTCGGCGAGATCGCCCCGATCGCCAGCCGCGACTATCCGACCGCCGCGGCGCGACCGCTCAATTCCCGCCTCGACACCCAGCGCCTGCGCAGCGCGTTCGGCCTGCACCTGCCAGACTGGCGCGACGGCGTGGCGCGCATGCTGCGCGAGATCCTGGCCTGAGGGCCGCGGCGCGAACCCACACCCCGCATCCGCGCAGCGCCTCTGCCGCGCCGATGCCGAAGCGAAATCGAACAAGGACTTTGCCTCATGACGATCAAGAGCGTGATTCTCTCCGGCGGTTCCGGCACCCGTCTGTGGCCGGCCTCGCGCGAGAGCTACCCCAAGCAGCTGCTGCCGCTCACCGGCGACCACTCGCTGTTGCAGGAGACGGCCGCCCGCCTGAAGGGTTTTGCGGCGGTCGAGGTCGACCCGCGGCCGCTGGTGGTCACCAACGAGGAGTACCGCTTCATCATCGCCGAGCAGCTGCGCCAGATCGGCGTGCGCCTGCCGCAGATCGTGCTCGAGCCGGTCGGCCGCAACACCGCGCCGGCGCTCACACTGGCCGCGCTGGCCGCGGCCGAGGAGGGTGATCCGATCCTGCTGGTGATGCCGGCCGACCACGTCATCACCGACCTCGGCGCCTTCCAGCGCGCGATCGCCGTCGGTGCCCGGGCGGCGGCCGATGGGGCGCTGGTCACCTTCGGCATCGTCCCCGACCACCCCGAGACCGGCTACGGCTACATCCGCGCGGGGGCGGCGCTGGCCGGCGGCGAGGGCGCGCGCACGCTGCAGGAGTTCGTCGAGAAGCCCGACCGCGCCACCGCCGAACGCTACGTCGCCAGCGGCGAGTACTTCTGGAACAGCGGCATCTTCATGATGAAGGCCTCGGTGTGGATGCGCGCGATCGGCCGCTTCAACCCGGAAATGGCCAGCGCCTGCAGCGCGGCGATCTCCAGCCGCAGCCACGACGCCGACTTCATCCGCCTCGACGCCGCCGCCTTCGAGCGCAGCCCGAGCGACTCGATCGACTACGCGGTGATGGAGAAGCTCGCCTCGGCGCCGGAGCTGGGCCAGGGCGTGGTCGTGCCGCTCGCCGCGGGCTGGTCGGACGTGGGTGCGTGGGACGCGCTGTGGGCGGTGTCGGCGAAGGACGGGGACGGCAACGCCGCGCGCGGCGAGGTGCTGTTCGAGTCCAGCCGCAACACCCTGGTCCATGCCGGCAGCCGCCTGGTGGCCGCCGTGGGCTGCGAGGACATGGTCGTGGTCGAGACGCCCGACGCGGTGATGGTGGCCCACAAGAGCCACACCCAGGACGTGAAGAAGGTGGTCGCGCGCCTGAAGGCGGAGGGCCGCAGCCTCACGCAGAGCCATCGGAAGGTCTATCGGCCCTGGGGCTGGTACGACTCGATCGACGCCGGCGAGCGCTTCCAGGTCAAGCGCATCGTCGTGAACCCGGGCGCCAAGCTGAGCCTGCAGATGCACCACCACCGCGCCGAGCACTGGGTCGTGGTGCGCGGCACGGCGGAGGTCACCAGCGGCGACAAGACCTTCCTGCTCGCCGAGAACGAATCGACCTACATCCCGCTCGGCCGCACGCACCGGCTCGCCAACCCGGGCAAGGTGCCGCTCGAGATCATCGAGGTGCAGTCGGGCAGCTACCTCGGCGAGGACGACATCGTGCGCTTCGAGGACACCTACGGTCGCGCGCCCGCCTGAACGTCCTGCCGGGGCAGTGAGCGAAGCTGCAGCGGATTCCGGCTCCAGCGCGGGCGTGTGCGCCTGTGGGCGGAAACGGGGGCGCCGCGCTGTGTATAATGCGGCCCGCTTCACTGCAGTCGCGCGGGGATGGCGGAATTGGTAGACGCACTGGATTTAGGTTCCAGCGCCGCAAGGCGTGAGAGTTCGAGTCTCTTTCCCCGCACCAGACACCGAAGGCACGTGCCACCCTCAGGGGGCGCGTGCCTTTTCAGTTTGCGGGGCTCGTGAGTAGCGTCGTGTGCTGCCCTTTGAGATGGAAGCTCGCCCGTCGCAGCAGGACGATCGCGGCGACCGAGGTCGCGCAGCCGAGCAGCAGCGCGTAGCGGAGTCCCTCGACGCCGAGCTGCGGCTGCAGGGCGTCGCTCAGGGCTCCGATCGCGAGCGGCCCGAAGCCGACCCCGAACAGGGTGCTGAGCAGGGTCTGGAGCGCGAGTGCGACCGCACGGTTGCGCGGACTCGCCAGCGTGGTCAGGAGCGCGAACGAGGGGCCCATCCACCACACGGTGACGAAGCCATTCAGCGCGCACCACAGCATGGCTGCCGGGACCGGGACGCCGGAGATCACGATCCCGACGCCGGTCGGCCAGAACAGGTAGGTCGCCAGCGACAGCGCGCCAAGCACATGGCCGATGACCGGGATCGCCAGCCGCCATCCCGGTCTTCGCGATCCGAGCCGATCAGCGAGCCAGCCGGCGAACATCACGCCGAGCCCGGCGCTGAGGCCGCCGATCAGTCCGGTGAGCAGGCCGGCATGCTGGATCGAAAGTCCGTGCGAGCGGACCAGGAAGGTCGCGTTCCACATGCCGAAGGCGGTGCCGCCGAGGGTGGCCGTCGCGCCGGCAAGGATGAGATAGCGGATGGTCCTGTCGGCCCACAAGGCCGCAACCGTCGTCCGCATGTTGGACGGCGCGGGGTGGGCGACGACCGCGTCCCACTGACCACGCAGCGGTTCGCGGCCGAAGGCGGCGAGCAGCGCCGCGGTCAGCAGCGCCGGCACGCCCACGACGATGAAACTGGTGCGCCAGCCGTAGTTGCCCACCAGCCATGCCCCTGCGCTGAAGGCGATGATGGCGGCGAAGGTGGGCGCGGCGGTGAAGATGCTGATCGCGAGGGCACGGCGCTGTGGCGGGTACAGGTCCGCGATCAGCGAGAGTGCAGCCGGCGCGGCCGGCGCCTCGGCGGCGGCAACCGCCATCCGTGCGATGACCAGCAGCAGGAAGCTTCCGGCCAGCCCGCACAGGATGGTAGCGACGCCCCAGAACAGACAGGACACCGCCAGCAGCCCGATGCGCGGCAGGCGGTCGGCCAGACGTCCGGCCGGCAAGCCGAGCACCGCGAACACCGCCGCGAAGGCCAGGCCGGAGATGAGGCCCATCGAGGTGTCGCTGGCACCGAATTCCTGCTTGATCGGCTCGATCATCACCGCGACGATCTGGCGGCCGACGAAGTTGTCGGCATACATCATCGCCAGCAGGAAGAGCAGGCCATGGCTGCGCCACGGCGACAGTGTGGCGGGTGTCGCCAGGGCCTCGGTCGTCATGTTCAGGCCTGGGCGACCTGTCGCGCGCGCGCCAGATTGAGCGCCGTATCCTCGATCCCGCAACAAGGTGCACCGCGCATAGCATGACAGCTGTTCCTTTCCGCCGCAGCTGCGCGCCCGCGTTCGGGCGGCAGGGCTCATCCAAACGCAGCCGACCCATCTGAATCTTGTGGGGTTGCACCAGGGAGTGCTCTGCCGGTGGCTGGTACGAGGCAGCCAGGGATGGACGCCTCCAACCGTGCATGACATCATTGGAGGACGCGGCGGTGCCTGGCCTCGAACATCGGAAGGACGCTCGGCCGCAGCAGGCTGTGCATGTGTATGAGCTGGTACGGCCACGCTTAGCGTACGGCCTGGCGCATGTGACGGCGGCATGCAGCAGCCAGCAGGGCACGCAGTGGTAGGGAGCAACTGCGGCGGCGGCGGCAACAGCAACAAGACTTCATGTAAGCAGTCAGCCAGACGAATTCAGAACATTGCGTCTTATCAACCGAGTGCAAACAGCAGTCCATTTGATAGGGGCCCTAAGGGGCTGTGCAGGCCCTGCCAGGCCCCGCTGATCGTACCTCCCCGACGCTGGCGGCAGTCGCACTCGCGGCAAAGAGTTGCACAAACGGCAGCTGCTTGACGGCCAACGCCGGCATCGCGTGCTGCGGGCTTTGCGCTGCCATGCTATTGTGTTGGAATAACGGGAGACCGCGCGATCGGAGCCACCTTTTGGCGCACCACCGCCAGCAAGATGCCGGCACCGCCGTCGTCGCCAGCCGGCGCCAGCAGCCCATGTTGGCGCGTCGCCCATCTGACTAGCATTG
>JAREIX010000080.1 GCA_029286945.1 Thauera sp. | reverse complement strand
CGTCGCGCTGTGGACCGGCGCGCTGTGGGGCAAGCCCACCTGGGGCGCCTACTGGGTGTGGGATGCGCGCCTGACCTCGCAGCTGCTGCTGCTCTTCCTGTACTTCGGCTTCATCGCGCTCACGCGCGCGATCGAGGATCCGCGTCGCGCCGACCGCGCCGGCGCCATCATCGCGCTGGTGGGCGCGGTGAACGTGCCGATCATCTACTTCTCGGTGCAGTGGTGGAACACCCTGCACCAGGGCGCCTCGGTGAGCCTGACCAAGGCGCCGTCGATGGCGGCGACCATGCTCGCGGGCATGCTGGTGATGGCCTTCGCGTCCTGGGCCTACACGCTGGCGGTGGTGTTCTGGCGGGTGCGGCCGATGATCCTCGAGCGCGAGCGCCACACCGACTGGGTCGGCGCCGAGCTCGAGCGCGCCGGGAAGCTTTCGCAAGTCGCCGGAGGTCGTGCCTGATGTCGCAGTGGGAGAGCTGGTCCGCGTTCTGGGACATGGGCGGTGCCGCCTTTTTCGTGTGGGGCAGCTATGGCCTCACCTTCGCCTTGATCGCGCTGGAACTCGTGTTCGTCTTCCAGCGTCGGAAGGACACGGTGCGCCGCCTGCTGCGCTGGCGGCGGGCGGTCGGCAAGGAATCGAGCAAGCGTAACGGCGACGGCCTCGCGCCCGCCATGGAGTCGGAACAATGAAAGCCCGTAGCAAGCGTCTGATGCTGGTCGGCGGCGGGGTGGTCCTGCTGTTCGCGGCGGTCGCCCTGGTGCTGAGCGCCTTCCAGCAGAACCTGGTGTTCTTCCACACCCCCTCCGAGGTCGCCGAAGGCAAGGCGCCCAACGGCAAGACCTTCCGCGTCGGCGGCATGGTGGAGGAGGGCTCGATCGCCCGCGAGCCGGATGGCATCACCGTCCGCTTCGCGATCACCGACACGGCCAAGGTGATTCCGGTCAGCTACAAGGGCACGCTGCCCGACCTCTTCAAGGAGGGCAAGGGCGCGGTGGTGCAGGGCAGGCTCGAGAACGGCGTGTTCCAGGCCACCGAGGTGCTCGCCAAGCACGACGAGAACTACATGCCGCCCGAGGCGGCCCACGCCGTCGAGCAGGCCCAGAAGGCCGCCACCACACTGAGTCAGTGACGCCATGATCCCCGAACTCGGACATTTCGCCCTCATTCTCGCCCTCGTGCTGTCGCTGGTGCAGGCGGTCGTGCCGCTGGTCGGCGCCCAACGCAACAGCATGGCGTTGATGGCGGTCGGCCGCCCCGCGGCGCAGGGTCAGTTCTTCTTCATCGTCTTCAGCTACGTGTGCCTGACCTGGGCCTTCATCCAGAGCGATTTCTCGGTCCAGCTCGCCGCGTCGAACTCGCACAGCGCGACGCCGATCATGTACAAGATCACCGGCGTGTGGGGTAACCACGAAGGCTCGCTGCTGCTGTGGGCGATGTCGCTGTCGCTGTGGACGGTGGCGGTGACGGTGTTCTCGCGCCACCTGCCCGACGCCTTCCTTGCCCGCGTGCTCGGTGTGCTCGGCATGGTCAGCGCCGGCTTCATCTCGTTCACCCTGGTCACCTCCAACCCCTTCGAGCGCCTGCTGCCGGCGGTCGCCGAAGGCCGCGACCTCAACCCGCTGTTGCAGGATCCGGGGATGATCATCCATCCGCCGCTGCTGTACATGGGCTACGTCGGCTTCTCGGTGGCCTTCGCGTTCGCGATCGCGGCACTCATGTCGGGCCGGCTCGATGCCGCCTGGGCGCGCTGGTCGCGGCCGTGGACCACGATCGCCTGGGTGTTCCTCACCGCCGGCATCGCGGTCGGCTCGGGCTGGGCCTACTACGAGCTCGGCTGGGGCGGCTGGTGGTTCTGGGACCCGGTCGAGAACGCCTCCTTCATGCCCTGGCTGCTCGGCACCGCGCTGATCCACTCGCTGGCGGTCACCGAGAAGCGCGGCGCCTTCCGCAGCTGGACCGTGCTGCTGGCGATCGGCGCCTTCTCGCTGTCGCTGCTCGGCACCTTCCTGGTGCGCTCGGGCGTCATCACCAGCGTGCATGCCTTCGCCACCGATCCCAAGCGCGGCCTCTACATCCTCGCCCTGCTGGTGATCGTGATCGGCGCCTCGCTGCTGCTCTACGCGATGCGCGCCAGCAAGCTGACGGGCGGCGGCAGCTTCGCCTTCGTGTCGCGCGAGACCGCGCTGCTCGGCAACAACGTGCTGCTGACCGTGGCCTCGGCCTCGGTGCTGCTCGGCACGCTGTACCCGCTGTTCCTCGACGCGCTCAACCTCGGCAAGATCTCGGTCGGCCCGCCCTACTTCGAGGCGGTGTTCGTGCCGCTGATGACGCCGGTCGTCGTGCTGATGATGTTCGGGCCCTTCCTGCGCTGGAAGGACGACGACCTCGTCGCGGCCGTGCGCAAGGTGGCGCCGGCCTTCGTCGCCAGCGTGCTGATCGGCTTCGGCAGCGCGTGGGCGGTGGATCACGTGACCTGGCGCACCGTGCTCGGTCTGACGCTGGCGGCCTGGGTGGTGCTGGCCAGCGTCCAGCTGCTCGCCGGACGCTTCAAGGAGCGCGCCGGTGCATCGGTCGGCGCGCGCCTGCGCTCGATCACCGCCGCCTGGTGGGGCATGTGGCTGGCCCACCTCGGGGTCGGCGTGTTCATCATCGGCGTCACCATGGTCGGCAGCCTGGATCAGCACCTCGACGTCAAGATGAAGGAGGGCCAGCACGCCGAGCTCGCCGGCTACACCTTCGTGTTCCGCGGCGCGGTCGATGCCGACGGGCCCAACTACGATGCCGCACGCGGCATCATCGAGCTTCGCCGCGGCGAACGCCTGCTCGACACCCTGACCCCGGAGAAGCGCGTCTATCGCGCCCAAGGCATGCCGATGACCGAGGCCTCGCTCGACATCGGCGTGTTCCGCGACGTCTATGTCTCGCTCGGCGAGCAGCTCGCGGACGGCGCCTGGATCGTCAGCCTGTACTACAAGCCCTTCATCAGCTGGATCTGGCTGGGCTGCGTGCTGATGGGCCTGGGCGGCGTGTTCGCCGCCGCCGACCGCCGTTATCGCCGCCTCGCGGCCCGCGAGGCGGCTGCCGCCGGCCAGCGCGTGGCAGCCTCGGCCTGATTCCGGGGCGCACAAGCAAGGATATTCATGAAAGCCAAGTTTCTCGTTCCGCTGCTGCTGTTCTTCGGTCTCGTCGGTTTCCTCGCCTTCGGGCTCACCCTCGACCCGCGCGAGGTGCCCTCGCCGCTGATCGACAAGCCGGCACCGCAGTTCAGCCTCGCGCGTCTCGACCAGCCCGCGCAGAGCTTCTCGCTCAAGGAAATGCAGGGTCAGGTGTGGATGCTCAACGTGTGGGCCTCGTGGTGCGTCGCCTGCCGCCAGGAGCATCCGCTGCTGGTGCAGATGGCAAAGCAGAAGATCGTTCCCGTGGTCGGCCTCAACTACAAGGAAGTGCGCGGCGACGGCGCGATCAACGCGCGCGGCATGGCGCTCGAGGCCGAGACCGCGATGGCCATCGAGCGCGCGCGCCGCTGGCTCACCGACCACGGCGATCCCTACGTGCTGTCGGTGCTCGACATCGACGGCCGCGTCGGCATCGACTTCGGCGTGTATGGCGTGCCCGAGACCTTCCTGATCGACCAGAACGGCCGCATCCGCTACAAGCACATCGGCCCGATCACCCCCGAGGCGCTCAAGGACGTGCTGATCCCCAAGATCGAGGAGCTGCGCCGTGCCAGCTGATGCCCCGCTCGCGCGCCTGCGCCGCGCCGCGCTGACGGTCGCCGCCGCGGCGTGCTGCGTCCTCGGCGCAGCGGCCTCGGCCGCCACCGCGCCCGCCGACCCTGCGCTCGCCCCCACCGTGGCGGTGAACCCCGCGCTCGAGGCCGACACCATGGAACTGGCACACAAGCTGCGTTGCCTCGTGTGCCAGAACCAGTCGATCGCCGAATCCAACGCGCCGCTCGCCCTCGACCTGCGCGACCAGGTGCGCGAGCAACTGGCCGCGGGCAAGTCGAAGGACGAGGTGGTCGACTACCTGGTCGAGCGCTACGGCGATTTCGTGCTCTACGAGCCGCCGTTCAAGGCCGTCACCGTGCTGCTGTGGCTGGGCCCGGCGGCGCTGCTGTTCGGCGGCGCGGCCTGGCTCGCCTTCCGCCTGCGCCGCCGGCGCGAGGAAGTGGCGGCCGAGCAGCACCTGTCGGATGCCGACCGCGCGCGCGCGCGCGCCCTGCTCGACGGCGCCGCGGGCGCCGAACAACCTGAATCTCCGGAGTCCCGCTCGTGACCGCCTTCATCATCTTTGCCGGCCTGCTGCTGGCCGGTGCCCTGCTATTGATCCTGCCGCCGCTGCTCGGCATCGGTGCCCGCCGGCGGCGCGAGGCGGCCCGGCAGAGCACGATGGCGCTGACGGTGCTGCGCGAGCAGCTCGCCGAACTCGACGCCGAGCTTGCCGCCGGCCACATCGACGCCGCCAGCCACGCCAAGAGCCGCGAGGAGCTCGAGCGCCGCGCGCTGGAGGAGGGCGAGGCCGCGGCGGAGGTCGCCGATGCGGCCGATGTACGCCCCAGCCGCGGCTGGGCGATCGGCATGGCGCTCACCGTGCCGGCGCTGGCGATCGGGGGTTACCTGATGATCGGTGCGCCCGCCGCGCTCGATCCGAAGAACGTCGAGGGCCAGCAGGGCTTCACCCAGGAGCAGGTGCAGGAGATGGTCGGCGCCCTGGTCCAGCGTCTGGAGCAGGAACCCGACAACGCCGAAGGCTGGAGCATGCTCGCCCGCACCTACATGGTGCTGCAGGACTATCCGAAGGCCGTCGGCGCCTACGCGCGCCTCGACAAGCTGATGCCGAACGACCCCGACGTGCTGTCCGACTGGGCCGACGCCACCGCCGCCGTGCAGGGGGCGGTGTCCGGCGAGGCCGAGGCCCTCGCCAGGCGCGCGCTCGAGGCCGCGCCGACCCATCCGAAGGCGCTCGCCCTCGCCGGCACCGCCGCCTACCAGCGCGAGGACTACGCCGCGGCCGCCGCGCTGTGGGAACGCATCCTCGCCCAGATCCCGCCCGGCGACCAGGTCGCCCAGGGCGTGCGCGCCAGCATCAATGAGGCGCGCGCCAAGGCCGGCATGCCGCCGCTCGCCGACGGCGAGGGCGCCGCGCCGGCGGCGGCCTCGCCTGCCCTGACCGTGTCGGGCCGGCTCGAGGTCGATGCCGCCCTCGGCGCCCAGGTCGCGGCGGACGACGCGGTGTTCGTGTTCGTGCGTGGTGAGGTCGGCGGCCCGCCGCTGGCGGCGCTGCGCTTCAAGGGCAGCGAGCTGCCGCTGGACTTCAGCTTCCGCGGCGCCACGATGATGATGGGTGATGCGCCGGTACCCGAGCGCGTGGTGATCGCCGCCCGCGTCGCCAAGGGTGGCGATGCGAGCGCGCGTGCGGGCGACCTCGAAGGCGCGAGCGCACCGGTTGCCGCCGACGCCAGCGGGGTCAAGCTGGTCATCGATCGCGTCCGCAACTGAGGACGCCTGCGCGCGCCGGCTTCCGGGCCCGGCGCGCGGTGGCTCAGTCCTTGTAGCTGAAGCGCACCCGCTTGACGTTGCACAGCAGCTCGTAGGCGATCGTGCCCGCCGCCTGCGCCACCCGGTTCACCGCCACCTGCCGGCCCCACAGCTCGACGCGGCTGCCGATCCCGGCATCCGGCAGCGCGGTCAGGTCCACCGTCAGCATGTCCATCGACACCCGGCCGATGATGCACGCCGGCTGACCGTCCACCGCGACCGGCGTGCCATCGGGTACGACGCGCGGATAGCCGTCGGCGTAGCCCATCGCCACCAGGCCGACGCGGGTCGGGCGCTCGGCGACGAAGCGCGCGCCGTAGCCCAGCGCCTCGCCGGCGGCGATCTCGCGCACCGCCATCACCGCGCTCTCCAGCGTCATCACCGGCTGCAGGCCGTGGCCCTCGTCCGGCATCGGGTCGGCGCCGTAGAGCAGGATCCCGGGGCGCGCCCAGTCGCGGTGCGCCTGCGGCCAGCCGAGGATGGCGCCCGAGTTGGAGAGGCTGCGCGCGCCCGGCAGGTGGGCGGTGGCGGCATCGAAGCGCGCCACCTGTTCGCGGGTGGTGATCACCTGCGGCTCGTCGGCGCGCGCGAAGTGCGTCATCAGCGTGATGTCGGCGACCTTGCCGCTCGCGCGCAGGCGCTGCCACACGCCGTCGACCGCTGCCGGCAGGAAGCCTGCGCGGTTCATGCCGCTGTTGACCTTCAGCCAGACGTGAAACGGCGCGGCGGGCGCGCTCGCCTCGAGCATCGCGATCTGCGCCTCGTGGTGGATCACCATCCACAGCTCGTGGCGGGCGACCTCGTCGAGCTCCGCCGCCTCGAACACGCCTTCGAGCAGCAGGATCGGCTGGCGGATGCCCGCCGCGCGCAGCTCGAGCGCCTCCTCGAGGAAGGCGACCGCGAAGCCGTCCGCCTCGGCGGCCAGGGCCTGCGCGCAGCGCACCGCGCCGTGGCCGTATGCGTTGGCCTTGACCACCGCGAGCGCGCGGCCGCCGTGAAGCTGGCGGGCGAGGCGGTAGTTGTGGCGCAGGGCGGCGAGATCGATCAGGGCGCGGGCAGGACGCATGGCGGCTTCCGGAATGCGGAGGGATGGGCAGGAGGGGAGGCGGAATGGTGCGGCGAAAGCCGCGCGCCTGCAATCGCGGGCGGCCATCGTGCGGCTGCCCGCACAGGGGCTGCCGCCCCGAGGCTCAGGCCGTGCCGAGCGGTTGGCTGCGGGTGCTCGGCGGGGTGGCCGGACGGCCCGCCGCGGCGTAACGGCCGAGGCCGAGGTCGTCGTGGCGGATCGCCGGCTGACGGCCGGTGACGAGGTCCGCCACCAGCGCGCCGGCGCCGCAGGACATGGTCCAGCCGAGGGTGCCATGCCCGGTGTTGAGGAACAGCTCGGGGTAGGTCGTGGCGCCGATGATCGGCGTCGAGTCGGGGGTCATCGGCCGCAGGCCGGTCCAGAACTCGGCACGCCTGACGTCGCCGCCGCCGGGGAAGAGATCGCTGACCACGTGCTCGAGCGTCTCGCGCCGGCGCGGGTTGAGGCCCAGGTCGAAGCCGGCGAGCTCGGCCATGCCGCCGACGCGGATGCGGTCGTCGAAGCGGGTCACCGCCACCTTGTAGGTCTCGTCGAGCACGGTGGACACCGGCGCGGCGTCGGCGTTGACCAGCGGCACCGTCAGCGAGTAGCCCTTGACCGGATAGACGGGCAGATCGAGGCCGAGGCTGGCCGCCATCGGCCGCGAGTAGCTGCCGAAGGCGAGCACGTAGCGGTCGGCACGCAGCACCTCGTCGGCCGCGCCCGGCGTCGCGCCGGCGATGCGCACGCCGCTGACGTGGCCGCCGCTGCGCACCAGCTCGCGCACCTGCACGCCGAAGCGGAACTCGACGCCCGCGGCGCGGGCCAGCTCGGCCAGCCGGGTGGTGAACAGCTGGCAGTCGCCGGTCTCGTCGTTGGGCAGGCGCAGGCCGCCAGCAAGCGTGCCCGAGCGGCGGGCGAGCGCCGGCTCGGCGCGGGCCAGCGCGTCGCCCTGCAGCAGCTCGTAGGGCACGCCGCACTCTTCCAGCACCGCGATGTCGCGCGCGGCGGCGTCGAGCTGGGCCTGGGTGCGGAACAGCTGCAGCGTGCCGCGGCTGCGTTCCTCGTAGGTGATGCCGGTGTCGGCGCGCAGCGCGCGCAGGCAGTCGCGGCTGTACTCGGAGACGCGCATCATGCGCTCCTTGTTCACCGTGTAGCGTGCGCTGGTGCAGTTGGCCAGCATCTGCGCCATCCAGCGCAGCTGGTAGAGGCTGCCGTCGGCGCGGATCGCCAGCGGCGCGTGGCGCTGGAACAGCCACTTCAGGGCCTTGAGCGGGATGCCGGGTGCGGCCCACGGCGTCGAATAGCCGGGCGAAACCTGGCCGGCGTTGGCGTAGCTGGTCTCCAGCGCCGCGCCGGGCTGGCGATCGATCACGGTGACCTGCGCCCCGCGCTGGGCCAGGTACCAGGCGGTGGTGGTGCCGATCACGCCGCTGCCGAGTACGATTACGTGCATTTCAGGTCTCCGGGCTCAATGCGATGGAATTGCTGCAGTTTATTGAGCATCATGTAGCGGGTTTCACTTAGTTGATCCATCTTCATGGTGAAAAAACCTGACCAGACGGCTGCCCCGCCCGGGGCGCAGTGAAAATGCGCGAACTCGACCGTACCGACCTGAAAATCCTCGACATCCTGCAGAAGGAAGGCCGCCTGTCGATGACCGAGCTCGCCCAGCGTGTGGGCCTGTCGGCCACGCCCTGCACCGAACGCGTGCGCCGCCTGGAGCGCGAGCGGGTGATCACCGGCTACCACGCCCGCGTCGATCCGCGCGCGCTCGGCCGGCCGCTGCTGGTCTTCGTCGAGCTCAAGCTCGCCGCCAAGTCGAACGACGCCTTCGAGCGCGTCAAGAAGGAGCTCGCCTTCGTGCCCGAGGTCATGGAGTGCCATCTGGTGTCCGGCGACTTCGACTACCTGATCAAGGCGCGCATCGCCGAGATGGGCGACTACCGGCGGCTGCTCGGCAACATCCTGCTCAAGCTGCCGTCGGCGACCGAGTCGCGCAGCTACGTGGTGATGGAGGAGGTCAAGGAGAGCCTGTATCTGCCGCCGCCGGCCTGAGGTGGGGTCGCGCGCCCCTGCGCGCATCGGTCCGGCAGGCGAATGCCACCCTGGCCACGCCCGGCGAGGCCCGCTGCCCGCGCTCGCCCTGCGATGGGCTCAGGGCGAGCGCCGCGGGGGCAGCGCGGAGCGGGCGGACAGCCAGCGCTGCGCGCCGCGCCCGGCGGCGAGGCCGCTGGCGAAACAGGCGGTGAGCAGGTAGCCGCCGGTCGGCGCCTCCCAGTCGAGCATCTCGCCGGCGACGAACACGCCCGGGTGCGCATGCAGCATCAGCTGCGCGTCCACCGCCTCGAAGCGTACCCCGCCGGCGCTGCTGATCGCCTCGTCGAGCGGGCGGGCGGCGAGCAGGCTCAGCGGCAGGGCCTTGATGCCGGCCGCGAGCCGCGCCGGGTCGTCGAAGTCGGCGGGCGCCAGGCATTCGCGCAGCAGCCCGGCCTTGAGCCCCTTGATGCCGGCCTGGCTCTGCAGGTGGCTCGCCAGCGAGCGGCTGCCGCGCGGCCGGGCGAGCTCGGACGTGAGGCGCGCGAGGCTGCGCCCCGGGGCGAGATCGAGGAACAGGGTGGCGCTGCCCTGCGCCCGCGCCGCGTCGCGCAGCGGCGCCGACAGCGCATAGATCAGCCCGCCCTCGATGCCGCTGGCGGAGATCAGGCATTCGCCGGCGCGCTCATGCAGCGTGCCGTCGGCGGCGGTGAAGCGCGCCACCACCGACTTCAGCGGCTGGCCGCGGAAGCGCTCGGCGAAGTGCGGGCTCCAGCCGGGGAGGAAGGGCCCCGCGGCGCCCCCGTCCGCTGCGGGACGGCCGACATCGAAGCCGCAGTTCGCCGGCAGCAGCTCGGCGACCTCGACGCCGGCGGCGCGCAGCAGCGGCACCCAGGCGCCGTCGGAGCCCAGCTTCGCCCAGCTGCCGCCGCCGAGGGCGAGCACCACGGCGTCGGCGTGCACGATGCGCTCGCCCGCCGGGGTGTCGAAGCGCAGCGCCTGCGCGCCGCGCGGGTTCGAGAGGAGAGGCCCGGTCGCCGGACCGGCCGCGTCCGCCGCCGCCCAGCCGCGCCAGCGATGGCGCACGGCGAAATGCACCCCCGCCGCGCGCAGGCGCGCGAGCCAGGCGCGCAGCAGCGGCGCGGCCTTCATTTCGGTCGGGAACACCCGCCCCGAGCTGCCGACGAAGGTGTCGATGCCGAGCGCGTGCGCCCAGGCGCGCAACGCCTCCGCGCCGAAGGCCTCGATCAGCGGCGCGAGCTGGGCCCGGCGCGCGCCGTAGCGGCCGAGGAAGGCCGCCTGCGCCTCGCTGTGGGTGAGGTTGAGCCCGCCGCGCCCGGCGAGCAGGAACTTGCGCCCGAGCGAGGGCATGGCGTCGAACACGGTGACCTGCAGCCCGGCCGCGGCCAGCGTCTCGGCCGCCATCAGGCCGGCCGGGCCGCCGCCGATCACGCACACCTGCACGGCGGCAGTCGGCGCGAGATCAGGCGAGGCGGGCACGAAAGCCTGCCGGCACCGGCGCCTTGGTGCGCGTGCGGTAGTCGAAGAACACGATGCCCGTCTTGCCGCGCGCGACCTCGCGGCCGCTGTCGGCCGCGGACATCCGCCACACGAGGTCGCAGCCGTATTCGCCGAAGTCGGTGGCCGCCATCTCGACCTGCATGGTCTCGCCATGGAAGGCCTCCGAGCGGTACTGCAGCGCGGCGTCGGCGACGATGATGCCGACGCCCTCGACGTCGAGCTCGCCATAGCCCATCGATTTCAGGAAGCGCAGCCGTGCCTCGGAGACCACGCCGAGCAGCTGCGCGTTGTCGAGGTGGTTGCCGTAGTTGATGTGCGAGATCAGCAGCGGGATGGCGGTGCTGAAGGCGAAGCGTTCGGGGAGCTCGATGCGGATGCGGGCCATGGGCGGTGCGGGGCAGGGGGCGACAACAGGAAAGGCCCGAGCGTAATCGCCCGGGCCGGCGCGCGGCAAGGGGCGCCATCGACGCCGGCGCCGGGGGGCCGGCTGCCGAGGAGCCGACGAACGGTGCACCAGGAAAGTGCGCCCCTGATGTGCCTGGCATCGCGCACGCCGTTCTGGGACGGTTCATGCACTGAAAGCGGGAATCTGATGCACAATATTGGGGATTCGCGCGATGGCCCCGGGGCTACCCGGGGCCATCGCGCGTGCGTGTCCGCTCGCTTACTCCCGTCTTCAATCAACCCATGGGTCCAACATCATGAAATACCAGTCCCTCGAGGAGTTCCTGGCCTACGTCGAACAGCGCAACCCCGGCCAGCCCGAGTTCCTGCAGGCCGTGAGCGAGGTCATGGAGAGCCTCTGGCCCTTCATCTCCAAGAACAAGCGCTACGCCGAGCATGCCCTCCTCGACCGACTGATCGAACCCGAGCGCGTGATCATGTTCCGCGTGTCCTGGGTGGACGACAAGGGCGAGGTGCAGGTCAACCGCGGCTACCGCATCCAGCACAACTCGGCGATCGGCCCCTACAAGGGCGGCCTGCGCTTCCATCCCTCGGTGAACCTGTCGATCCTGAAGTTCCTCGCCTTCGAGCAGACCTTCAAGAACGCGCTCACCACGCTGCCGATGGGCGGCGGCAAGGGCGGCTCGGACTTCGATCCCAAGGGCCGCAGCCCGGGCGAGGTGATGCGCTTCTGCCAGGCCTTCATGAGCGAGCTGTATCGCCACGTCGGCCCCGATACCGACGTGCCGGCCGGCGACATCGGCGTCGGCGGCCGTGAGGTCGGCTTCATGGCGGGCATGATGAAGAAGCTGTCGAACAACGCCGCCTGCGTGTTCACCGGCAAGGGCCTGCCCTTCGGCGGCTCGCTGATCCGTCCGGAGTCCACCGGCTACGGCACGGTCTACTTCGCCAACGCCATGCTCGAGCGCGCCGGGCGCGACTTCAAGGGCCTGCGCGTGTCGGTGTCCGGCTCGGGCAACGTCGCCCAGTACGCGATCGAGAAGCTGATGCAGCTCGGCGCCAAGCCGATCACCTGCTCGGATTCGAGCGGCACGGTGATCGACGAGGCCGGCTTCACCCCCGAGAAGCTCGCCCTCCTGATGGAGATCAAGAACCACTACTACGGCCGCGTCTCCGAGTACGCCGAGCGCATCGGCGCCCGCTTCGAGCCGGGCGTCCGTCCGTGGCACGTGCCGGTCGACGTCGCGCTGCCGTGCGCGACCCAGAACGAACTCGACGCCAACGACGCGGCGACCCTGGTCAGGAACGGCGTGGTCGCCGTGGCCGAGGGCGCCAACATGCCGAGCACGATCGAAGCGGTGAAGATCTTCGAGCACAACGGCGTGCTGTACGCGCCGGGCAAGGCCTCCAACGCCGGCGGTGTGGCCACCTCCGGCCTCGAGATGAGCCAGAACGCGATGCGCATGTCGTGGACCCGCGACGAGGTCGATGCGCGCCTGAAGGAGATCATGCTCGGCATCCACGCCGCCTGCCTGAAGTACGGCCAGCGCGAGGACGGCAGCGTGAGCTACGTCGATGGCGCCAACGTCGCCGGTTTCGTCAAGGTCGCCGAGGCGATGCTGGCCCAGGGCGTGATCTGATCGCTTGCCCGCAGTAGTTCGGTAGCAGTGGGAGCGGGCTTGCCCGCGAATCGGCGCTCGTGCGCA
>JAREIX010000079.1 GCA_029286945.1 Thauera sp. | reverse complement strand
GGCGGCGATCTCGAAGGTGGTGCGGGTGCGCGTCGAGTTCTCGAAGAACAGGTTGAACACGCTCTTGCCGCGCAGCAGCGGCAGCTTCTTGACCTCGCGCTCGGCGACTTCGGTGAAGGGCGCGGCGGTGTCGAGGATGGCGGTGAGGATGTCGCGCGGCAGACCGTCTAGCGTGAGCAGGTGCTGCAGTTCGCCGTGCTTGTTGAGCTGGGGGTGGCGCATCGGGCGGGCCTCGGTGTCAGCGAGTGAGGATGAACGGGAAATCGGGGGCGGGTCGGGACGGGTGCCGCGATCAGGCGCGCTCGGTCAGGTTCAGCGTGAAGCGGCCGGCGTCGTCGCGCTGCAGCTCGAGGTTCTGCGCGCGCGGCAGGGCCTCGGCCAGGGTGTGGGCGCAGTAGCGTGCGGCGATCGGCAGCTCGCGGCTGCCGCGGTCGACCAGCACCGCGAGCTCGACCACGCCGGGGCGGCCGAAGTCGAACAGCTCGTTGAGCGCGGCGCGCGTGGTGCGGCCGGTGTAGAGCACGTCGTCGACCAGGATCACGTGCGCGCCGTCCACGTCGAAGGGGATCTCGGTGCGCTGCGGCCGCGCATGCAGGCCCTTGCTGCCGTAGTCGTCACGGTAGAAGGAGACGTCGATCGCGCCCAGCGGCTGGGCGACGCCCAGCGCCGCGTGCAGGCGCTCGGCCAGCCACAGGCCGCCGGTGTAGATGCCCACCAGCGCGGTGGCGGGCGTGATGTGGGGGCGGATCTGCTCGGCGAGCTGCCGGCACAGGGCTTCGGCGTCAAGGTCTTTCATGGCGGCGGGTGTCCAGGAAGGTTTGCAGGATGAGGCGGGCGGCTTCGGCGTCGAGCACCGCCTTGCGCTCGCGCCAGTGCTTGCGCCCGGCGCTGAGGAGGCCGGCCTCGGCGGCGACCGAAGACAGGCGCTCGTCGGCGGCATGCACCGGCAGCCCGAAGCGGCCGTGGAGCTGGTTGGCGAAGCGGCGGCAGCGGGCGGTGAGTTCGTGCTCGGTGCCGTCCATGTGGGCGGGCAGGCCGACCACCAGCGCCACCGGGCGCCATTCGGCGATCAGCGCGGCGATGGCGGCGAAGCGGGCGTCGTTCGATTCGTCGTGCAGGGTGGTCAGCGCGCTCGCCTGGCCGGTCTCGAGCTCGCCGGTGGCGACGCCGATGCGGGCGAGGCCGAAGTCGAAGCCGAGCAGGGTGCCGCGGGCGGGCAGGGCGGCGCCGGCTGCCTCAGGCATGCCCGGCGACATCGCTCAGGTTGGCGAAGTCGATGCCGAGCTTCTGCATCGCGGCGGCGAGGCGCTCCTCGGGCGGCAGGTCGAACACGATCGCCATGTCGGCGGGGACGGTGAGCCAGGCGTTGTCGAGCAGCTCCTGCTCGAGCTGGCCAGCGGCCCAGCCGGCGTAGCCGAGGGTGACGAGGACGTCCTTCGGTTCGCCGCTGGCGCCGATCGCCTGCAGCACGTCGCGGCTGCTGGTGAGCCCGACCTCGTCGCTGACCCGGAGCGTGGAGTGCCACTCGCCGAGCGGGCGATGCAGCACGAAGCCGCGGTCGGTCTGCACCGGGCCACCGAAATACACCGGCTGGTTGGCGAAGCCTCGGGCCTCCAGCGGCAGCTCGATGCGCTCGAACAAGGTGGCCAGCGTCATGTCGATCGGACGGTTCACGATGATGCCGAGCGCGCCCTGGTCGTTGTGTTCGGCAATGTAGGTCAGCGTGCGCGCGAAGTGGGGATCGGCCATGCTGGGCATGGCGATCAGGAAGTGATGCGTGAAGTTGGCCGTGGGTGTTTCCATGCGCGGCATTTTACGCCGATCGTTCGGGTTCTTGGCGTGGGTGCGGGGGCTAAACTTTTCTTGTCGGCGTTGGGCTTGCGGGTGCGCGGGGCGGATGGGGAAGGGTGTGCGCGGCTTCGATCGGCCGCGGGGCCGGGGTGGCGGGCGCCGCCTGCACGCGCGGCCCTTCGCTTCGCTGCGGGCTACCCTCGGCGGAGGACGGCGCGGGGGCGGCGACGCAAACTCGGCGCTGCGCGCCTCAAACATGCGTCGCCTTGTTTCCCCCGCGACGCCCTCCACCTCGGCGCTCATGAAGTTGGCGACCGCCACCCCGGCCCCGCGGCCTGGCGCTCGGGTCGATTTCATCGCCTGCGCGCCGGAGCGGACGGCGGCGCGCGGATGGCTCATAATTCGGCATCTTTGTCCTGGACAAAACAATGCCCTCCGCCCTCGTCTGGTTTCGCCGCGACCTGCGCAATTTCGACCACGCCGCGCTCCACCACGCGTTGCGCTTCGCCGACCGCGTGCATTGCGCCTTCGTCTTCGACACCGCCATCCTCGACGCACTGCCGTCACGGCACGATCGCCGCGTCGAGTTCATCCACGCCAGCGTGACCGAGCTCGATGCCGCGCTCGACACCATGGCGCGCGCCGCGGGCGCTGCCGGCGGCGGGCTGATCGTGCGCCACGGCCGCGCCGAGGACGAGATCCCCCGCCTGGCGCGCGAGCTCGGCGTCGACAAGGTGTTCGCCAACCGCGACTACGAGCCCGCGGCGATCGTGCGCGACAGCCGCGTCGCGCAGCGGCTGGCCGAGGCGGGCATCGGCTACGAGGACTACAAGGACCAGGTGGTCTTCGAGCGCGACGAGCTGCTGACCCAGGCCGGCAAGCCCTACAGCGTGTTCACGCCTTACAAGAACGCCTGGCTGAAGGCGGTGGACGACTTTCAGCTCGAGGCCTGGCCGGTGGACAAGTACGCTGCACAGCTGGCGCCGAAGCCGGCCGGCGAGAGCCTGCCCAGCCTGGCCGACATCGGCTTCGAACCCACCAAGCTCGCTGATCTCAACATGCCTGTCGGCATGAGTGGCGGCATGAAGCTGTTCGCGGACTTCGCCGCGCGCATCGAGCGCTACAAGCGCGCCCGCGATTTCCCTGCGGTCAAGGGCGTCAGCTACCTGTCCACCCACCTGCGCTTCGGCACCGTGTCGATCCGCCAGCTCGCCGCCCACGCCCGCGCGCACGGCGGCGAGGGCGCCGAGACCTGGCTGTCGGAGCTGATCTGGCGCGACTTCTACCACCAGATCCTGTGGCATCACCCGCAGGTGGTCGATCGCGCCTTCCGCCCCGAGTACGACGCCGTGAAATGGGACGACGCCCCCGAGCTCTTCGCCGCCTGGTGCGAGGCGCGCACCGGATACCCGATCGTCGACGCCGCGATGCGCCAGCTCAACCAGACCGGGTACATGCACAACCGCCTGCGCATGATCGTCGCCTCCTTCCTCACCAAGGACCTCGGCATCGACTGGCGCCTCGGCGAGCGCTACTTCGCCGCCCAGCTCAACGACTACGACCTCGCCGCCAACAACGGTGGCTGGCAGTGGGCGGCATCTACCGGCTGCGACGCCCAGCCCTGGTTCCGCATCTTCAACCCGGTCACCCAGTCCGAGAAATTCGACCCCGAGGGCCGCTTCATCCGCCGCTACCTGCCCGAGCTCGCGCGCGTGCCGGACACGTTCATCCACGCCCCGTGGACCATGGGCGGCATCGACCAGACCGCGTGCAGGACGAAGATCGGCGTCGACTACCCGGGCCCGATCGTGGATCACGCCGCCGCGCGCGAACGCACGCTGAAGCGCTTCGGCGTGGTGAAGAACGACGGCTGAGGCCGCTGCAACGCAGCCATCCACCCTGCTCCCGCGGACGGATCGTAGCCGCGCCATCCTTCCCTCGAACGCCTCGTCCCCGTCCGAATGCAGGACAATGACGCCCCGTCACCTCGCACCGTACGCCCCGCCATGACCGCTCCCACCTTCGACTTCGACCGCCCGATCGACCGCCGCAGCCTGCCGAGCGAGAAATGGGGCCGTTACGCCGGCCGCGACGTGCTGCCGCTGTGGGTCGCCGACATGGACTTCGCCGCCCCGCCTGCCGTGCTCGACGCCCTGCACCGCCGCATCGACCACGGCGTGTTCGGCTACACCGACGCCTGGCCGTCCCTGATCGACGCCGTGGTCGAGGGCCTGCAGCGCGACCACGGCTGGACCATCCAGCCCGACTGGCTGGTGTGGCTGCCCGGCGTCGTTGCCGGTTTCAATCTCGCCTGCGCGATCGCCGGCCAGCCCGGCGACGGCGTGCTTACCGCCACCCCGGTGTATCCGCCCTTTCTCACCGCCCCCGCCCACACCGGCCGCGTGCTGCAGCGCGTCGAGCTAGTCCTGCGCGACGGCCGCTGGCAGTGGGACTGGGACGCGCTCGAGGCTGCCTGCACGCCTTCCACCCGCCTGCTGCTGCTGTGCAGCCCGCACAACCCGGTCGGCCGCGTGTTCGACGCCGATGAACTGCAACGCCTCGCCGACTTCGCCGCACGCCACGACCTGCTGGTGTGCGCCGACGAGATCCACTGCGGCCTGGTGCTGGACGAGGGCCGCCCACACCGCCCGCTCGCCGCGCTCGACGAGGCCGCCGCCCGGCGCACCATCACGCTGATGGCGCCCTCCAAGACCTGGAACATCCCGGCGCTGTACTGCGCCTTCGCCGTCATCCCCGACCCCGCGCTGCGCCGCCGCTACCGCCACGCCATGCGCGGCGTCGTGCCGCATGTGAACGTGCTCGGCATGGTCGCCGCCGAGGCTGCATATCGCGACGGCGACCCCTGGCGGCAGGCGCTGCTCGCCTACCTGCGCGCCAACCGCGCGCGCGTGGTGGAGGCGGTAGCCGGCATGCCGGGCCTGTCGATGACGGTGCCCGAGGCCACCTACCTGGCCTGGATCGACTGCCGCGAGATGATGGCCGCGCGCGCCGTGACCGATCCGGTGGCCTTCTTCGAGGCCGCCGGGGTGGGGCTGTCGGACGGCGCCGCCTTCGGCGCGCCGGGCTTCGTGCGGCTCAACTTCGGCTGCCCGCGCGTGACGCTCGACGACGCGCTGGCGCGCATGGCGAACGCACTGCGCGCCTGATCAGTGCGATGACGGGCGCTGCGCCCGGGTGTAGCCCGCCACCAGCGCGAGCAACGCCTCTTCCTGGTAAGGCTTGCCCAGGTAGTGGTTGGCGCCGACCTCCTCGGCGTAGCGGCGGTGCTTCTCGGCCAGGCGCGAGGTGATCATGATCACCGGCAGGTGCTTCAGGCGGGCGTCGGCGCGGATGTTGCGGACCAGGTCGAAGCCGTCCATGCGCGGCATCTCGATGTCGGACAGCACGACGTCGGGCAGGGTGTCGATCAGCTGCTCGAGCGCATCGACGCCGTCCTTGGCGGTGATCACGCGGTAGCCCTCGCGCTCCAGCAGGCGGCCGCTGATCTTGCGCACGGTCAGCGAGTCGTCGACCACCATCACCGTGGGCAGGTGGAGCGGCGCCGGCGCCTCGCCCGTGCGCGCGGCGCCGTCGTCGCCCGCCGCCTCCTGCGCGAGCTCGCGGCTGGCGAGCGCGACCGGGTTGAGGATCAGCACGATCTCGCCGTCGCCGAGCACGGTCGCGCCCGATATGCCGACGATGCGGGTGAGCTGCGGCCCGGCGTTCTTGACGATGACTTCCTGGTTGCCGCGCAGCGCGTCCACATGCAGGGCCAGCGTCTGTGCACCAGCGCGCAGCAGCAGCACCCAGTTGTAGCGTTGTTCGACCGGTCGCGTTTCGCGGTCGCCGAGCAGGCGCGGCAGGTAGCGGTAGGGGAAGCGCTCGCCCTGCCAGTCGATGCCGTGCTCGTCCTGCAGTTTTCGCAGCGCGTCGGGCTTGAGCTCCATGGCCTGCACGACCATGTTCGAGGGCACCGCCCAGGTCCGCCCGCCGGCCTGCACCAGCAGCGCCTGGGTCACGGCCAGCGTCAGCGGCAGGCGCAGGCTGAAGCGCGTGCCTTCGCCGCGCCGGCTGGCGACGTCGACCCGGCCGCCGGCAGCGGCGGTCTGCGCCTTCACCACGTCCATGCCGACGCCGCGGCCGGACACCGCCGACAGTGCGTTCGCGGTGCTGAAGCCGGAGACGAAGATCAGGTTGGTCAGGCGGCGCTCGTCGGGGTGCTCGTCGGCGCCGATCAGGCCGCGCTCGCGGGCGCGGGCGGCGATGCGCGCGAGGTCGAGGCCGGCGCCGTCGTCGGCGATCTCGATCGCGATCTCGTTGCCTTCCTGGCTCACCGTCAGCGTGATGCTGCCGGTCTCGGGCTTGCCGGCGGCGACGCGCTCGGGGGGCGGCTCGATGCCGTGTGCCACCGCGTTGCGCAGCAGGTGCTCGAGCGGCGCGACCATCTGTTCCAGCACGCTGCGGTCGATCTCGATGCGGCCGCCGCGCAGGTCGAGCGTGGCGCGCTTGCCGAGCTCGCGCGCGCTCTGGCGCACCACGCGGTAGAGGCGGCTGGCCAGGCTGTCGAAGGGCAGCATGCGCACCTGCATCAGGCCCTGCTGCAGCTCGCGCGCCATGCGCGCCTGGCTGTTGAGGGCGAGGTCGGCCCCGTCCAGGTTCTGCAGCAGGTTCTGCTGCACGGTGGTCACGTCGTTGACGCTCTCGGCCATCATCCGCGTCAGTTCCTGCAGGCGGGTGTAGCGGTCGAGCTCGAGCGGGTCGAAGTCGCCCGCCTGCGTGCCGGCGTGGGCGATGCGCGACTGCATCTGCACCTCGGCCTGGATCTCGACCTCGCGCAGCTGGCTGCGCAGGCGGATGACGTTCTCGGTGAGCTCGAGCAGTGAGCGGCGCAGCGTGCGCAGCTCGCCGTGGATGCGGCTGCGTGCGACGCCGATCTCGCCGGCCTGGTTGACGAAGCGGTCGACCCGCTCGGCACGCACGCGCAGCGTCGGGCTGCTCAACGCCTCGCCCTCCTCGCCGCGCCCGGCCTCGGCGGCAGGCGGGGCGGCTGCCGCCGTGTCGCGCACCGGGGCGGGCGCGCCGCCGCCGAGCGCGAGCGCGTCGATTGCCTGCTCACAGCGGTCGAGACCGAGCGCGAGCTCGTCGACCAGGCTGGTGGCGGGCTCCTGGGCGGAGAGGCCGTCCTCGAGCCGGGATTCGAGCTGGTGCAGCTGAGCGCCGAGGCTCATCGCCCCGGCCATGCGTGCGCTGCCCTTGAGCGAGTGCAGCAGCCGCGCGGTGGCGCGCGCATGCTCGCTGTCGTCCGGCTCGGCGCGCCAGCGCCGCAGCAGGGCGTGCAGCGCGCCGACGGTCTCGGCGGCCTCCTCGAGGAAGATCGGCAGCAGGTCGGCGTCGATGTCGTCCGCGGGGACGGATTCCGGCGCCGGCTCGCTCGGCCGCGGCCGCTCGGTTGCGGGCGCCGCGTACGGCAGGGGCGTGGTGGTGGGTGCGGCGGCCTCGATCGGCGCAGGCTCGGCGGCGGCGCGCGGCGCGGCTTCGAGTGCCACGACGAGATCGGGGCGGGCTTGCGGCGGACGGGCGGCGAGGACCTCGGCGTGCATCGCGCGCAGCGTGCCCAGCACCTCGGCAAGTAGCGCCAGATCGTCTGCGGCGACGCCGCTGCCACGGTCGGCCAGGCGTTCGAGCGTGTGCTCGAGCGCGCGCCCGAGCTGCTGCATGGCGGGCAGGCGGGCGGTGCCGGAGATGCCGGCGAGCGTGTGGGCGGCGCGCACGGCGGCAATGGCGGGCGCCCGTGCCGGCACGGCCTGCAGCTGCCGCAGCTCGGCATCGAGCGTGTCGAGGTGCTGGGTGGCCTCGGCGCAGTACAGCTCGTGGAGCGCGCGCGAGAGCTCGACCTCGCCGATGCGGATCAGCTCGGGGGCGGAGGCGGCGGGCCCCGCTGGCGTGTCGTCGATGAGCGGGGAGGGCGCGCCGTCGTGGGCGGCCTGCACCGTCGGGGGCGCGCGCTCCTCTTCGAGGGCGAGCAGTTCGCCATCGATCAGGAAGTCGGCGCTCTCGATCAGCAGTTCGGGGGCGTCCGGCGCGGGCGCTTCCTCGGCTTCACGCGCCGGGACGGGGATCTCGGGCAGCTCGGTCGCCGCGGGCGCCACCTCGTCGAGCGGCGGCAGGCCGAGGTCGAGGAGCGGGCTGGCGTCGCCGCCATCGTCGAGCTCGACGACTTCCTCCAGTTCTTCCAGTTCCTCCAGCGGCTCGAGTTCGAGCGCGGCATCGTCCACCGCCAGCGCGTCGAGCGCGGGCAGCCGGTCCTCGTCCACGGTGCCGGCTTCGTCGGCCGGCGGCAGCCCAAGGGCGTCGGGGAGAGCAAGCTCGGCGTCGAGCGCAACGGCGGCGAGCGGTGACTCGGCGAGCGGTGTGTCCGGGGCGGGTGTCTCGCTGAGGGCGGGCGTCGGGAGCGGAGGCTCGGCCGCCAGGGGCTCGATATCCGGATGGTCGAGCGCGGCGAGCCCGGTCGCAGGAAGCTCGGCTTCGGCAAGCCCGGTGCCGCCAGGCTCAGCAGTCGCAAGTTCGGTGTCTGCAGGCTCGACGACCGGGAACTCAGCCGCAGAAAGCTCGGCCGAGACGGTGTCCGCGGGTGAGGCGCCGGTCGTCGAAGCTCCTGTGGAGGGCGCTTCGAGGGCCCGCAGATCCGGGGCCGAGGGCGCGAAGGCGGCGGGTTCGAAGGTGAGCGGTTCTGCGGCGGCCGGTTCTGCGGCGGCAGGTTCGGAAGCGGCAGGTTCGGAAGCGGCAGGTTCGAAGGAGACCAGCTCGCAGGCGACCGGTTCGAAGGAAATGGGTTCGAAGGAGACGGGTTCGAAGGCGGCCGGTTCGACGCTCGGCAGCTCGACGGCCGCAACCGCCTCGTCGGCAAGCGGCGTGCCGGCGGCCGGCTCGATCGGCTCCGCAGCGAGCGCGGCTGGCGTCGCCTGCGGGGCGGGCGCCGGCTCGAACGGGGCCTCGCTTGCGCTGCGCAGGCGCTCGGCCTCGGCCACCAGATGGCTGGCCTCGACCGCGCCCGGCGCGCCGGCCTGCAGGCGCTCGACCCAGGCGGCGAAGACCGTCGCGCCCGCATCGATGAAGGCGAGCAGCGCCGGCGTCACCGGCCAGTCGAGCTGGAGCCAGCGGTTCAGCGTCTGCTCGACCGCCCACGCGGTGTCACCGAGCTGGGCGAGGCCGACCATGCGGCCGCTGCCCTTGAGCGTGTGGAAGCTGCGGCGGATGGTCACCAGGTGCTCGCTGTCGGCCGGCGCGGCGCGCAGGCCGTCGAGGCGCGCGCGCAGCGTGGCGAGGACTTCGACCGCCTCCTCGATGAAGATGCCGAGCAGTTCGGCGTCGAGTCCGGCATCACCCTCCGCCTCGGCCCGCGGCGGGATCGCGGCCTGTTCGCTCCGGACCGGCGCGGCGGGCAGCGTGAACGCCGGGCCGGCGTCGGCTTCCTCGAGCTCTTCCAGTTCCTCCAGCTCCTCGACGGCTTCCGGGGCGGCGGGCGGGAAGGGGGGCGCCAGGGAGAATTCGGCTTCGGCCTCGGCTGCGGGCTCGAAGACGATCTCCGGCGCCGCTTCGACTGCGATCTCCGGTGCGAGCGCGTGCGCGGTCGCGGGCTGAGCCGCACTCTCCGGCGCAAGCCCGGTCGCGAGCTCCGGCAGGCGCGCGGGCGCACCGGTCCCGGTCGCACTCGGTTCGGGCGCGATCGCGGGTTCGATCTCCGCCGCCATCTCGAACGCCGTCGCGATGCCTTCCGCCTGCGCCGAAGGGGCCATCGCGGCGGTGGGCGCGCTGTCGGGCGCGTGCGTCGCCGTTCCGGTGTCGTGTGCTGCGGCCGCCGGCGCCGCGGGCCGCGTGTGCGCGCCGAGCAGTTCGTCCAGGGCCGCGCCGCCGCGCGGCAGGGCCTCGATGTAGAAGCCGAGCGCGGAGAGCTGGTGGGCGAGGGCCTCGAACTCCGCCTGGCCGGCGCCGCTGTCCGCGCTCGCCAGCCCGGCGATGCCGGCCGCGGCCTCGCGCACGAGGGCGAGTGCGTCGGTCTCGCCGAGCACGCTCAGCGCGCCGACGATCTGCTGCAGCGGCTGGTGCAGCTGCAGCAACGGTTCGCGCCGGGCCGGATTGCGGAAGAAGTCGTCCAGCGCCTGCTCGACGTGGCCGAGGCTGGTCAGCATCTCTTTCGCCAGCTGCTCGAGGACCGCCTTTTCCTGGCTCTGGCTGGCGCCGCCGAGGACCTCGTCGGCGCTCGCGGCGAACGGGGTCTCGCCGCGCTGCAGGGCCTGCAGGCGCTGCAGCATCGCGTCCACCCGGGCGCGGAAGCCGGCCTCGGGCGGGCGGCGTTCGAGCCCGGCCTCGAGCAGCAGCAGCGCGGTGGCGACCTCCATCGCGGCGGCGTCGGCGAACTGCAGCGGGTCGCGCCGCAGCCAGCGCGCGAAGCCGAGCACGCCCGCCACCATGTCCTGCGCGCCCGGGCGGCCGAGCGCCACCGCCGGCGCTTCCATCGCCACCAGCGCATCCTCGAAGCGTGCGAGCGCGACCGCGGTGCCGGCGCAGAATTCGTCCCACTGCTCGCGCGCGCTCGCCAGCTGGCGCTGCAGCGCGTCGAGCAGCGGCGCGGTGGGGGTGCCGCTGACCGTCGCCCCTGCCTCGGGCAGCAGCGCGTCGAGCGCCCAGCAGGCGCGCACCGCCTGCTGCTGTGCGGTGTTCGCCGGGCAGTGGGCGACCTGGTACAGGAGCTCGCGCAGCAGGCGGTCGGGTACCGCGGGCGTGCCGCCGAGCAGGCGGCGGAACTGGGCGTCGAGCTGGGTGCACAGGCGCTTGATGGCCGGTTCCGGGGCCAGACTGCCGTCCACCAGCGCGTCGTAGAAGGCCAGGCTCGCCCACCACAGGCTGCGTGCCGCGGGGCTGCGCTGCGCGCCCTCGACTTCGGCGATCGCCTCGCGCATCGCGCGCGCGCCATCGCCGGCGGCGCCCTTGCGCAGCCACTCGAGCAGGCCGCGCTCGAAGCGGCTGCGTGCGCTGCGCAGGACCTGCGCGCTGGCGTCGGGGTCGGTCGCGAAGCTGTCGGCGGCACGCGCGGGCGGGCGGCGGGAGAGGTCGGGGTGGAACAGGTCGGCCGGGCTCGCGTCGGCCTGGCCACGCGCTGCGGCGATCGCCATGTAGGGGCCGGCAAGGCGCAGCGCCTGGTCGGGCGCGCCGTGGGCGAGCTCCTCGAGGTAGTTGCCGATCACGGCCAGCGACTGGCGCACCAGCGCGCGCCGCGCGCCGTCCGCGGGCACGGCCTCGCGGGCCATGTCGCCGAGCAGCTGCTCGAGCAGGTCGGCGAACTGGGTGAGGCCGTCGAGGCCGACGATCGCCAGCGCGCCGCGCACCTGGTGCAGGTGGGTCTGCGCGAACTGCAGGCCGGAGGGGTCGGCGTCGGCGGTGCCGCGCTCGAGGATCTCGCGGGCGCGGTTGAGGGCGGCGTCGATCTCGCCCTTGACCCAGGTCAGCGGCCCCAGGTCCGGCGCGGTGGCGTGTGTCATGCTGATCGTTCCCGGGTCCGTTCGCTCACACCTTGAAGCCCGACACCGAGCCCTTGAGCTCGACGGCGAGTTCGGCGAGCTGGCCGATCGAGACGGCCGTCTGCCGGGTGCCGAGCGAGGTCTGCTCGGTCACCGCGAGGATGTCCTTCATGGTGGCCGCCACGCGGCCGGCGGTGGCGGCCTGCTCCTGGGTGTCGGCGGAGATGCGCTCGATCAGGCGCGCGGTCTCGGTCGACACCTCGCCGATCTCGGCCAGCGCCTGGCCGGCGGCGTCCGACAGCTGGGCGCCTTCGACCACGTTGCGGGTGGCGCCCTCCATCGCGCCGATGGCGTCCTGGGTGTCGGTCTGGATGGTCTTGACGATGGCGGCGATCTGCTTGGTGGCCTCGGCCGAGCGTTCGGCCAGGCGCTGCACTTCCTCGGCCACGACGGTGAAGCCGCGCCCGGCCTCGCCGGCGGAGGCGGCCTGGATGGCGGCGTTGAGCGCGAGCACGTTGGTCTGCTCGGTGATGTCGGAGATCAGCTCGACGATCTCGCCGATCTCCTGCGAGGATTCGCCGAGGCGCTTGATGCGCTTGGCGGTTTCCTGGATCTGGGCGCGGATGTCGTTCATGCCGCGGATGGTGTTCTCCACCGCGTCGGCGCCCTTGCGCGCGGCGTCGAGCGAGCGGCGCGCGACCTGTGCGGACTGCAGAGCGCGCTCGGAGGAGTCGGTCATCGACTGCGCCATGCGCTCGGCCGTGGTGCCGGCCTCCTCGATCTCCTGCGACTGGCGCTCGGTGGCGGCGAGCAGCTCGGTCGAGGTGTGGCGGGCGGACTCGGTGGCGGCGGTCACGCGCGAGGCGGCGTCGTTGATGCGCCGCACCAGCACCGACAGCTCCTCGATGGTGTAGTTGACCGCGAGTCGGCGATGGCGCCGGTGATGTCCTCGGTGACGGTGGCGCGGATGGTGAGGTCGCCGTCGGCGAGGTCGCCCATCTCGTTCATCAGGCGCAGGATGGCCTGCTGGGTGAGGTTGCGCTCGTCCTCGGCGCGCTGGCGCTGCTGCTCGGTCTCGAGGCGGCGGGCGGCAGCGTCGGCGCCATAGCTGCGCGCCATCAGCAGCAGCGCGAGCAGGGCGAGGAGCGCGCTCACCGCGGCGCCGACGTGCAGCGCGCCGAAGCCGCTCGCACTGCGCGTGAGCGCGTCGCTGACCGCCGCGCTGCGCGCCAGCAGCGGCACCGAGTCGCGGGCGATGTTGCTCGCCGCCTCCTTGGCCTGCATCAGCGGGTGGGTGCCGGCGACGATGCTGTTGACGGCCAGCAGCGTGGCACCGGCGTCGGCCTCGAGCTCGCCGACGAGGTTGGCGTGCATCGTGCCCGCGCTGCTCTGCTTGAGGCGGCCGAGCAGCGCGCGCAGGCGGTCGGCGTCCGCGGCCAGGGTTGCGGCGACCTCGGGGTTGGGGGTCTCGGCGAGCATCAGCGCGTTGGCGTGGCCGGCGGCGCGCTGGGCGTGGGTGATCACGCCGTAGGCGGCGGCGATCATGTCGGGGTGGGCGCCGTTCGCCAGCAGGCTGCGCACCAGCGCGTCGCTGCTGGCGAACAGCGGCGCGTTGTCGGTGTTGATGGTGCTTACCGCGGCGCCGAGGGCGACGAAGATGTCGCCCTGTTCGGCCAGCTTCGCAGTGCTGGCGGCGGTCTGCCGCCAGGCTTCGCCGAGGGCCTGCAGCGCCGGCCGCGTCTCGCCCGGCGCCGGCGGCAGGGTGGTGCCGGCGAAGGGGCCGCCGGCGTCCAGGGTCTGCAGCAGCTCGGTGAAGCGGGCGCGCGTCTGCTTGAGCTCGGTGACCGCGGCGGCGTTGCCGTGGCGGGCGAGCTGCGCCGACTTGGCGATCTGCTGCGACAGCGTTTGCAGCTCGCTCGCGGCGCTCACCTGCAGCGTCGCCAGCGCCGAGCTGCGCAGCTGGTACACGAGCAGCGCGGCGCTGCCGGTGGCGAAGATCGCGAACAGCAGGCCGTAGGCGCGCAGCCGGCCGCCGACCGGAGCGGCCGGCGCGGCGACGGCAGCCGCCGGGGCGGGCTGGCGCGGGCTGGTCTCGATGATGGTGGAGGTCTCCACCCCGGCGGCGGGGGCCTTCTTGCTGGCGAACAGTTTCAGTGCCATGGTCGTGCTCGGTTCCGATGAATGGGGGCAGGGCGTCGTGGGGGGCGGCTCATTCGAGCCCGGCGTCGAGGAAGCTCGGTTGCGCGAGCAGGCGCGCCACGTCGACCATCAGCCACGGTCGGCCCTGCAGGTCGCGCAGGCGGCTGGCGACCCAGGGGCGCTCGTCGGCCTGCGGGTCGTGCTCGAAGTCGTCCTGGCTGCGCAGGCCCGAGGACGAGGACACCAGCAGCGCGCAGTGCACGCCGTGGCGCGCGCCCACCAGCAGCAGGCGCGCCCGGCCGGCGGGGACCGTGGGTGGCTGGCCATTGAACTGGGCGAAGTCGATCACGCCGTAGAGCGTGCCGCGCACGTTGGCGAGGCCGCGGTACCAGGGGCGCGTCAGCGGCACGCCCGCCAGCGGCGGCGGCGGCAGGATCTCGCCCGCTTGCGGCAGCGCCACCAGCCAGTTCTCGTGGCCGCACTGGAAGCCGAGCAGCCCGCGATGCTCCGCCGTCCTGGCCTCGGCGAGCCGGCGGGCGAGCCGCTCCTGGAATTCGCGCAGGCTGCTGCGGGCCATCCCGGCTCAGCCCATCGCCCGGATGCGGGCGAGCAGCTCGTCGTGGTCGACCGGCTTCACCAGGTAGGCGAGCGCGCCCTGGCGCATGCCCCAGATCTTGTCGGTGTCCTGGCCCTTGCTGGTGCACATGATGATCGGGATGTCGCGGGTGGCGTCCTTGCGCGAGATCGTGCGCGTGGCCTGGTAGCCGTTCATGCCCGGCATCACCACATCCATCAGGATCAGGTCGGGCTTGTCGGCCTCGCTGCGGGCGATGGCCTGCTCGCCGTTCTCGGCGGTGATGACCTGGTAGCCGTGACGGCTCAGCACGTCGTTGAGGGCGAGGCGTTCGGTGGGCGAGTCGTCCACCACGAGAATCTTGCGGATCGGCATGTCCTGAGGTCCTGCCCGGCTCAAGCGGCCGGCGATGAGGCTGCCCTGCCCGCGGCGCCGTGGCTGGCCACGGCCTTGAGCAGGCTGTCCTTGGTGAAGGGTTTGGTGAGGTATTCGTCGGAGCCGACCATGCGCCCGCGGGCGCGGTCGAAGAGGCCGTCGCGCGAGGACAGCATGATCACCGGCGTCGATGACAGGCGCGGGTTCTTCTTGATCAGCGCGCAGGTCTGATAGCCGTCGAGGCGCGGCATCATGATGTCGACGAAGATGACGTCCGGGTGGTGGTCGGTGATCTTGGCGAGCGCGTCGAAGCCATCCTCGGCGAGCAGCACCTGGCAGCCCGCCTGGTTGAGGAAGATCTCGGCGCTGCGCCGGATCGTGTTGCTGTCGTCGATGACCATCACCTTCAGCCCGGCAATGTCCATGCTGTGTTCCCGATGCGTTGTCGAAGCAGAAAAGCGACCCGAGCCGGGGGGCTCAGATCTCGACCATCTCGAAGTCTTCCTTGCGCGCGTGGCACTCGGGGCAGGTCCAGTTCGGCGGAACGTCTTCCCAGCGCGTGCCCGGCGCGATGCCCTCGTCGGGCAGACCGGCGGCTTCGTCGTAGATGAAGCCGCAGATCAGGCACATCCAGGTCCTGTAGGGGGTATCGGCCATGAGTCAGCTTTACTTGAGGGTTGGCGGTAGAATGCGGCGCATCTTAACGCATTGCCCCGGATGCCTTCCGTGGTGCATTTCTCGCTCATGCCGATCGCCATTCCCGAAACGCCGCCCTGCGTGATGTGCCTGTCGGCGGGCGACGCCACCGCCGGCGGCGGGCTGGCCGCCGACATCCTGACGCTCGCGAGCATGGGCTGCCACCCGCTGCCGGTGCAGACCGCCGCCCTGGTGCGCGACACCCGCGGCATCGAGGAGGTGTGGCCGGTCGAGCCCGAGCTGCTGTCGATGCAGGCGCGCGCGGTGCTCGAGGACGTGCCGGTAGCGGCCTTCAAGCTCGGCTTCTGCGGCAGCGTCGAGAACGTCGCCCTGATCGCCGAGATCCTGTCCGACTACCCCGAGGTGCCGCTGGTGGTGGAGCCCGCGCTCTATGCCGCCGTGCTGCTCGGCGAGGCCGGCGAGGAGATGGTGGCGGCGCTCGCCGGCCTGATCCTGCCGCAGACCACCCTGCTGGTGGCCGACCGCCACGAGCTGTGCCGGCTCGCCGGCGTGGTCGACAGCGGGGCCGATGAGGACGCCGAGGATGAGGAGGGGGGCGAGGCGGTCGCCGACGATCCCGGCATCGACGAGGCGCTCGCGCGCCTGCTCGGCAGCGGCACCGAGTCGATCCTGCTCACCGGCGGCGGCGAGCACGGCCCGCAGGTGGTCAATACCCTGTTCGGCCACGATGGCATGATCCGCGCCGATGCCTGGCCGCGCCTGCCCGGGCGTCACCTCGGCGCCGGCGCCACGCTGGCCGCCGCGGCGGTGGCTGCGATCGCGCACGGCATGGCGCTGCCCGAGGCGGTGCGCGAGGCGCAGGAGTTCACCCAGCAGGCGCTGCGCCACGCCTACCAGGCCGGCATGGGGCGGGCGCTGCCCGATCGCTTCTTCTGGGCGCGTGGCAAGGGAGACGAGGATGTCTGAGCCGCAGCACCGCCCGCCCGTGCCTGACGCCGCGGCGTCCGTGCCCGATCCCTGTCCGGCGCCGGCCGAGCCGCGCGCGGCCGGCGTCGGCGGCGCCCTGCGCGGCCTCTATGCCGTGACCCCCGACGAGTCCGACACCCCCCGCCTGCTCGCGGCCACCGAGCGGGTCCTGGCCGGGCGGCCGGTGCTGCTGCAGTACCGCAACAAGACCGCCGACGCCGCGCTGCGGCGCCTCCAGGCGCGCGCGCTGCACGCCCTGTGCCGCGCGGCGGGCGTGCCCTTCATCGTCAATGACGACCTCGCGCTCGCGCTCGAGATCGACGCCGACGGCGCCCATCTCGGCCGTGACGACGGCCCGCCCGCGGCGGCGCGCCGGGCGCTCGGCGCACACCGGCTGCTCGGCCTCACCTGCTACGCCGACTGGGCGCGCGCCACCGAGGGCGCCGAGGTCGGGGCGGATTACATCGCCTTCGGTGCGATGTTCCCCTCGGTCACCAAGCCGGGTGCGCCGCCCGCGCCCTTCGCCCTGATCACCCGCGCCCGGCGCGAGCTCGGCCTGCCGGTGGCGGCGATCGGCGGGATCACGCTCGCCAACGCCGGCGAGGTGCTGGCGGCGGGCGCCGACCTGCTCGCGGTGGTCAGCGACCTGTTCGCCGCGGACGATCCGGCGGCACGGGCGGCCGCGTACCGCGCGCTGTTCTGAGTTCCTGTCCTGCATGGTGGACCGATCGCGGGAGCGGGGCGACAATGCCGGCTTTCGCACGCAGCACAGGAACCCCACGCCATGACCAGCCGTAACGAGACCCTCTTCCAGCGCGCCCAGCGCAGCATCCCCGGCGGCGTCAATTCGCCCGTCCGCGCCTTCCGCTCGGTGGGCGGCACGCCGCGCTTCCTCGCGCGCGCTGAAGGGCCCCGGGTGTGGGACGCGGACGGCAAGGCCTACATCGACTACGTCGGCTCCTGGGGCCCGGCCATCGCCGGCCACGCCCACCCGGCGATCGTCGAGGCGGTGCGCGAGGCGGCGCTCAGGGGCCTGTCCTTCGGCGCCCCGACCGAGAGCGAGGTCGAGATGGCCGAACTGATCTGCGCGATGCTGCCCTCGGTCGAGATGGTGCGCCTGGTGAGCTCGGGCACCGAGGCGACGATGAGCGCGATCCGCCTGGCGCGCGGCTTCACCGGCCGCGACGCGATCGTCAAGTTCGAGGGCTGCTACCACGGCCATGCCGACAGCCTGCTGGTGAAGGCGGGCTCCGGCCTGCTGACCTTCGGCAATCCGTCCTCGGGCGGTGTGCCGGCCGACTTCGCCAAGCACACCATCGTGCTCGACTACAACGACCTGCAGCAGGTCGAGGACGTGTTCAAGGCGCGCGGCGGCGAGATCGCCGCGATCATCGTCGAGCCGGTGGCCGGCAACATGAACCTGGTGAAGCCGCAGCCCGGCTTCCTCGAGGGCCTGCGCCGCATCTGCACCGAATACGGCGCGGTGCTGATCTTCGACGAGGTGATGACCGGCTTCCGCGTCGGGCCGCAGGGCGTGCAGGGCCTCTACGGCATCACCCCCGACCTCACCACGCTGGGCAAGGTGATCGGCGGCGGGATGCCGGTGGGCGCTTTCGGCGGTCGGCGCGACATCATGGAGAAGATCGCCCCGCTCGGCACGGTCTACCAGGCCGGCACCCTGTCGGGCAGCCCGGTGGCGGTGGCGGCGGGCATGGTGTCGCTGAAGCTGACGCGCGAGGCGGGGTTCTACGAGCGGCTGGCGGCGAGCACTCAGCGCCTGGTCTCCGGTCTCGCGGCGGCCGCGCGCGATGCGGGTGTCACCTTCAGCGCGGATGCGGTGGGCGGCATGTTCGGCGTCTATTTCGCCGACAAGGTGCCGGCCTCCTTCGCCGACGTCATGGCCTCGGACAAGGAGCGCTTCAACCGCTTCTTCCACGCCATGCTGGACAGCGGCCACTATTTCGCGCCCTCGGCCTTCGAGGCCGGCTTCGTGTCGGCGGCGCACGGCGAGGCCGAGATCGACGCCACGGTGGCGGCCGCGCGCACGGTGTTCGCCAGCCTGGCCTGATTACGGGGGCGGGCGCGGGCTCAGCCCGCGATGCGCAGCACGTGCAGCAGGTTGGTGCTGCCGCTGCGGCCGAAAGGCAGGCCGGCGATCACCACCACCACGTCGCCCGGCGCGGCGAAGGCCTGGCTGACGGCGGTGGCGCCGGCGTGCTCGACCATCTCGGCGACGTCATGCACCTCCTCGAAGGGCACCGGGTGCACACCCCAGACCAGCGCCAGGCGGCGGGCGGTGGTGGCCTGCGGGGTGAGGGCGAGGATCGGCGCCGCCGGCCGCTCGCGGCTGGCGCGCAGCGCGCTGAAGCCCGAGCTGGTGTACGCCACCGTGGCCGCCGGCTCGAGGAGCGCGGCGACGCGGCGCAGCGCGCAGCAGATCGCGTCCGGCGTGTTGGCCTCGGCCGGCGTGTGGCTGGCCTCCAGGCCGGCGCGCCAGGCCGGGTCGCGCTCCACCTCGCAGAGGATGCTGTGCATGATCGCCACCGCCTCGACCGGGTACTGGCCCGAGGCCGATTCGGCCGACAGCATCACCGCGTCGGCGCCGTCGTAGATCGCGGTGGCGACGTCCGAGGCTTCGGCGCGCGTCGGCACCGGTGCGGTGATCATCGACTCCAGCATCTGCGTCGCCACCACCACCGGCTTGCCGGCGGCGCGCGCGGCGCGCACGATGCGGCGCTGCAGCACCGGAACCTCCTGCGGCGGCAGCTCCACGCCGAGGTCGCCGCGCGCCACCATGACGCCATCGGCCAGCGCCACGATCGATTCGAGGGCGTCGATCGCCGCCGGCTTCTCGAGCTTGGCCATGATCCAGGCGCGGTCGCCGATGAGCTCGCGCGCCTCGCGGATGTCCTCCGCACGCTGCACGAAGGAGAGCGCCACCCAGTCCACCCCGAGCGCCAGGCCGAAGTCGAGATCGGCGCGGTCCTTCGCGGTGAGCGGCGAGATCGGCAGCACCACGCCGGGCACGTTCACGCCCTTGCGGTCGGACAGCGGGCCGCCCACCAGCACGGTGGTGTCGGCGAAGTCGGGGCCGAAGGCGTCCACACGCAGGCGCAGCTTGCCGTCGTCGAGCAGCAGTTCGGTGCCGGCTTCGAGCGCGGCGAAGATCTCCGGGTGGGGAAGGTTGGCGCGGGTCGCATCGCCCACGCCGGGGTCGAGGTCGAGTCGGAAGCGCGCGCCGGGGGCGAGCAGCACCTTGCCCTCGGCAAAGCGGCCGACGCGCAGCTTGGGGCCCTGCAGATCCATCAGCACGCCGATCGGGCGGCCGATCTCGTGCTCGACCTCGCGGATCTGCTTGAGGCGTTCAGCGTGGTCGGCGTGGCTGCCGTGGCTGAAGTTGAGGCGGAAGACGTCGGCTCCGGCCTGGGCCAGGGCGAGGATGCGTTCGCGGGTGGCGCTGGCCGGCCCCAGGGTGGCGAGAATTCGGGCGCTGCGTTCGCGTTTCATGCTGCGTTCTCCTGCTGGGTTGCGGCGATGTGGGCGAGCAGGGCCGAGATGGCGGCGCGCGCCACCTGAGCGTCCTCCCCCGCCTTCACGCCGGACACGCCCACCGCGCCGACGACGTTGCCGCCGAACACGATCGGTTCGCCGCCCTCGAGCGGCACCACCGGCATGGCCAGCGCGGCGAAGCGGCCGTTGTTGACCATGTCCTCGAAGGTCTTGCTCGGCTTGCCGCTGAGCACGCAGGTGCGCGCCTTCTCGGGGGCGACGGCGGCGCTCATCAGCGGCGCCCCGTCCATGCGCTGCAGCCATAGTGCGTGGCCGCCGGCATCGCAGATCGCGATGCTGACCGCCCAGCCGTTGGCACGCGCTTCGGCTTCGGCAGCGGCCGCGGCGAGCTTGACGTCGTCGAGCATCAGGATGTGGGTGGGTTTCATGTTCGGTCTCGTCGTGATCTTTCTGTGCGGGTCGGCGTGGCCTGCCTGTCGGATGGGCTCAGCGATTGCCGATATCGGTGAAACGGATCCACTGTGCGCCTTTCCACAGCACGGTGCGACCCATCTCGTGGAGCTGGTCGGCGCCTTCCACCACGGTCAGGAAGTGGTTGCCGGCGAGCTGGCCCATCTTGCTGGCGAAACAGCTGCTGCCATAGGCGAACAGGATCTCGGTCTCCGAGAAACCGCCGGGGTAGAGCAGGATGTCGCCGCGCGAGGGGTGACTGGTGTGGTTCTCGAAGCCGACACCGGTGTCGAACTCGCCGAGCGGCACCCACACCGCCTCGCCGCTCCAGCGCGAGTGGATCACCTGGTTGGAAAAGGGCAGCAGCGCGAGGAAGGCGGCGCAGGTCTTGGGTGCAGCGGCTTCTTCCATGCGGGCGACGAAGCGGAACGAACCGACGTCGATGGCGAGATGGCGCATCGGGAGTCTCCTTTGAGGGGTGGGCGACGCGTTGGGGAGCACGCGCCGCCCGGGGGGTGCGCCGATCGATGCCGGCGCTTTCTGCTCTGTCGTGGTCGGGGTGATGCGGGGCGCACGGGCGGCGTTTGTGCGCCACCCGCCCGCCTCGAGCCTTACTGGCCGATCTCGAAGTTGGCCATCTTTTCGAGCGCGCGCACCATGCCCGAGTGGTCCCACTTGGCGCCGCCGTGTGCGGCGCAGGCGTTGAAGAGCTCCTGCGCGGTGGCGGTGTTGGGCAGCGACACGCCGAGCTGGCGCGCGGTGGTGAGCGCGAGGTTGAGGTCCTTCTGGTGCAGCTCGATGCGGAAGCCGGGGTCGAAGGTGCGCTTGACCATGCGCTCGCCGTGCACCTCGAGG
>JAREIX010000078.1 GCA_029286945.1 Thauera sp. | reverse complement strand
TGTTCACGCAATACACCGTGCGCGACACCCCGGCCTCGTGCAGCGCCTGCACCAGGGCGTGGTAGAAGTCGTGGAACACGTTGGCCTCGCCGCGCGCGGCCATCAGCTCGCGGATGAAGGCTTCGCGCGGGTCGATGTTGACCGGCCGATCCTTGAACACCGGGTGGTTCACGCCCGGGATCTTGCGGATGTCCTCGCTGCCGGTCTGCTTGCGTTCGGCCTTGTAGCGCGCATAGTCCTCGGCGCAGTGGCGCGCCAGCGCGGCGACGTCGAGGCCGTCGGCGGCCGCCGGGTCGTCGAGGCCGCAGTCGCGGAACTGCTCGATCAGGAACTGCACCCCCTCGAAGCCGTTGCCGCCGTGGGCGTAGCCGGTGTGGGTGAGGAAGCCGACGACCGCCTTGTTGAGCTGCACGCGCTGCGGTGTTTCCGGGCCGTCGGCCGACACCGCGCCCTTGGCGCCCTGGGCGGAGATGGTGCCGGGGCCGTTGCTGAGCAGGATGCCGACCAGGGTCTGGTAGGCGAACAGGTCGGCCGGCTGCGGCGCGCGGCCGAGCAGGGCCTGGCAGGCGAGCGCGGTGAGCGAACCGCCACCGAGCATCTCGGCCTCGTCGATGCCGCAGAAGCGGCCGGTCTCGTGCTGCGCGGCCGGGGCCGAGGCGCCGATCAGGGTGCCAACCAGCTGCATCCACCATGGCAGGCTCTCGGCGCTCAGGCGCGACACGCGCTTGCGCATCAGCGGCCCCCAGGCGAGCGTGGTGGTGATCGCGGCGAGCACCGCGTCGGCGCTCAGGGGCACGCCGGTGTGCTGCAACATGCGCACCGGCACCGAGCGTGCGTCGCGCGCCGCGAGGCCGGCGAGCATCACCTCGGCGCGGGCGTCGGGCGCCGGGGCACGTACCAGCGCAATCAGGTCGGCGTCGTCGGCGAGGGCGCGGCAGTCGAAGTCCTCGTCGAGCGCGTCACGCAGGCCGGCGGCGTGCAGGCGCTCGATCAGCGCGGCGGCGATGGCGCGCGCGCGCTCGGCGCGGCGCGGGCCGACGATCGCCATGGCGGCGGCGAGCACTGCGTTGGGCGCATTGCCGGCGGCGCGCGCGGCCTCGGCGGCGGCGAGCGCGGGGTCGCCATGCAGGTTGAGGTGGGCGCCGACCGCCACCGCGATCAGCTTGCGGTCGTTGGCGCCGCCGGCCTCGCGCAGCAGGGCGAGGCCGAGGTTGGCCTCGAGCGGGCGCCGCGCGGCCTCGAGCACGCTCACCCCATGCAGGCTGGAGACCTGGGTCGCGGGGTCCATCTGCGAGGCGCCCGAGGCGTCCTTCATGGACTCGCGTGGGAATACCGCGCCGACCTGTTCGGCCAGCCGGGCGATCTGGCTGCGATAGGGCTCGATCGCCGGCACCACCGGCAGGTCGAGCTGCGGCGGCAGCGCGATGCCGAGGTTGGCGCCGAACCAGGGCTTGAGCTCCATCGTGCCTTCGGGCTCGAAGTCGGGCAGGGTGGCGTTGGCGCGCATCACCGCAGTGAGGGCGGCGGGGATATGGGCGATGTTGGTGACCACCGCGCCCTTCGCCGAGAACACCGGCTTGTCCGGCGTGTACAGGCCGTCGACGCCGAATTTGTCCATGAACCAGCGTTCCTTGGCGGCGGCATCGTCCTCGCCACCGGCCATCGCACCGGCATGGCCCACGGCGCGGGTGAGGCGCGACTTCCAGCGCCCGACCACGCAGGCCACCACCGGCTTGGTGAACTCGGCGTCGCGCTCGTAGTAGCCGCCGGGCTCGCAATACAGCACCGCGGCCTTGCTGCGCGCGTCGTTGGCGAGCGCGAAGGCGAACTCCGGCGCGGCGTAGTGGATGTAGACGTCCTTGCCGCTGGAGACCAGCGTGGTCGTGCCCCAGCCCGCCATGCGCAGGTACTGGGCGATGGTGGTGGTGAAGCCGCCCGAGTTCGACAGCACCGCGATCGAGCCGCGGCGCAGCGTGTCCGACGGGTTGTCACCGCCCAGCGCGCCGCCGATGCGCACCTGGTTCCACGAATCGGCCACCCCGAGGCAGTTGGCGCCGAAGATGTCGATGCCGTGCTGCTGGCCCATGGCGCGGATCTCGCGCGCGTCATGCACCGAGATCTTCTCGGTGATGATGAAGACCTTCTTCAGCTCCGGATTCACCCGGATCAGCTCGGCCACGCCGTCGCGCGCCGCCGAGGGCGGCAGATAGACCACGCCGCAGTTGAAGCGGTGGCCGTCGTCGAGGCCCTCGCGCACGCTGTTGTAGACCGGAATGTTGCCGAGCGCGGTCTCCAGCACCTGACCGCGGCGGCCGGGCGAGGTGCCGAACACCACGTTGCCGCCCGACCAGGCGTGGCCGACCGGGGTGACCTCGCTCGATTCACCGCCGAGGATGTTGAGCACGCACACGCGGTCGTGCCGGGTCGCGATCTGGGCCAGCGAACTGATGCCCACGTAATACTTGAAATCACCAACGCCTTGTTGGTACATGGCTGTCTCCTTGGAATTCTTGTGTCGGGGCTCAGGCGGCGGTGGCCGCGGGGGCGAGCCCGAGGCGCGCGGCGACGGCGTAGTCGACCACCTCGCTCATCGCCGAATCGAAGCCGAACAGGCGGTAGGGCAGGCCGAGCGCCTCGCAGGTGTCGCGCAGCACGCCCATGCCGCGTACCAGGTTCGGCCCGCCGCGGCCGGCGACGACGTAGAGCGGCGCCGGGCCATGGCTGCCGAAGTGCTCGCGCAAGGCGTCGGCCATGGCGCGGAAGGTCTCGTGGATGTCGGTGTTGTTGGACTTGCCGCCGATGATGAAGAGCACGTTGGACTGGCGCAGCCAGTGCTTGAAGCAGATCGAGGCGACCGACTTCATCTTCTCGTAGGGCGGGTTGCCGCCGAAGTCGGACGAGATGATGGCGTCGTCGCCGAGCATCTCGGTGACCAGCGAGTTGGCGCCGCCGCCGAAGGTGGGGGCGAGGATGGTGCCGCCGGCGTTGATCACGTAGACGTCGCTCTGACCCTGGTGGGTGCGCAGCTGGTTGATCTCCTGCTCGAAATCCGAGTAATCCACCGCGAACAGGTGGGCGGGCAGGTTAAGCCGGTGCCAGCGCGGATCGTCGCGGTCGAAGCCGCACTTGAAGTCGCAGGCCACCGGCGTGAGCCGGCCGCGGCGGTCGGGGCGCATGCGGATCGGGTTGAGCTCGAGGGTGGTCATGCCGAAGTCGTGGTACAGCTCCCACAGCCGCGGCAGATGCTGCACCAGCGGCGAGATGATCTGCTTGGGCGCGCCGATGTCGGCGAGCGCGTTGGCGACGACGAAGGCCTTCAGGCCGGTGAGCGGGTCGAAAGGCACGCGCGCGACCTGCGACTTGTCCAGTTCCTCGATGTCGACGCCGCCGCGGTGGGTCAGGGTCATGGTCGGGGCGCGGAACTCGGTCGAGTCGGTGATCGAGAAATAGACCTCGTGCTCGGCCGGCACCGCGCCCTCGAAGGTGACGCCGTTGGCCTTCGCCACCTGATGGCCGTGGCGGTGCTCGACGAAGTACAGGCGTTCCTTTTCGGCCAGCGCGGTGCGCAGGTCCTTGGCGCGGCCGATGAGGCCGGCCTTGCCCTTCTTGCCGACGCCGCCCTTGAACAGCGGCTTGACGAAGACCGAGCCGTGACGCTCGATCAGCGCCTTGATCTGCTCCTCGCTGGCGTCCGGGCCCAGGACGTCCGCGCTGGGGAAGTCGGCGAACTGCAGCAGGCGGGCGCCGTACAGCATTCCCGTGATGTTCATGTCGGGTTCTCCCGTGTGCGGTGGTCGAGGGTCAGAAGCGGTGGCGCATGCCGGCCATCATCACGCGGTGCTTGTCGCCGGCCGCCGGCGTGATGTTGCCGATCGAATAGTTGGCGCCGTCCTCGTTGGAGAGCTGCGAGTAGCCGGCGTACAGCGTGGTGCGCTTGGAGAGCGCATGCAGGTAGTAGGCCGACCAGCCGCTGGCGTCCTCGCCGGCGGCGCCGTCCGATTCGTTGCGATCGGCGTAGCTGAGCGCGACCGTGTTCGCAGGGTTCACGCGGATCTCGGCGCTCACCGACCAGGTGCGGGCCTTGCCATTGCCGACGGTGCCGCTTTCCTTGTCCTCCGACCAGGCGAAATAGGGCTTCACGATGCCGAAGTCGTAGGCCAGGCCGACGCCGCTGGTGCGCACCTTGCCGCCGCTGGCGTCGCGCTGCACGCTCTGCGTGGTGAGCGCGCCGGCAAACGCAGCGTTGGCGTAGAGCAGCGTGAGGCCTTGGCCGTCGCCTTCCTTGCGCGCGGTGGACGTGGTGGCGACCTTCTCGCCCAGCCAGTAGCCGGCTTCCACCTCGAAGCCGGCGAGCTTGGGCGAGCGGTACTTGACCATGTTGTCGAAGCGCACCTCGTAGGCCGGCTTCACGGCGCCGGTCTTGCGCAGCAGCCGGCCGGCGCTGCGGACGGCGTTGCCGGTGGCATCGAAGGGATTGAGGGCGGTGAACGCGGGCGAGTACTGACGACCCAGGGTCAGGCGGCCGAGCCCATTCTCCAGGCCGACGAAGGACTGGCGGCCGAACAGGCGCCCGCCCTGTTCGGCGATACCGGTCGAGGGGTCGAAGCCGCTCTCGAGCACGAACAGGGCCTTGATGCCGTTGCCGAGGTCCTCGTTGCCGCGGAAGCCGAGGCGCGAGCCGTTGAGCTCGCCGTGGTGGACGCCCTGGTAGCGTTGATCGCCGGACTTCTCGTAGCTGAGGTTGAGGTCGATGAGGCCGTAGACGGTCACGTTGGACTGCGCCATGGCGAGCGACGGCAGGGCGAGGGCGGCGGCCACCAGGGCCGGGGCGGTAAGGCGTTGCATGGAAGTCTCCTCGATCTTGTGGACGGTTGCGCAGCACGGTCGGCGCGCGGGACGCATTGCAGCGCCGCCGGCTTTCGATCGGCTTTCAGTGCACGTGGTCGGGAAGGAGGAGGTCTTCGATGGGTGGGCGCAGGGCGCCGTTCGCTCAGGGCGTGAGGTCAGGGCGTGAGGTCGCCGCGCAGCGGCAGTTCGACCTCGACGCACAGCCCGCGCCCGCCCTCGCCCTCACGCAGGCTGACGCGCCCGCCGTGGGCGAGGGCGATCTCGCGCACGATCGCCAGGCCGAGGCCGCTGCCTTCGCTGTCGCCCTGGCCGAGGATGCGGTAGAAGCGCTGGAACACGCGCTCGCGTTCGGCCTCGGGGATGCCCGGGCCCTGGTCGCAGACGCTGATCACCGCCTGGCCGCCGAAGGCGGCGACCGCGACGGTGACCGCGGCGTCGGGCGGGCTGTAGCGGATGGCGTTGTCGATCAGGTTGGACACCAACTCGCGCAGCATAGGCCCGTTGCCTTCCAGGGTCAGGGCATGGCCGATGCCCTCGTAGGCGAGGTCGATGTCGCGCTTGAGCGCGAGCGGGGCGAGCTCCATCGCCACCTCCTTGACCAGGCCGGCGAGGTCCAGCGGGGCGCGCTCGCCGATCACGCCATTGACCGCCTCGGCGTGCGACAGGGTCAGCATCTGGTTGGCCAGCCGGCGCGCGGCGCGGGTGCTGCGCAGCAGGCTGGCGAAGGTCTCCAGCATCTCTTCCGGGTCGGTCTGGCGCAGGCCGTACTCCGCCTGGGTGGTGAGCACCGCCAGCGGGGTACGGATCTGATGCGCGGCATCGGCGAGAAAGCGCCGGCGCGCGGCGAGCATCGCCGACAGCCGCTGCATGTGGTGGTTGATGGCCTCGACCAGCGGCGCGATCTCGCTCGGCACACGCTCCATGCGCACCGGGGTGAGGTCCTCCTCGTCGCGCTTGCGGATGTGGTCGCGGATGCGCAGCAAGGGACGGAACGCGCTGCCGAGCGCGCCCAGCACCAGTACTGCGCCCACCGCCACCAGCAGCGACTGGCGCTGCAGGCTGGCGATGAACAGGTCCTGCGCCAGCGCCCGGCGCGCACCGGTGGTTTCGGCGAACACGATCAGCACCGCGTCGCCACCCTTGAGGGCCGGGTCGTAGAGGCGCTTGCGCATCGCCGCCAGACGCACCGTCTCGCCGGCATAGGGCTGGTCGAGGATGCGCACCGTGCCGTCGTCGTCGGGCAGCTCGGCGGGACGCAGGTTGGCGTAGCCGGTCACCAGGCCGCCGGCGGGGTCGAACACGGCGTGGAAGATGCGCTCGGCGGCATCGGTCTCGAACCCCTCGAAGGCGGCGTAGGGAATGTCGACCTGGATCTGGCCGCCGAGCGAGTGGGTGCGTTCGGCGATCGCGCGCACCGACGCGGTGAGGGTGCGGTCGTAAGCCTGATTGACCGCATCGAGCGCGCTGCGGTGGGTGAAGAAGGCGTTGATCACCAGCAGCACCACGAGCGGCGGCAGCAGCCAGACGAGCACGCGTCGGCGCAGGCTGCCGCCATGCGGCGGAAGCGCGCGGGCCGGCGGCGCTGCGGGCGAGGGGCCCATGTCAGGCGACCGGCTTCTCGGCGAGCAGGTAGCCCAAGCCGCGCAAGGTGTTGATCGCGACGCCCGAGCCTTCGAGCTTCTTGCGCAGGCGGGAGACGTAGATCTCGATCGCCTCGACGCGCGCATCGGCGTCGAACTCGAACACCTTCTCGAACAGGGCCTCACGCGCCACCGGGCGGCCGACGCGCGCCAGCAGCGCCTCGAGCACGGCGAGTTCGCGCGGCGTCAGCGCCAGCGGCTGGCCGCCCACCGATGCCATGCGGGACGTGGTGTCGAACTCCAGCCGGCCCAGCCGCACCCGCGGCACCTGGTTGCCGGCACGCCGCAGCAAGGCCTTGATGCGTGCCTCGAGTTCGGCGAGCTCGAAGGGTTTCGTCAGATAATCGTCGGCGCCGAGGTTGAGCCCCTGCACGCGCTCGTCGGTGCTGCCGCGCGCGGTCAGCACCAACACCGGGGTGGGTGGGCCGGCGTCCGCAGCGCTCTCGCGGTGGCGCAGGCGGCGCAACACCTCGAGGCCGTCCAGGCCAGGCAGCGACAGGTCCAGGATCACCACGTCGTAGCGCTCGGTGCGCAAGGCCTGGTCCGCATGATCGCCCCGTCCCAGCACATCCAGCACGAAGCCGCCCTGACGCAGTGTGCGCCCGACCCATTCGGCGAGTTCGGCATGATCCTCGACCAGCAACAGGCGCATCGTCGGCCCCGGTGAAAGTGAATCGAAAGGCGTGTGGGCGATTATCGGCGCAAAGTTGCGGAGCAGCCAGGGTGCTGGGCTTCGCGTTGCCGCGGTGATGCGCGCGGAACCGTGAAGCGCGTGCGAGCGCTCCGGCGGGAAAAGGAGGGGCAGGATGTCTGAGGGCGGATGGCATTTGGTCGGGTGGAGGGCTCTGCGGGTGTGCGTGCTCGCCTGCACGGCTGTCGCGGCGGCCCATGCCGAGCCGATGGCCGACCGACTCCAGCAGGCGCGGCAGGAAGGTATGGTGGTGGTCTATGCCGCCACCGACCTCGACGTGGTCAAGCCGGTAGTGGACGACTTCGAGGCGCTGCATCCGGGGATCCGGGTCGAGTACCACGACATGCACTCGGCCGAACTCTACGGGCGCGTCCTCGACGAGGCCGGGCGCGGGGCGCTCGCCGCCGATGTGGTGTGGAGCTCGGCGATGGACCTGCAGGTGAAGCTGGTCAACGACGGCCTTGCGCAGCCGCATCGCTCGGCCGAGACGGCGGCGCTGCCCGGCTGGGCGGTATGGAAGGACGAGGCCTTCGGCACCACCTACGAACCGGCGGCGATCGTCTACAACAAGCGCCTGCTGGACGCTGAACAGGTTCCCGATTCCCATGCCGAACTGATCGCGCTGCTCGAGGAGCAGCCGGCGCGGCTGCGCGGTCGCATCGCCACCTACGATCCCGCGCGCTCCGGTCTCGGCCTGCTGCTCCACAGCCAGGATGCGCAGGCCAATCCGATCGTGTTCTGGCAGCTCGCGCGCGGCATGGGCCAGCTCGGTCTCGAGCAACATGCGTCCAGCGGCGACATGCTCGACCGCGTCGCCGCCGGCAAGCTGGTGCTCGCCTACAACGTGCTCGGCTCCTACGCCAGCAAGCGTGCTCAGCGCGACCCCGTGCTCGGTGTGATCTGGCCGCAGGATTACACCCTGGTGCTGAGCCGTGTCGCCTTCATCACGCGCGCTGCCCGCCACCCCGCCGCGGCCCGGCTGTGGCTGGATCATCTGCTGTCCACCCGTGGCCAGGCCCTGCTCGCCAGCCACCTCGGCCTGCTGCCGGTGCGCGGGGATGCCGGTACGGCGGGCGCCGACAGTGCCGCGGCCCTGCTCCACCAGAACCTGCAGCATGCCTTCCGGCCGATCCGCATCGGTTCCGGACTGCTTGCCTATCAGGATCAGGCCAAGAAGCAGGGTTTCCTGCGCCAGTGGGAGGCGGCGACGCGGCCGCTCCCGTAGCGATGACGGGCGACGGCCACCATCTGGCCGCTGCACCTGCCTTTCAAGCCTGTTCCCCCTTGCCTTTTCCCCATTGCCGCGCACGCCGCGCGCTTCGAACTGATCCATCATCCATGCCGTTCCCGAACACGCTCCGTACCACCGCCTGGCGCCAGGTCCTTTCCACCCTTGTGCTCGCGGCCGCAGCAGGCGCACTTGCGGCGAGTCTGCATGTCCCGCTGCCGTGGATGATAGGCCCGCTGTTCGCCGTGGCCGGCGCGCGCATGTGCGACATCGACCTGCGTCCGCTGCCCGGTGGCCGCCAGAGCGGACAGTGGGCGATCGGCGCTGCGCTCGGCCTCTACTTCAGCCCCGAGGTGGTCGCCCAGCTCGGCCTGCATGCGCCGCTGGTGCTGGCGGCGGCGCTCGGGTCGCTTGTCGTGGGCATGGTGTGCGCGCTGATCATGCGCCGGCTCGGCGGTGTCGATGCCGCCACCGCCTTCTTTGCCGCGCTGCCGGGTGGCGCTTCGGAAATGGCCAATCTCGCGGATCGCCATGGCGGCGCGGTCGATCGGATCGCGGCGGCGCATGCCTTGCGCGTGATGCTGGTGGTGTCGCTGCTGCCTTTCGCGCTGACGTTTGCCGGCGTGCAGGGCAGCGATCTCTACGTGCCGCTGGTGCGCGAGGTCGACGCGCGGACCTTCCCGCTGCTGGTCGGCGCCAGCCTGCTCGGCGTGGCCGCCTTCAAGCTGCTGCGCATCGCCAACGCCTGGGTGCTGGGGCCCCTGCTCGGCGTGGCGGTGGCGACGCTCGCCGGCGTGCCGCTGTCGGCCTTGCCGGCGTGGGTGGTCAATGGCGGGCAACTGCTGATCGGCTGTGCACTCGGCTGCCGCTTCTCGCGCGCATTCTTCCGCGCTGCACCGCGCTTCATGGCGGTCGCCGCGCTGACCGCGGTGCTGTCGATCGTGCTGTCGTTCGCGCTGGCTACGCTGCTCGGCCAGTGGTCCACGGTGCCCCTGCCCACGCTGTCGCTCGCCACCGCGCCTGGCGGCGTGTCCGAGATGTGCATCACCGCCAAGGTGCTGCAGCTTGGCGTGCCGCTGGTCACGGTGTGCCATGTGCTGCGTGTGGTGGTGCTGACGGTGGGCGCGCAGTGGAGCTTCGGCCTGTTCCGCCGCGTCATTGCAGCCTGAGCGGCGTCCGGCCGGCGCCGCCGCGCCCGGCGGGGCGCCGGGCCGCGTCGCCTCAGCCGCGCGCGCCTTCGTCCAGCGTCGGATAGTCGGTATAGCCCTGCGGCCCCGGCGTGTAGAAGGTTGCCGGATCGGGCGCGTTGAGCGCCGCCCCGCGGCGGATGCGCTCGGGCAGGTCGGGGTTGGCGAGGAAGGCGGTGCCGAAGGCGACCGCGTCGAGCTTGCCGGCGGCGATCGCGGCCTCGGCCTCGTCCGCCGAGTAGCCCATGTTGCCGATCAGCACGCCGCGGAACATCGCGCGCGCCGGCGTCATCACGTCGCCGTGCTGCTGGCCGAAGAAATCACCGCGCATCAGGTGCAGGTAGGCGAGGTGCCAGTCGTTGAGGCAGCCGGCCAGCCACTCGATGAGACCGAGCGGGTCGCTGTCGATCATGTCGTTGTAGCTGTTGAGCGGCGACAGGCGCACGCCGACGCGGCCGCTGCCCCACACCTTGCACACCGCCTCGATGACCTCGAACAGCAGCCGTGCGCGATTCTCGCGCGGGCCGCCATAGGGGCCGCTGCGCTGGTTGCTGCCATCGCGCAGGAACTCGTCGAGCAGGTAGCCGTTGGCGCCATGCACCTCGACGCCGTCGAAGCCGGCCGCGCGCGCGTTCGCGGCGGCATGCGCGAAGCCGGCGACGATGGCCGACAGCTCGTCGTCGCGCAGCGCGCGCGGCACCACGTAGGGCTGCTTGCCCTGCGGGGTGTGGACCTCGTCGCCGGTGATCGCGAGCGCGCTCGGCGCCACCGGCTGGCGGCCGTCGTTGAGCAGCGGGTGGCAGGCGCGGCCGCCGTGCCATATCTGCAGCACGATGCGCCCGCCGGCGGCGTGCACCGCATCGGTGACCTTCTTCCAGCCGGCGACCTGGGCCTCGGAGTGGATGCCGGGCTCGTGCCAGAACGCGGAGTTGCCCGCCATCGCCATCGTCGCCTCAGCGATCAGCAGGCCGGCGCTGGCGCGCTGGGCGTAATGGGTGGCCATCAGTTCGCCGGGCACGTGGCCGTCTTCGGCGCGGCAGCGGGTGAGCGGCGCCATCAGGATGCGGTTGGGCAGGACGAGGTCGCCGGCTTGCAGCGGGGTGAAGAGATCGGTCATGGGAGTGATGTCCTCGATTCGAAGAGTGGATCGTTGCGAAGGATGGATCGGTGCGAGATGAACCGGTCCCGCGGGCGGGCGCGGCGCGTCAGCCCGAGGCACCAAGGCGTGGAACGGGTTTGTGACCGGACGCGCGGGCGATTGTTTCCGGCGCGTGCTCAGCCGTGCGTGACCGGGCTCAGCACCACCGCGCGCCGGCCCGCCTGCTTGGCGCTGTACATGGCGAGGTCGGCGCGCCGGCGCAGGGTGTCGAGATCGGTGCCATGGTCGGGACAGAGCGCGATGCCCACACTGCACGACAGCGGCAGCTCGCCGGCCAGCGTGGTCACCGGCCGGGACACCGCGGCGAGCAGCTTCTCGCCGACCTGGCGGGCGTCGTCGCCGTCGAGCACGTTGGTGAGCAGCACGATGAACTCGTCGCCACCGTAGCGCGCCACCGTGTCGCAGGAGCGCAGCTGGTCGCTCATGCGCTCGGCGGCGGCGCGCAGCACCTGGTCGCCGGCCTCGTGGCCGTGCTGGTCGTTGACCGCCTTGAAGTGGTCGAGGTCGATCAGGATTACGGCGAAGCGGGTGCCGTTGCGCTGCCAGCTATGCACGGCGTGGCTGAAGCGGTCGGCGAGCAGGTAGCGGTTGGGCAGGCCGGTGAGGACGTCGTGGGTGGCGAGATAGGCCGAGTGCTCGTGCTCGACGCTGGCCCGGGTGAGGGCGTGGTAGTGGCGCAGCAGCAGGCAGGGCGCGAGCACCGCGGCGGCCACCAGCAGGCCGAACAGCGCCATCGTCGCCGCGCTCAGCACGTCCTGCAGGCGCTGCTGCTGGGAGAAGCGGATGCGCACCTGCTGTGCCGCGCTGCGCACCGTTTCGTTGCGCTCGAACGTCGGCAGCAGCAAGCGATCGAGCCAGCTTCCGGGGTCCCGGTCGCGCTGCAGCAGCAGGCCTTGCGCGCCGTCGCTGCCGACCAGAGTTGCTTCGATGCCGAGCGGCATGCTGCCGCCGGCGACCATCTCCGCTGGCATCAGCGCCGCGCTCTTGATCAGGAGCATCGATGAGATCGTGTTGCCGAAGAGGCCGGGTGCGCGACCGGTGTCCAGGCTGGCTGGATGCTCCACGACTCGCAGCAGGAGATAGCCGGTCTCGCCCTGGTAGAGCGGGAACACCCGCGACGCCACCGCATCCGGATTGCCACGGGCCCGTGCCAGCGTGGTGGCGAGGTGGTCCACGGTCTCGAGCCTCAGGCCGTGGATTGCGCGCGTCTCGGGCAGATCGGGGTAGATGAAGACGATCGGCCAGGTGTTGTCCTGGGCCGGCAGCGCGCCCGTTGGGCGACCGGTGAGCGCGGAGAAGTCCTTCAGCGTGAAATCTCCCAGCCCGCTGCGGCGCAGGGTTTCGGCGAGCTGCTCGGCCTCGGCTGCGGGCACCCGGCAGGCAATCTCGATCTGGTGAATGTGCGGGTGGGCGGCGATGACCGCCGCTGCGTAGCGTTCGGTCGCGCTGCGGTCGTCATGCTCGACCGCGAGCAGGAAGGCCGACAGCCCGGACAGCACGGCCTCGTTGGCATGGAGCTTCTGGCGGACGCCAGCGGCGAGGGCGTCGGTCGCCTGGCTGAAGGCCTGCTCCAGCCGGCGCAGTTCGGCGGTGATCAGCAGCCCGCCGGCCACCGCGAGCAGCGTCAGCCAGGCCAGCAACAGCAGGACGAGGTTCGAACGGCGGGGTCGATGCGACATGGCGGCTCCAGACGGCGCAGTATCGTCACCTGGCCCCAGTGTGTAAATTAGCGGAAGGTCATAGATCCTGCAGATCGAGTCCAGTCCGCATCAGCGGCGGGCAAGGGCGTCGAGGCAGCGCCGGAACGCGGCGGCGGCGCCTTCGGCGAGTCGCGCCGCGCGGGCATCGCGGGCTGGGGCCGGCTCGGCCAGCGCCGCGTCCGCGGCGGTGATCGGAGCGCCCGCCTCGATCGCGTGCAGGTGGAGCGCATCGGCATGCCAGGTTTCGAGGTAGGCGCGCAGCTTGGCGCCCTGGGCGGAGGGCTGCACCAGGCTCGCCGCGGGGCGGGCGAAGGCGGCGGCGACGATGCGCGCGTGCAGGCTGCTGGCGAGGCAGAGCGTGCAGCCGGCGATCAGCGCGCAGAGGTCGAGCAGATGCGTGCTGGCGGCGACGAGGCTGTGCACGGGCGCGTGCAGGCGTGCGCGCAGGCGGTGCAGGACCGCGGGGTCGTCATGCCAGGGTGCGCGTCCGGCGCAGAACAGCACCAGCCCGAGGCCGCTGTCGCGCTGCAGGCGGTCGAGGCCGGGGGCGAGCGCGTCAAGGCTGGCGTCGTCGCCGAACTCCGCGCTGACCTGGGCGGCGACCCACCCCGCCGGGAAGCGCAGGCGCACCGCGGCCGGTTCGCCCGCGCCGGCGTGGCGGGCGATCGCCGGGCCGAGCACGCGCGCCACCAGCACGCCGGGGTCGGGCGCGAGGCGGGCTTCGATGCCGGCGGCGGCGAGCGTGTCCCGGGTGCAGCGGTCGCGCACGTGGAGGACGGTGGCCGCGCCGAGCTCGGCGACGGCGGCACTGCGTGTCGCCGCGGGCAGGCGGGCGAAATCGACGCCGCCGCTGCCCACGTGGGCGATGCGGCTGCCGGCGGGAAGCCGGGCCTTCGACGCCAGGTAGGGCAGCGCGCGGGTGATGCCCAGGTGCTCGCGGGCCCAGGCCTCGCGGCCGGCGAGGTCGCGGTCGTGGGCGGCAATGAGGGCTGCGGCGCCTTGCGGGCTCTCGAGCATCACCGCGGCCTCCCAGGCCGTGCAGCCGAGGATCTCGCCGCCCACCTGCAGCAGGTCGGGCGGTGGTCGCAGCGGGTCGGGGGTGCGCTGCCATTGCGCGAGGAGGCCGTCCAGGCCATGCACCGGCGCGCCGCCGAACCCGCGCAGGTCGCGGGTGGCCGCGCCGGCGAAGCAGATCGGCCGCGCGGGCGCCCGGGCCTGCGTCAGCGCGGCGGCGATGCGGCCGAGCAGGAGGTCGCCGAGGTTGTGACGGTCGAAGGCGCCGAACAGGATGATCGGGGCGCGCATGGGCGGGCGAGGTGGGCGGGAGGTGGGCGGAGGAGAGAGAGCGGTGAAAGGGGTCGAGAGGGCCGGCAGCGCTTGCAATCGCGCGGGATGGCCGCATCTTGCTGGCTGGGGCGGGCATTTTCAATTCGACACCGGCGGCGCGCGGCGTCTGCGCGACAATCCCGCTCCAGGCCCCTTGCCGCTGCGCTGCAGCCGGGGCGGGCAGCCCTTCCCCAGCGCCACGCGCGGAATCTTTTCCCCGCCGGGGGCTCTGACCCGTGCGACGCGGCACGACGCCTTCGTGCCGGACAACAGGACCTAGACATGTACCGGGATCCCCGATTTTCAGGAATCTTCCAGACCCTCGGCGGCCCCGCGGCCACCCCGCCCACGCTGCTGCAGAAGATCGTCGGCGCGGTGGTGATGGCGGGCGTGTTCGTGCTCGCGCTCACCTTCTCGGTGGCGCTGTTCGCGGTGCTGCTGACCGTCGGCGCGGCGATCTGGGCCTGGGTGTGGTGGAAGACGCGCGCGCTGCGCAAGGCGATGCGCGCGCAGATGGATGCCCAGGCCGCCAGCGCCCATGGCGCCCAGACCGGGCGCCCGGGCGGCGCCCGCGGCCTGATCATCGAGGGCGAGGTGATCCGCGAGGTGCGCGTCGAGGACGAGCGCGGCCCCGACGGCCGCACCCCCTCCTGAACCCGCAGCCGCGCCGCTAGGCCGCGGCGTTCGGCGGCGACACCGTCTGCAGCAGCGCCTCGCGACCCTCGGGCACGCTGCGGATGTGCACATCCACCTGGTTGTAGGCGATCCCGATGCCGGCGGCGCGGAAGCGGCGGTCGATCTCGCGGCTGATCTCGTCGATCGCGGCGTTGCGGTCGGCGAGTTCGCGCACATGCACGCGCAGCTCGTGGTCGAGCGTGCTGGCGCCGAAGGCGAGCAGGAACACCAGCGGCGCCGGGTCCGGCAACACGCGCGGGTTGTCGGCGGCGATCTCGAGCAGCAGCCTGCGGGTGAGCTCCAGGTCCGAGCCGTAGGCCACGCCCACCTTCACCGTCACGCGGGTGACGGTGTCGGTCAGCGACCAGTTGGTGAGCTGGCCGGTGATGAAGGCCTTGTTGGGCACGATCATCTCCTTGCGGTCGAAGTCGGTGATCGTGGTGGCGCGG
>JAREIX010000077.1 GCA_029286945.1 Thauera sp. | reverse complement strand
CGCGGTGATGATCCCGCCCGCCTGGCACCGCTTCCCGCACAGCTTCTCGCACATCTTCGCCGGCGGCTATGCGGCGGGCTACTACAGCTACAAGTGGGCAGAGGTGCTGTCGGCCGACGCCTTCGAGGCCTTCGAGGAGGCCGGCGCCGGCCGCGGCAGCCTGCTCGACCCGGAGACCGGCGAACGCTTCTGGCGCGAGATTCTTGCCGTCGGCGGCAGCCGCCCGGCGCTGGAATCCTTCAAGGCCTTCCGCGGCCGCGAACCCCGGGTCGACGCGCTGCTGCGCCACAGCGGCATGGTGGCGCAGGCATGAAGGTCGGCTTCGAAGGACGGAACTGATCGATTCGATGAGCAGGCAGCACTATCGCAACTTGCAATACATCGCAATTTGCGATAGCCTTGCCCGATGAAACTGATCTCGAACAAGCCGCTGCGAGACTTCTCTGCGCGCCATCCCGACGCCGAGGCGCCCCTGCAAGCCTTTCGGCAGCTGATCGAGAAAGGGCACTATCCGCACTTCGCCGCCTTGCGCGCTACTTTTCGCGGCGTCGATAAGGTCGGCGAGCGCTACGTGTTCAACATCGGCGGTAACAAGTATCGCCTGATCGCGGCCATCGCCTTTGCGCCGCAGTTGCTCTGGGTGAAGGCCGTGCTCACGCATGCCGAATACGATGAAGGAGACTGGAAATGAGCGTCACGGACGTCCTCGCCCCCTGGGCCGCCATCAACGACGCCCTCGGCTTGTCCGCACCGATCCGCGACGAGGCGCATTACGCCGAGTTGCTGGCCTTCGTCGACGAAGCCTTCGAACAGTTCGGCGAGAACGACGGGCACCCGATCTTCGGTCTGGTCTCGATCGTGGCCGACCGGATCCGCGAGTACGAGACGCGCGTCCATCCCTGGCGGGAACTGCCGCCGTCCGAGTTGCTGCGCGAGCTGATGGCCGAGCACGGCATCCGTCAGAGCGACCTGCCCGAGGTTGGCACGCAGTCGGTCGTATCCGAGATCCTGGCAGGGAAACGCGGGCTCAACCTGCGTCAGGTCAAGGCCTTGTCCGAACGTTTCAAGGTTCCGATGGAAGTGTTCTCCGCCTGAGGCAAATGGCTTCGAGGATGCCCGGGGCGCCATCATCTCTACCCATCGCCCTTCGACATCACCCTCTTGCTCATGAACTGGATCAAACGGAAGTGGACCTGGGCGAAACAGAATCCGCTCTTCTGGTGCAACTTCGTCTTCATCGCCGCGATCGTGGCGGTGATCTGGGCTTGGCCAGCACCTGAGGCGTCCGACTTCAGGGTGAAACTGCTGGGAAGGTGCTGCAGCTTGTGGGGATCCTGACCGTCTGGCATGACCTGACGGCGGCTGCGAGGCATTTCGGCAAGGGAGGCCCGCTCAGCTTCTTCTCGAGCACAGGGAAATGGTTGAAGGCGGGAATCTTCGGCTCGAACGTCACGCTCGACATCCACAGTGTGCGCATGGTTACCCGCGGCGGACGGCCGCGAGTCAAGGCAGGTAGGACGATTAGGCCGGAGTCGCCTTTACCCGAGCGCCTCGCTGCCCTCGCCGCTGCCGGCCGCTGGGCTGAGCTGTGGGCCAGGACCTGAGGCAGGGAGCGGCGCCGCGCCTGGTCGGAATCAGCTTCACGGGCGGTTCGCGTTGTGCTCGGTCTCGAGGCGCCCGATCAGATAGAGCTCGAGCGCATTCGCCAGGTAGGCGTGGTCGACGTCAAGACCGATCGTGACCATCGCGCCGGCGTCGATGAGGCGCGGGTCGACAGGCGTGTGCGTACCGTCGATCACCTTCGCGTAGGCCTGGAAGCGCTTTCCCAGACCGTGACCGCGGTACCGCCCGCCACCCTTGGACGTAGCCACGCCGATGTACGTGACCTGATCGCCCTTCACGAAGGCATAGACGCCCTGCCTCTCGTGGTTCGGCATCGACCCGACGAAGCAGTACTCGCCAGACCACTCAGGCGGCGCGCAGCCGATCGCTTCGGCATTCCAATGCTTCGTGAAGAACTCGCGCGTGAGCGCCACCAGGTTACCGACCGTCGCTTCCATCACCGGACTACTCCTCGTTGATTGCCAGGGACGAAGGGTAGCAGGCCGGTCGACGGGATTGGAACGGGGCCGCGGGAGCAGAGCTCGACCGGCGGCGAGGCGTCTGCCCGACCACCGCCGAGCGATGGCACAATGCATGCAAGGGGTGGATTGTATGGAGCTGGACGTGTAGCAAACAGCATCCTTTCAAGTTCTTCTTGTTTTTTGTCAATTACTTGCAGATCAAATGAAGATCGCCACCTGGAATGTCAATTCCCTCAAGGTCCGCCTGCCCCAGGTCCTCGACTGGCTCGCCGCCAACAAGCCCGACGCGCTGTGCCTGCAGGAGCTCAAGCTCGAGGACAAGGCCTTCCCGGTCGCCGAGCTGGAAGCGGCCGGCTACCACGCCGTCTTCATCGGCCAGAAGACCTACAACGGCGTCGCCATCCTGAGCCCGCAGCCGATCGACGAGGCCGGCGTGGTGCGCAACATCCCCGGCTTCGAGGACGAGCAGAAGCGCATCATCGCCGCCACCCTCAACGGCGTGCGCGTGGTGTGCGGCTACTTCCCCAACGGCCAGGCGGTGGGCTCGGACAAGTTCGACTACAAGCTGCGCTGGCTGGCCGCGCTGACAGATTGGCTGCGCGCGGAGCTGACGACGCACGAGCGCCTGGTGCTGGCGGGCGACTTCAACATCGCCCCCGAGGACCGCGACGCTCACCCCGACTGGAAGGACGAGATCCACGTTTCCGCGCCCGAGCGCGCCGCCTTCCGCGCGTTGCAGGAGCTCGGCCTGATCGACGCCTTCCGCCTCTTCGAACAGCCCGAGCGCGCGTTCTCGTGGTGGGACTACCGGATGATGGCCTTCCGCCGCAATTTCGGCCTGCGCATCGACCACCTGCTGGTGTCGCCGGCGCTGCGCGAGTCCTGCCTCAGCTGCGTGGTGGACAAGGAACCGCGCCGGCTGGAGCGCCCGTCCGACCACGCACCGGTGGTGCTGGAACTGGCCTGAGGCCAGGCGCCGCGCCAACGCCCGCCCGGAAGCCCCTCCATGACGCCGACGCCTGCCGCCTCCCCTGCCGGGGCGCCCACGCCCGTGCCCGCCGAGGGTGACCGCCTGGACGCGTGTTACCCGGTGCTCGCCGCGCTGTCCGCGCCGGCACGCGCGCACCTGACGCACAATGCGCGGTGGCTGCACGTACCGGCCGGCACCCTGCTGTTCGACGATCACCAGGCCTGCGAGGGCTTTCCCTTCATCGTCGAGGGCTCGGTGCGCGTCAGCAAGTGCGCCCCCAACGGACGCGAGCTGCCGCTGTACCGCGTCGGCGCGGGCGAGACCTGCATCATCTCCTCGTCCTGCCTGCTCGGCCACGAGGATTACAACGCACGCGGCGTCACCGAGGCCGACACCCTGCTGATGCTGCTGCCCAAGCCGGTCTTCGACGCCCTGATGGGCGAACCCGCCTTCCGCGACTTCGTCTTCCACCTCTTCGCCGAACGCATCGCCGACCTGATGCAGCTGATCGAGGAGGTCGCCTTCCGCAAGCTCGACCAGCGCCTGGCCGCGCTGCTGCTCGGCAAGGGGCGCTTGCTGCACACGACCCACCAGCAGCTCGCCGACGAGCTCGGCAGCGTGCGCGAGATCGTCAGCCGCCTGCTGAAGGGTTTCGCCGACCAGGGGCTGGTTCGGCTGGCGCGCGAGCAGGTCGAGATCCTCGACCCGGCCGGACTGCGCAGGCTGTCGGCCGAAGGCTCGGTCCGGGCCTGAGCACGCCCGGAGTCCACAGCACTTCCCGCACCCCACGCGCCGCCGACCGGGGGCTGTGTAACCAGGGTTACAGACCGCGCCCGGACGAGCGTGATCCAATCACGTCACGACCTCATCCCTTTCAGGAGCGCATCATGAAAACCAACGTTGGTGGCATCGACAAGATCCTTCGCATCGTCGCCGGTATCGCGCTGATCGCCTGGGCCCTGATGCCCGAAGGCCCGGTGTGGGCGTGGATCGGCGTCGTGCCGCTCGCCACCGGCCTCCTCGGCTGGTGCCCGGCCTACACCCTGCTCGGCATGAACACCTGCCCGCTGGGCAAGAAGTAGGCGCGCGGGCGCTCGAAGCAGCGCCCGCCCAGGCAGGGCCGCCGATTCTCAGCGACGCGCGCTGCAGTGGTTCGCGATCGCGACGTATTGCTCGACCGACAGCTTCTCGCCGCGCAAGCCCGCGTCGATGCCGACCGCCTCGAAGTCGGCATCGCCCATGAATTCGCGCAAGGTGTTCTTCAAGGTTTTCCGGCGCTGGCCGAAGGCGGCGGTGACGATGCGGCCGAGCAGCGCTTCGTCCTTCGCGCCGAGCTGCTCCGTGGGCAGCGGCGCCATGCGCACGATGCTGGACATCACCTTGGGCGCCGGCCGGAAGGCGCCCGGCGGCACGTCGAACAGCCGCCCCATGCGGAAACGGTACTGCAGCATCACCGACAGGCGCCCGTACTCCTCGGTGCCCGGCTCGGCCACCATGCGCATCACCACCTCCTTCTGCAGCATGAAGGTCATGTCCTTGACCTGGTCGGCGAAACCGGCGAGGTGGAACAGGATCGGTGTGGAGATGTTGTAGGGCAGGTTGCCGACGATGCGCAGCATGCGCGCGCCCCCCGCGTCCTCGTTGCCGCACAGGCTGCCGAAGTCGAACTTCAGCGCGTCGCCCTCATGCACCGTCAGCTGCGCCGGCGTGTAGCGCTCGTGCAGGCGCGCGATCAGGTCGCGGTCGATCTCGACCACGTGGAGATGGCCGAGGCGCTCGATCAGCGGGTCGGTCATCGCCCCCAGGCCGGGGCCGATCTCGACCATCAGCTCGCCCGGCTGCGGCCGGATGCCATCGATGATCTTGCGGATGATGTTGGGGTCGGACAGGAAGTTCTGGCCGAAGCGCTTGCGGGCGCGATGGCCGTCGGTCTGGAGGTCGTCGTGCATGGGGATTCCTTGCGGCCGCCCGCCTCAGGCGGCGGCGCGGGCGGTGGCCATGGCGATCGCCAGCTCGATCGCCGCGAACAGGCTGCCCGGGTCAGCGCGACCGCTGCCGGCGAGATCGAGCGCGGTGCCGTGGTCCACTGAAGTGCGGATGATCGGCAGGCCGAGCGTCACATTGACGCCGCCGCCGAAGCTGGCGTGCTTGAGCACCGGCAGCCCCTGGTCGTGGTACATCGCCAGCACCGCGTCGCCCTCGGCGAGCGTGTGCGGCACGAACAGCGTGTCGGCCGGCAGCGGGCCGTCCAGGCGCATGCCCTCGGCGCGCAGGCGCTCGAGCACCGGGATGATGACGTCGATCTCCTCGCGCCCCATGTGGCCGCCCTCGCCCGCGTGCGGATTGAGACCGGCGACCAGGATGCGCGGCGAGTTCAGCCCGAGGTGGCGGACGAGGTCGGCATGCAGGATGCGCAGGGTTTCTTCCAGCACCTGCGGCGTGATCGCCGCCGGCACCGCGGCCAGCGGCAGGTGGGTGGTGGCGAGCGCGACCCGCATGCCGCCGCCCACCAGCATCATCACCACCCGCGGCGTGCCGGTGTGCTCGGCGAGGTATTCGGTGTGACCGGTAAAGGGCATGGTGTCGTGTGCGCCCAGGCCCTCGCAGATCACGCCCTTGTGCACCGGCGCGGTGACCATCGCCGCGAAGCGGCCGTCGCGGCAGCCGGCGATCGCGCGGTCGAGCAGCCGCAGCACGTAGGCGCCGTTGGCGGGGTCGAGCCTGCCGGGCGCCGAAGGACGGGCGAGCGCCTCGTGGATGACCTCCACCGTGCCCGGCGCCGACGCCGCCGCAGCGTCGAAGGGGATGATCCGGATATCGCTGCCGAGCGCCGCTGCGCGCGCGCGCAGCAGCGCGAGGTCGCCGAGCACCACCAGGCGCGCAGGCCAGTCACGCTCGACGATGCGCAGGCACAGCTCGGGGCCGACGCCCGCCGGCTCACCGCTGGTGATGGCGACGATCGGCGGCGGCACGCCGGGCTCAGGGCTCGGCGACTGCGCGCGAGGCGCAGGGCTCGGCGACTGCGCGCGAGGCGCAGGGCTCGGCGACTGCGCGCCTCGGGCGACGCTCATTCGCGTTCGAGGCGGTAGTCGACGTAGGTGCTGTCGCGCAGCTGGCGCACCCAGTCCTCGTAGGCCTGCTCGGCCTTGCGCTCGCGCAGGGCCTGGCGCGCGGCGGCGCGCTTGCGCTCGTCGGTGACGTCCTGCACGCGGCGCTCCATCACCTGGATCAGGTGCCAGCCGAAGGGCGAGCGCACCGGCTGGCTCACCTCGCCCGCCTGCAGCGCGTTCATCGCGCGCTCGAACTCGGGCACCGTGTCGCCCGGGTTGAGCCAGCCGAGATCCCCGCCCTTGGCGGCGGAGAGGTCGGCGGAGCTGGCCTTGGCGAGCTCGCCGAAGTCGGCGCCATTGACCACCCGCTCGCGGATCGCGCGCAGGCGCGCCTCGGCGTCGGCATCCGAGAGCACCTCGGAGGTCTTGATCAGGATGTGGCGCGCGCGCGTCTGCTCGAGCTGCTGCACCGCCTCGGCACCGCCGCCGCGCCGATCGACCAGGCGCACGATGTGCAGGCCGGCGGCGCTGCGCAGCACCGGCGAGGTCTCGCCCGGCTGCAGGCGACGCACCGCGTCGGCGAACAGCCCGGGCAGCCGGTCGAGCGGGCGCCAGCCCAGGCTGCCGCCCTGAAGACCGTCGGGGGCGTCGGACACCTCGGCGGCGACGCGGGCGAAGTCCTCGCCCGAGCGCAGCCGCGCCATCACCTGCTCGGCACGGCGCGCGACTGCCTCGATCTGCTGCGGCGAGGCGCCCTCGGGCGTGCGCAGCAGGATGTGGGCGACCGACAACTCCTGGCCGGAGAAGGCGTCCGGGTTGTTGGCGATGAAGTTGTCGATCTCCGCGTCGGTGACCACCACGCGGCTGTCGACCTCGCGCTCGCGCAGGCGGGTGAGCAGGATCTCGGTGCGGATCTCGTCGCGGAAGCGGCTCCAGGCCACGCCATCCTTCTCCAGCGCGGCACGCAGCTGATCGACCGAGAGCTTGTTGTTGCCCGCGATGCGCTCGATCGCGCGCTCGAGCGTGGCGTCATCCACGCGCAGCGAGGTCTCCTGGGCAAGCTGGACCTGCGCGCGCTCGACGATCAGGCGCTCGAGCAGCTGGCGCTCGAGCACATTGTCCGGGGGCAGCTCGACCCCCTGGCGCGCGAGCTGGCGCTTGGCCTGATCGATGCGGGCGCGCAACTGCAGGGACGTGATCACCTCGCTATTGACGACGGCGACGATGCGATCGACTTCGACCGCGCGCGGCGCGGCGTGGACAGGCAGGACGATCGTCGCAGCCGCCAGCCCGATGGCCAGCGCGATGCGGGTATGGAAAAAAAGACGGGTCATGTTCATTCGCTGTGGAGTCGCGGAGCGTGGCTCACTCGGCGCCGAACACGCGGTCGGCCGAGGAGTCGTTGATCTTGCCATAGCCCGGCACGCTGCGCTTGATCAGGCTGAGCGGGTTGGAGCCGATGCCGGCGAGGTCGTTGAGTTCGAGCTGGACGAAGATGGCGTTGGTGACATCGTCCTCGTCGATCGCGAAACGATGCACCGCGGTGCGGAAGACCCAGCAGCCGCCGTTGTACTCGAGGCCGGCGACGGCCTCGGTGACGCGCTTGTCCTTGAGCGAGTGCGTGACACGGCCCACGCCATACCAGTTGCGCGCCAGCGGCCACTGGCCGGAGACGTCGATGTCCTCGAGGCCGACGATGTTCTCGGCGCTGTCGATCATCAGGTTGGGCGCGTAGCGGTAGCTCAGGTTCAGCACACGGGCGAAGCCGCCCTGGTAGCGGACGTTCGCGTTCAGGCGCTCGGTGCGCTGGGTCTCGGTGTTGTACTGCAGGTACGAATCCACCGAGACGCGCTTGTTGATCTGGCCGCCGAGGCCCGCAAGGATCTCGTTGCCACGACCGGCGCGACGACGCTCGTTGGGGTCGTAGAGATAGACCTCCTGATCGGAGAAGTAGTAGCGCTGCCCGATCAGCGCACGCAGACGCTCGGCGCCGGTGCGGCTGTCGATGAAGCGCGTGGTCACCGCGGCGGTGAGGTCGTTGGCGTCGCCGATGCGGTCGTCGCCCGAGAAGCGGTTCTCCGCGAAGATCTGCGCAAAGCCCACATCGAAGCGGTTGCTGTCGAAGATCGGCACCGCTTCCTGGTTCTTGTCCGCCACGCGCAGGTAATAGAGCCGCGGTTCCAGCGTCTGCACGTAATCGCCGCCGAAGAGCCGCGTCTCGCGCTCGAAGAGGAGGCCGGAGTCGATCGACATGATCGGCAGGCTGCGCGTGATCGAGTCGGGCTTGTCGGCATTGGCCTTGGCGCGGTCGATGTCGTAGCTGGTGTAGTGCACCCCCGCCTTCGGCGTGAAGAACCAGGACGCGCCCTGCAGCGGCAGCGACAGCTGGGGGTAGGCGACGAAGCGCGTCGCCTCGTCGAAGCGCTCGGGATTCGCGTGTTCGAAGCGGGTGAACCGGCTCTCCAGCTCGGCCGCCAGCCCCGCCGCGAGATCGGCGCGATAGGCGTTGAACGCGAGCTGGGGCAGGCGTCGATAGGGCTCGATGTTGGCCGCCTCGCCGTCCGGGCTCAGGGTCTGGTAGCGCTGGACCAGCGCCGAGGCCGACCACCAGCCGCCGGTGTAGAAGAGCTGGCCTTGCCGCAGCAGATTGACCCGCGAGGCCACGCCGATGTTCGAGGACAGATCCTCGAAGTAGTTGTCGTCCGACACCGCGTTCAGGTCCAGCGTGCCGAAGAGATTCGGCGCAAAGCGGTGCTGATGCTGGATCGAGCCGAGCCGGCGCTCCTCGCCCGTCACGCTGTCTTCCGGCATCCACTCGACCCGCGTCGTGCCCTGGTAGTCCGCGCCCAGATAGCGGAACTCGCCGCCGACCTGCAGGCCGCGCCGGCTCATGATGCGGGGCGCGATCGTGGCGTCGTAGTTGGGCGCGATGTTCCAGTAGTAGGGCTGGGTGAAGTCGATGCCGGTCTTGTTCGAGGAGCCGAAGGTCGGCGGCAGCAGGCCGGACTGGCGCTGGCCGCTGAGCGGGAACTCGATCCACGGCATCCAGAACAGCGGCGTGTCCATGAACACGATCGAGCTGCCGCGCGCGGTGCCGACCTCGCGGTCGTAATCGAGCTCGAGCTCGCGCGCCTTGATGTACCAGTCGGGGTCCGTCGGGCTGCAGGTCGTCCAGGTGGCGTTCTTCAGGCGGTACTGGTTCTCGCCCTCGAGATTGAGGACGTCCGCCTCGCCGCTGCCGGCCACCGTTCGCGGCGCATCGCCGGCGAGGCTGGGACCGCGGGCGCGGGACAGCTGATACTGCGGCGACTCGAACACGCCGCTGCGGTCACCGACCACCAGGGTCGCCTGCGGCCCGCGGATGGTGTCGCTGCCGCGGCTGAGCACGACGTTGCCCTCGGCGACGACCTCGTCGGTGGGCTCGCGGTAGGTGACCTTGTCGGCGGTGAGCACGGTGTCGTCGCGCTGCAGTTCGGCCTCGCCCTCGGCGACGAGCTCGATGCTGCGCGAGCCATGGATGCGCAGGGCGCTGATGGCGGTGGTCCCGACCGGCAGCGGCGCCGGCTGCGCTCCGGGAGCGGCCGGCGCCGCAGGCATGGCCGCCGGGCGGCGCGACGGCGTTCCGGCCTCCGGCTTCGGGGCTTCCGGCTTCGGAGCCTCCGGCTTCGGGGCTTCCGGCTGCGGAGCTTCCGGCGTCGCACGCCCGGGCTTCACGGTCGCCGGCTCCGCGACCGGCTGCCCGTTGGCGGGCGCCGCGGCCGGCGCAGGGGCCTGCGCCGGCACCGCACGCGCGCCGCGCAGCAGCTCGGGCGAGACCTTCAGCGGCGGCAGGGTCTCGGCCAGACTCGCTCCCGACATGCAGAGCAGCAGCAGCGGAATCAGTCGGATGCGCGTATTCGGAGCCATACGGGGAGCCATGCGGATCAAGCCTTTGCGATCATCCGGCATACTCGGCTGCACACCCGGACCACCGTGTTGATAAACTCGCGGATTCTACACGAACGCCCGCGGAGAACCGGTTTGCATCGCCTCGAACAACTCAGGACCTGGCTCGCCGCCACCCTGCCCGGCCAGTCCTTCGAACTCTCCCCGGCCTCGGCCGACGCCAGTTTCCGGCGCTACTTCCGCGCCAGCTTCGCCGACGGCAGCCCCTCGCGCATCGTCATGGACGCCCCGCCGGAAAAGGAGGACGTGCGCCCCTGGCTGCACGTGGCCGAGCTCTTCCGTGCCGCCGGCGCGCACGTACCCGAAGTGCTCGCGCAGGACCTGTCCCACGGCTTCCTGCTGCTCTCCGACCTCGGCTCCACCACTTATCTGCAGGCGCTCAAGGCGCAGGGCGACGAACACCGCGCCGCCCACCTCTACGCCGACGCCCTCGGTTCGCTCGCCGCGATCCAGCGCGCCAGCCGCCCCGGCGTGCTGCCCGAGTACGACCGCGCGCTGCTGCTGCGCGAGCTGCAACTCTTCCCCGAGTGGTACGTCGCCCGCCACAAGGGCGTCACCCTGACCGATGCCGAGACCGCGACGCTGAACGCCACCTTCGAGCAAATCCTCGCGGTGAACCTCGCCGAACCGCAGGTCTTCGTGCACCGCGACTACCACTCGCGCAACCTGATGCTGCTCGAGCCCGCCGACGGTCGCGGCGCCAACCCGGGCATCATCGACTTCCAGGACGCGGTCTACGGGCCGATCAGCTACGACCTGGTGTCGCTGTTCAAGGACGCCTACATCCGCTGGAACGAGGACTTCATCCTCGACCTGCTGATCCGCTACTGGGAGACCGCCAGGAAGCTCGGTCTGCCGGTGCGCGCCGAGTTCGCCGACTTCCACCGCGACTTCGAATGGATGGGCGTGCAGCGCCACATCAAGGTGCTCGGCATCTTCGCCCGCCTCTGCCACCGCGACGGCAAGGACGGCTACCTCGCCGACATGCCGCTGGTGATGGACTACCTGCGCCGCGCCTGCAAGCGCTACCGCGACCTCGGCCCGCTGCTCAAGCTGCTCGACCGCCTCGAGCCCGAGGACGTGCAGGTCGGCTACACCTTCTGAGCGCGATGACGAAAGCGATGATCCTCGCCGCCGGCCGCGGCGAGCGCATGCGCCCGCTCACCGACCACACGCCCAAGCCGCTGCTGGCGGTCGGCGGCAAGCCGCTGATCGTGTGGCATATCGAGCGCCTGCGCGCCGCCGGTTTCAGCGAGCTGGTGATCAATCACGCCCACCTCGGCCATCGACTTGAAGAGGCGCTCGGCGACGGCGCGGCCTTGGGCGTGCGCATCGCGTGGTCGCCGGAGACCCGCGCGCTGGAGACCGCAGGCGGCATCCGCCACGCCCTGCCGCTGCTCGGTGACGCGCCCTTCGTCGTCGTGAACGGCGACGTCTTCTGCGACACCGACTTAGCGGCCTTGCGCGCCGCCGCCGACGGCCTGCACGCCGACGGCCCGCTCGCCCACCTGCTGCTGGTGGATAACCCCGCGCACCACCCGGATGGCGACTTCCACCTCGCCGCCGACGGCCTCATCCACACCGACGGCCAGCCACGGCTGACCTTCTCCGGCCTCGGCGCCTACCATCCCGCGCTGTTCACCGGGCTGCCCGACGACACCCCCGCCAAGCTCGCCCCGCTGCTGCGCGCGGCGATGAGCGCAGGCACCGTCACCGGCCGCCACCATCGTGGGCGCTGGATCGACGTTGGCACACCGCAGCGCCTGGCCGAGCTCGATGGGGAACTCCGCCGCGGCGACTGAGCCTCACCCTGGCCCGTGCAGCGTACGCAACGGTCCGTCCACGCGAAGCCGCGAAACCAGCGCCCTCCCCTGCAGTGCCATAATTCAGCCCATGAACACCCTCACCGCTCCGCACCTCGCCCCCGCCCTCGACATCACCCCCTTCCGCGCCCGCCGTGCCCGCCTGCTCGCGCGCATGCAGGCCGCCGGCGGTGGCGTCGCCATCCTGCCCACCGCCCCCGAGCGCGTGCGCAACCGCGACGCCCACTACGCCTACCGCCACGACAGCTACTTCTACTACCTCACCGCCTTTCGCGAACCCGAGGCGGTCGTCGTGCTGGTCGCCGGCAAGGAAACGAAGCAGATCCTGTTCTGCCGCGAGAAGAACGAGGAACGCGAGATCTGGGACGGCTACCGCTGGGGCCCGGAGGCGGCACGCGAGGCCTTCGGCTTCGATGAGGCGTGGACCATCGGCGACCTCGAGAAGCGCCTGCCCGACTACCTCGCCGACCAGCCCCTGCTGTGGACCAGCCTCGGCTACGACAACGACTGGGACGCG
>JAREIX010000318.1 GCA_029286945.1 Thauera sp. | reverse complement strand
GCCCGACGTGAAAGTGCTCTGCGACGCCTGCCGCGGCCGGCGCTTCGGCCAGGAGACGCTGGAACTGCACTTGCGCGGCAAGAGCGTCGGCGACGTGCTCGCGATTGACGTCGACGAGGCCGTCGGGTTCTTCGCGGCGCACCCCTCCATTGCCCACCCGTTACGGCTGCTGCAGGACGTCGGCCTCGGCTACCTCACGCTCGGCCAGCCGAGCCCGACGCTGTCGGGCGGGGAAGCGCAGCGCATCAAGCTGGTCACCGAACTGGCGAAAGTGCGCATCGTCGGCGAAGGTGCCGACCACGACCCGCGGGTCGCGCGTGCGCGCAAGAAGGCGCTGGCCACCGGCCGCACGCCAGCACCCGGTCCGCACACGCTCTACGTGCTCGACGAGCCCACCGTCGGTCTGCACATGGCCGACGTCGACAAGCTGATCCACGTGCTGCACCGCCTCACCGACGCCGGCCACACCGTGCTGGTGATCGAGCACGACCTCGACGTGATGGCCGAGGCCGACTGGCTGATCGACCTCGGCCCGGAAGGCGGCGAGGGCGGCGGCCAGGTGGTGGCCGAAGGGCCGCCGGAGGTGGCGATCGCGACCCCGGCTTCGCACACCGGCCGCCATCTGCGCGAGTTCCTTGCCGCGCGCACCAGCGCCGCGGCCGGCTGAGGGCGGTCACCGCCCTGCCGGCGCGCAGCGTCCCATCCCCGACTCGGAGTACCATCGCCCCCATGCTGAATCTGGAACGAATCAAGGCCGTCTCGCTCGACCTCGACGACACGCTGTGGCCCGTGTGGCCGACCATCACGCGCGCCGAACAGGCCCTGCACGAATGGCTGGTGATCAACGCGCCGCCGACCGCGGCCCTGTACGCGAGCCCGCAGGCGCTGCGCGAGATCCGCGATGCGGTGGGCCGGCAGCGGCCCGACCTCGCCCACGACCTGACCGCGCTGCGCCGCGAGTCGATCCGGCTGGCGCTGTCCAGCGCGGGCGACGACCCGCAGCTCGCCGGGCCTGCGTTCGAGGTCTTCATCGCCGAGCGCCACAACGTCAGCTTCTATCCCGACGCGCTCCCCGCGCTGCAGTTCCTCGCCGCCCGCTATCCGCTGGTGAGTGTGACCAACGGCAACGCCGAGCTGTCGCGCGTGGGGCTGGCACCGCTCTTCGTCGCCAGCATCGCCGCGCTCGAGGTCGGCGTCTCCAAGCCCGACCCCCGCATCTTCCTGGCTGCAGCGCAGGCCGTCGGCGTGCAGCCGCACGAGGTGCTGCACGTGGGCGACGACGCGGTGACGGACGTGCTGGGTGCGTGCGAAGTGGGCATGCAGGCGGTCTGGATCAATCGCGAACGGGCGGCATGGCCGCATGCGCACAAGCCGCATCTGGAAGTGGCCGACCTCGGCGGCCTGGTCGAGGCGCTGGCGTAGGCGCTGGCTTAGGCCCACCCCCGTCATCCCGACGCCGTCCTCCGTGCCGCCCACGCCGGTCGTGAGGGTGGCGCAGGACGATTGAATGAACGAACAATACGGCCCCACCTTGAAACCGAACCTGCCCATGAACCGCCGCACCGTCCGCGTCTGGGATCTCCCCACCCGCCTCTTCCACTGGCTGCTCGCGATCCTCGTCGTCGCCGCCTACGTCACCGCCGAGATCGGCGGCAGCCTGATCGAATGGCACGGCCGCGTCGGCATCGCCATCACCGGCCTGCTCGCCTTCCGCCTGGTGTGGGGGGTGATCGGCTCCACCTACGCCCGCTTTGCCGACTTCGTGCCCGGACCGGCGCACCTGTGGGCGCACCTGCGCGGTCACTGGAGCGGCCTCGGCCACAACCCGCTCGGTGCCCTGTCGGTGCTCGCGCTGCTCGGCGTGATGCTCTACCAGGCCGTCACCGGCCTGTTCTCCAACGACGAGATCGCCTTCTCCGGCCCCCTGCGCGCGCTGGTGAGCAGCGAGACCAGCGACTGGCTGGCCGGCCTGCACCGGCAGAACTACTGGGCGATCATCGTGCTGGTGGGCCTGCACGTGTCGGCGGTGCTGTTCTATGCGCTGGTGAAGAAGGACAACCTGGTGCGGCCGATGATCACCGGCATGAAGGCGGTCGACGAGGCCGACGCCCAGCCCGCCCAGGGCGGCGGCGCGGTGGCCTTCATGGTCGCGCTGGCGATCACCGCGGTGGTGCTCTACCTCGTCACCGGCAGCTTCATCGAACCGCCCCCGCCCCCGCCGCCCGCGGCGTGGTGATGCAGGAGGGCTCGCGGCGCTCGCCTGTCGTGCAGGAGAGCACCGCAGCGCAGTCCCCGCAGGCGTCGTCCTCGCCACGAAGCCCCGTGTAAACACAAGAAGCCACCCCGAGGGGTGGCTTCGCACATCTGCGCGCTAGATCCGGCGCCTTACTCCATGCGGTACTTGTCGTGACAGGCCTTGCAGGTCGCGCCGGTGTCGCCGAAGGCCTTCTGCACCGCGGCCTTGTCGCCGGTGGCGGCGACCTTGGCGAGGTTGGCGGCGGCGTTGTTGAAGTCGGTGGCGAGCTTGCCGACGTCCGGCATGTTCTGGAAGAACTCGGGCTTGACGCGGGTCTTGCGGTCGCCGATGTCCTTCTCGGTGCCCGGGCCGTAGAGCGCGCCCATGCCCGAGCCGGCGATCGCGGCCACGGCGTTGGCGGCGGCCTGGACCTGCTGGGCGTTGAACTCGCCCTCGAGGTTGGCCTTGATCTTGCCCATGTTCCAGCTCATGAAGCTGTAGCCGGCCTGGCGGAACTTGATCTGGTCTTCGGGCTTGACCTGGG
>JAREIX010000317.1 GCA_029286945.1 Thauera sp. | reverse complement strand
GTTGCCGAGCATGATCAGGATGCGCTCGCCGCGCTTGACGCCCTGCTTGCGCAGCCAGTTGGCGACGCGGTTCGAGCGCGCCGACATCTCGGCGAAGGACAGCTTCGACTCGCGGCCGTCCTCCTCGATGATCCACAGCGCCGGGTTGTCGTTGCCGCGGGCCATGGCGTCGAAGTAGTCGAGCGCCCAGTTGAACTCCTTCAGCTTCGGCCACTGGAAGCCGGCGTAGGCGGTGGCGTAGTCGCTGCGGTGCTGCAACAGGAAGTCGCGGGCGGCAAGAAATTCATTCAAAGCAGTCATGGGCTCTCCTCTCCGATGCCTCGTTGGAATACCGGGCGGCTGACGGCAACGCCGCGAATGCGCTCTATTTTACGTTGACGTTAACGTAATTCATCAACCCAGATCAAAAAATCCTTCCGGAGGCGTCCGCGCCCCGGCAGAGGCCGCGCTCCCGCCCCGCGACGAGCGACCGCTGCCGCGGCGCGCACGCGCGCCGGAGCCCGGGCGCCATGGGTATACTGCGCGCTCACCCGCCGACCCGCCGCGAGGAGTGCCCATGTCTTCGACATCGCCCGCCCTGACCGCCCGCTACGGCGCGCATGCCGCACCGGCAGACGTCGCGCTGACGCCGCTGATCGAGCAGCTGCTCGCTCACCGCTCGGTCCGCGCCTTCCTGCCCGACCCGGTCAGCGATGCGCAGCTGGCCGCCATGATCGCGGCTGCGCAGTCGGCGGCCAGTTCCTCCAATCTCAACGTGTGGAGCGTGGTCGCGGTGCGCGACGCCGGCACGCGCGCGCGCCTCGCCGAGTTTGCCGGTGGCCAGGCCCATGTGCGCGATGCGCCGCTGCAGCTGGTGTGGCTGGCCGACCTCGCCCGCCTGCGCCGCATCGCCGCCCAGCTCGGGCGGCCGTCGGCCGGGCTGGACTACACCGAGATGTTCCTCACCGGCGTGATCGACGCCGCGCTCGCCGCGCAGAACGCCGCCGCCGCCGCCGAGTCGCTCGGCCTCGGCACGGTCTATATCGGCGGCATGCGCAACCACCCGCAAGAGGTTGCCGCCCTGCTCGCGCTGCCGCCCGAGGTCTTCGCCGTCTTCGGCATGTGCGTCGGCACACCCGACCCCGCCCGCCCGGCGGCGGTCAAGCCGCGTCCGCCGCAGTCGGTGGTGCTGCACCATGAGCGCTACCGCGAGGACGCCCAGGACGCCGGCATCGAGGCCTACAACGCGGCCATGGCACGCTTCTACGACGCGCAGAAGATGAACGTGCACGGCAGCTGGGCGGTGCACTCGGCCAAGCGCGTCGCCGGGCCGGAGAGCCTGTCCGGACGCGACCGCCTGGTCGAGGCCCTGCACGCGCTCGGCTTCAAGCTCAGTTAAATCAAGGCCTGTCCGGCCGCCGCCGGTCCACCGCATCGAGGACGCCCCATGCGCAAACGCGACACCACGCTGACCACCGACCAGAAGGCCCTCGCGGTCAACCTCGACAAGTACAAGTACGGGGCGATCGTCGAGATCGGCGCCGGCCAGGAGGTGGCGCGCCGCTTCTTCCAGGTCGGCGCCGCCGCCGGCACCATCGCCAAGACCATGTCGGCCTACGACATGGCGGTGAGCGACGATATCTACGGCCATGTGGACCGCTATGTGAGCCGCGCCCGTCTGCTGCAGATGCTGGACAAGGAATTCACCCAGGTGGTCGCGCGCCTGGCCCACCTGCGGCCGAAGAACACCACCTTCTTCGCCTACGCCGCCACCGTCACCGCGCGCAGCTTCAAGCAGAAGAACGAGTGTCACGGCTGGGTCGGCATCCGCCTGCAGCTGCACCCGGGCGCGGCACCGAGCGACGTGATCATGCACGTGCGCATGCTCGACAACGACAACGCGCAGCAGTCCGAGGCGCTCGGCATCCTCGGCGTCAACCTCATCTACGGCGCCTTCTTCCATCACCAGAACCCCGAGTGGGTGATCGAGGGCCTCGCCGACGGGCTGGGTTCGGACCGCATCGAGGTCGACCTGATCCACTTCTCCGGCCCCTACTTCGAGGAGGTCGAAAACCGCCTGATGAACCTGCACCTGATCAGCAGCTGGCTCACGCGCGCGGTGGTTTTCAACCCGGCGGGCGAGGTGGTGGTGCCGGGCGAGCTGTTCTACCGCAAGCCGGTGATGGTGATGCGCGGCAGCTTCAAGCCGGTGACGCTGGTCAATGTCGACATGATGGCCGCCGGCCGCAGGCAGTTCAGCCAGCTCGCCGCGGTGGACGAGAACGAGGTGCTGTCGCTCGCCGAGGTGACGATGAACTCCCTGGTCAGCGGCGACAACGTCGATGGCGCCGACTTCCTCGCCCGCATCGACCTGCTCGCCTCGCAGGGCTACACGGTGATGATTTCGGACTATGTGCGCTTCTTCCGCCTGCGCGCCTACCTGCGCCGCTACACCCAGAAGCCGATCGGCATCGTGCTGTCGGTGCGCGACTTCGCCTTCCTGTTCGACGAGAAGTACTACGAGGGCCTGGAGGGCGGCATCCTCGAGGCCTTCGGCAAGCTGTTCCCGGACAACACCCACGTCTATGTCTATCCCTCGCGGCCGCGCGGCACGGACAGTTCGGCCACGGTGACCCTCGATAACGTCCAGGTGCCGGCCAACCTGCGCCACCTGCTCGCCCACCTCAAGGACAACGACAAACTGGTGGCGGTGCAGCCGCTCGACGACGGCCACCTGCACATCGACATCGCCGACGTGCTCGCACGGCTGCGCCGAGGGCGTGGCGACTGGGAGGAGGAGGTGCCGGAGGCGGTCGCGCAGC
>JAREIX010000076.1 GCA_029286945.1 Thauera sp. | reverse complement strand
GAAGATGGACGCACGTCTGCTTGAAATCCTCGTCTGCCCGCTGTGCAAGGGGCCGCTCGACTATCTGAAGGACAAGCAGGAACTGGTGTGCAAGGCCGATCGCCTGGCCTATCCGATCCGTGACGGCATTCCGGTGATGCTGGACGAGGAGGCGCGCAGCCTCTCCGCCGAAGAAGTCGAGGCGCTGCGCAAGTGAGCGCCGCGCCGGCCGCTGCGCCCTTTCGCATCGTCATTCCCGCGCGCTACGCGTCCACCCGGCTGCCGGCCAAGCCGCTCGCCGACATCTGCGGCAAGCCGATGATCGTGCGCGTGCTCGAGCGCGTGCAGCCGGCCGGCGCGCTCGAGACCTGGGTCGCCACCGACCACGCCGAGGTGCGCGACGCGGTCGCCGCAGCCGGCGGTGCGGTGCTGATGACCCGCGCCGACCACCCGAGCGGCACCGACCGTCTCGCCGAGGTCGCGACGCTGCGTGGCTGGGGCGACGAGGACATCGTGGTGAATGTGCAGGGCGACGAGCCCCTGATCGACCCCGTGCTGGTCGCCGCCGTCGCCGAGGCGCTGGCGCAGGACACGGAGGCGGCGATCGCCACCGCCGCGCACGCCATCCACGACCCCGCCGAGGTCTTCAATCCGAACGTGGTCAAGGTGGTGTGCGACGCCGCGGGCCGGGCGCAGTACTTTTCCCGCGCCCCGATCCCCTGGGCGCGCGACGCCTGGGCGGCGGGCGAGCGCATGCTGCCTGAAGGCCTGCCGGTGCTGCGCCACGTCGGGCTTTACGCCTATCGGGTGGGGTTCTTGCGCCGCTACGCCAGCCTCGCGCCGTCGCCGCTCGAGCACTGGGAGGCGCTCGAGCAGCTGCGCGCGATGTGGCACGGCTACCGCATACGCGTGCTCGCGCTCGCGCAGGCGCCGGCCGCCGGCGTCGACACGCCGCAGGATCTGGAGCGCGTGCGCACGCTGTTCGCCGCCGAAGGAGTTTGACCGCTCCCGCATGCGTCGGTTAATTTTCGCGGGTCATTCAATAAGGAAACGGCCATGCGTAATGGCCGTCAATTCATGGGAGGGAGTATGCGACTGATTCTTTTGGGACCGCCGGGCGCCGGCAAGGGTACTCAAGCCAACTTCATCAAGGAGAAGTTCGGCATTCCGCAGATCTCCACCGGCGACATGCTGCGCGCCGCGGTGAAGGCGGGCACCCCGCTCGGCCTCGAGGCGAAGAAGGTCATGGATGCCGGCGGCCTCGTGTCCGACGACATCATCATCGGCCTGGTCAAGGACCGCCTGCAGCAGGACGACTGCAAGGCCGGCTATATGTTCGACGGCTTCCCGCGCACCATCCCGCAGGCCGACGCGATGAAGGACGCCGGTGTGCCGATTGACTTCGTGCTCGAGATCGACGTGCCTGACGCCGAGATCATCGAGCGCATGAGCGGCCGCCGCGCCCACCTGGCGTCGGGGCGCACCTACCACGTGAAGTACAACCCGCCCAAGGTCGAGGGCAAGGACGACGTCACCGGCGAGGATCTGGTGCAGCGCGACGACGACAAGGAAGAAACCGTCAAGAAGCGCCTCGACGTCTACCATTCGCAGACCAAGCCGCTGGTCGAGTACTACAGCACGTGGGCGGCTTCGGGCGATGCCAGGGCGCCCAAGGTGCGCAAGATCTCCGGCCTCGGCGCGGTGGATGCGATCACCGCGAACGCCTTTGCGGCGCTGAAGTAAGCAGCACGAAAATGGCTCCGGGGTGCTTTGCACACGCCCGGGGCGCGACGGCGCGGCCGCTCTCTCGAACAGGGGCGGCCGCGCTTGTTTTTTGGGCGATCGTCCCGGTTCGAGCGCATCGGCTGCACCCGAGCCATTCGCGGGGCGGCGCGTTCGTCTGCCGCCGTCCACTCGGCCTTACACCACGGCTTCGCCTCGCTCCGCGGTGGTGAGCCATCCGCAGGAAACGTCAGCCATGACCTACGACACGCTCCTCTATGCGCACTCCGGTGGCGTGACGGCCGTGATCAATGCCACCGCAGCCGCCGTCATCGATGCAGCGCGCCAACAAGGCTGCCGCGTGGGCAGGATTCTTGCGGCGCATCGGGGCATCGCTGGCGTGCTGCGCGAAGACTTGTTCGACACGACCACCCTCGATGCAGCCGCGCTGGAGCGGCTGGCACGCACGCCCGGTGGCGCGTTCGGCTCCTGCCGCTTCGATCTGCCGCATGACGATGGCGGGGCGGTGATGGATCGCCTGTTCGCCGTCTTCGACGCCCACCGCGTCGGTTGGCTGGTCTATAACGGCGGCAATGGCTCGATGGACGCCGTCGCCCGCCTGCAGGCCGAGGCGCGCCGGCGTGCTCACCCGCTGCAGTGCGTGGGCGCGCCCAAGACGGTGGACAACGACATCGTCGGCACCGACTGCTGTCCGGGCTTCGGGTCGGCAGCCAAGTACCTGGCGACCTCGATGCTCGAGGCCGGGCTCGACATCGCCTCGATGGTCGGGGCGAAGGGCAGCGTGTTCGTCATGGAGGTGATGGGCCGCAACACCGGCTGGCTGGCCGCGGCCACGGCGCTGGCCGCGGCGGGCGACGCCGACCGTCCGCCGCACATCGTGCTGGTGCCCGAGGCGGCCTTCGACGAGGAGGCCTTCCTCGCCCGCGTGCAGGCCGTCACTGAGCGCCTCGGCTATTGCGCGATCACGGTCGCGGAGGGTATTCGCCGTGCGGATGGCAGCCTGGTCACGGAGAAGTCGCGCGATCCGCGCGGTTATGTGCAACTCGGCGGGGCGGGCGGCGAGGTGGCGCGGCTGATCCATGCGCGCCTCGGCTACAAGTTCCACTGGGCGATCCCGGACTACATGCAGCGCGCCGGCGGGCACTGGCTATCGGCGACCGATCGCGAGCAGGCGGCTGCGGTCGGCCGCGCGGCGGTCGAGTATGCGATGCAGGGCCGTGGCGGCATGATGGCCGCCATCCGCCGCGTGCAGGACGCGCCCTACCGTTGGGACGTGGTGCCGGTCGACGCCGCGCCGATTGCGAACCTCGAGCGCGCCCTGCCGCCCGAATTCCTGGCTGCCGACGGCCTGCACGTGACGCCGCGTGCGTGCGACTACATCCGACCGCTGATTGCGGGCGAGTTCGTTCAGCCGACCATCGATGGGTTGCCGGATTATGCTGGCTTCGCCGGGGCGCGGGTGAAGTGCCGGCTGCCGCCCTGGGCCTGAGGCCGAGCGGCGGGCGCCGGCGGTGCTTTTTCCCGCACTCGCCGGGCTGACCCGCTTTCAGGCCCCGGCCTGGAGCGCGCCGCCGGTCGCGGCCGGCTTGCGCTCCGGCATGTAGGCGGCGACCTGGCACAGGATGGCTGCGACGTACGGAATGCACTGCAGGCACAGGATGCCGACCCACAGCTGGGTCTCGAGGTTGTCCGCGCCGCGCTGCGCCACCAGGGTGGCCGCCCCCATCAGCAGGGCGAACAGCAGGCCGATCTCCTCGCGGATCGGGTTGAAGAAGGCGAGCGCGCCGCCGCCACGCCAGCCCTTGGGCGTCACCACGAACACGCCCTTCTTCTTCACCAGTCCGGCGAACACTCCGCGCGCGATCGCGTGCGCCAGGCCCACGGACAGGATCGAGGCGCCGAGGATGTCCTTCCACGGGCAGTCCATCGTGCGTCGGTAGAGGATCGGGCCGAGCGCCGCCTTGAAGATCATGAAACCGAAGATCGGCAGCGCGAGCGAGATCACCGGCAGGCCGAAGGCCTTCGGGAACAGCAGGATGCCGAGCGTCCACAACAGGCTGCCGAAGGCGAACACGAGCTGCAGCGCGTCGCCCAGCCAGGCGAACCAGCCGGTGAGGAAGTGGTAGCGCTGGGCGAGGTTGAGGTTGCTGCGGCCGATCATCTGCGGCAGGTGGGCCTTGAGGATCTGCATCGCGCCGAAGGCCCAGCGGAAGCGCTGGCTCTTGATCGCCGCGAAGCCGGAGGGGGTGAGGCCGCGGCCGAGGATGTGGTCGACGTAGCGCGTGTCGTAGCCCTTCTCGATCAGGCGCAGGCCGAGCTCGGTGTCCTCGCAGATGCACCATTCCGACCAGCCGCCGACCTCTTCCAGCGCCAGGCGGCGCACCAGGGTCATGGTGCCGTGCTGGATCAGCGCGTTACGCTCGTTGCGGTGGTGCATGCCGATGCGGAAGAAGCCGTCGAACTCCCAGTTGCACATGCGCTTGAAGGGCTGGGTCTCCCAGTCGCGGTGGGCCTGCGGCGCCTGCACCACGGCGACGTCGGGCTGGTCGAAGTGCGGGATCAGGCAGGCCAGCCAGTCGGGATCGACCACGTAGTCGGCGTCCACCACGCCGACGACCTCGGCGCGCGGATCGGTGACCTTGAGGCCGTAGTTGAGCGCACCGGCCTTGAAACCCGGCCAGTTGGCGAGGTGGAAGAAGCGGAAGCGTGGACCGAGCTCGGCGCAGCGGCGCTCGAGCGGCTTCCACAAGGCCTCGTCGCGCGTGTTGTTGTCGAGCACCAGCACTTCGAAGTTCTGGTAGTTCATCTGCGCCAGGCTGTCGATGGTGGCGATCACCATCTCCGGCGGCTCGTTGTAGCAGGCGAGGTGGATCGACACGAAGGGCTGCTGGTCGGGCGCATGCGGCGGCAGCGGCATGAAGCGGCGCTGCCACTTCTTCTTGAACAGCACCTCGCCGAATTCGAAGCCGTGCGACAGCAGTACCGCCGCGGTCATGCAGGTGGCGCCGATCAGCAGCACCAGGCCGATGAGGTCGCGCTGGGTGAGGTAGTACTCGACCGGCACGTTGATGCCGATGATCAGCGTCGACACGCAGGCCTGGATCAGCGCGGCGAGGAACAGCCGGCCGAAGATGCTCCAGCCGGGCAGGAAGAAGGCGGCCAGCATCATCGGGATGAAGGCGAGCGCGGCGGCGTTGCTCGCCTTGTGCGACCAGTGCGGATCGCGCTCGACGACGCCCTCGAGCGCGTACTTCTGCTCGCGGTCGGCGTTGAACATGCCCCAGTAGGGACCGGCCCAGCCTTCGACGTCCACCTTCCACGGCTGGTCGATCGCTTCCATCAGGAAGTAGTCGATGCGCGCGGTGCGCGGATGGGCGAGGAATTCGCGCACGAAGCGCGCCTGGTTGTCGAGCGAGGGTACGGCGGCGTCGATGGTCGGGCCGCGGCTGGGCCAGCCGACTTCGCCGACCACGATCTTCTTGCGCGGATGCGCGCGGGCGACCTCGTCGTAGCGCTGGAAGGCGTACTCGACAGCCTTCTCGACCGGCAGGCCCTCGTGGTAGGGCAGCAGGTGGACGGTGATGTAATCCACATGCTTGGCGAGCTCGGGGTAGCGCAGCCACACGTGCCAGGGCTCCGCGGTGGACACCGGCTTGCGGATCGCCTTACGCACGCGGTCGAGGTAGCCGATCATCTCCTCGACCTTGATGTCGCCGCGCAGGATCGCCTCGTTGCCGACCATCACCCGTTCGATGTGGCGCATGCGGCGGGCGACGTCGATCAGGGCGGCGATCTCGCGCTCGTTGGCGTCCGGGCGGGCATCGAGCCAGGCGCCGGCGGTCACCAGCATGTCGCGCTCGCCGGCAAGCTCGAGCAGTTCCGGCATGTCGGTCACGCCGTAGGTGCGCAGGCCATCGGACAGGCGGCCGAGCAGGTCGAGATCGGCGGCGAGGTTCTCGCGTGTCGGGTAAGTGCCCTTGAGCGGACTCTGGTCGCGCTGGAAGCCGTTGTAGGCGAAGCCCTTGATGCTCTGGTTGGTGCCGATGAACTCCGCGCTGCGGTTGAGCTGCTGCCAGATCCAGTACTGCGCGAACGCGACCGCGGCGGCGATCAGCACCGCAATGGCGACGCGGGCGGCAAAGGAGGCGGCTTTCTTCATCTTGGTTCCAGTGCGCTGACGTGTTCAAGCAGCGCGCAAGCATTGCGGGTGCCTCGTGGGCAGGGGGGCCGGCGCGACGAGCGTGCCAGGGCGACGTGGCGGTGGTCTTGGCTGCTGCATCGCGCAAATTTCGGCGTGACGCGAGCTGTGACACAATGCGCGGTCGATGACCTGCGCGGCGACGATCGCTTCGACGGGGCGCATTTTATGCACGATTTCAGCCGCTTACGAGCAGAACTCGGTGCCAATTTGCAACAGTCGGGCGTATCTGCCGACGCCGGCTGATTTTGAAGGAAAAGGCAAGGATGATGCGAATTAATTTGCCGAAACATGGCGTTGCAGCGCCCCTGCTCGCGGGCCTGCTGCTGGCCGCGATCGCGCTGTGGTTCAGGCATGGCCTGCTCGAGGCGGGTGTGCTGCCGCGCGACTGCACGCTCGCAGATGCGCCGGTCCTGGCGTGCGCGTTCAAGGACGCGCTGGTGCAGAGCTTCCTGCACCAGCGGCTGGGCTGGGTGAGCCTGGCGGCCGGTGTGCTCGCCTTCGTCTTCGGCTGCCGGCGCCTGGCCTGGGTCGGCTGGCTGACCGGCGTCGCCGGGCTGGTGCTGTACAGCTACGACCCCGCTGCGGTTGGCGGCTTGCTAGCGCTGCTCGTCCTGGTGGCTGCGGACGAGAAGCGTGGGCAGGGCGAGCGCGAGACCGACGGCGAGCCAGGCGATCGCCTGCGGGTTGGCGGGCTCCGATGACCAGCGCGCGACGACGCCGATCAGGATGATCGCCGCGCAGGTGCGTTCCCGGCGCGTGGTGCTGGTGCGCCACCAGCCGGTCGCGCCGAACACGACGGCCGGGGCGAGATAGAGCAGGGTCGGGAAGTCGCGATAGCGCGGATCGGCCCAGAGCAACAGGGCCGCCACCGCAGCGGCGAATAGCAGCATCGCGCGCAGCGCCCCGAGCGTGGCCGCCGTCGAGCGCAGGCGCGCGGGCTGACGCAGGAGGTGGCCGGCGGCGAAGGCCGGGATGGGCTCGCCGTTCCAGCGCGCCAGCACCAGCGGGAGCAGTCCTGCGAGGATGCCGACGCTGCCGAGCACCGTCCATTCGAGGGTGTTGCGATAGGCCAGGTGGGCGTGCTCCCAGTGCAGGACCGCGACCACCCCGCCCAGCGCGCCGGTCGCGGTGAGCGCTGCAACCCGCAGGCAGCGGGTCCGCCGCCCGGTGCTCGCCAGCAGCAGGGCGAGCAGGCCGCCGATGGCGGCGCCGCCAATCGGGCCGAACAGGCCGTCGCGCTCGGCCACCGGGCCGGCGAGCGGGAACTTGGGGGCGAGGTCGGCGGCTTCGAGCATGCCCCAGTAGCCGCCGACCGTGCCTTCGAGCTTGCGCTTCCAGGGCTGGTCGATCGCTTCGATCAGGTTGTAGTCCCAGCCCTCGGCGTGGGCGCGGTGGACGAACTCGCGCACGTAGCGCGCCTGATTGACCCGCGACGGCTGCGATTCCTCGCGCTGTCGCCCGGCGCTCGGCCAGCCCGTCTCTCCGATCAGGATGCGCTTGTCGGCGAAGTGCTCGCCGACATGGCGGCGAGTTGCAGCGACGTGTTCGAGCGCGAGCTCGATGTCGACCGGGTCGTCTTCCCAGAACGGCAGGATGTGCACGGTGACGAAGTCGACCTCGGCGACGAGGCTGTCGTGACGGGTCCAGAATTCCCACACGTCGGCATAGGTGACCGGCACCCGGGCGTTCGCCCTGGCGTGGCGGATCAGCTCGCGCATCTCGTCCTCGGTGCGCTCGCGACGCAGCAGCACCTCGTTGCCGACGATCAGCGCCCGCACGACGTCGGTGTTGGCATTGGCGAGCGCGATCGCGCGCTCGAGCTCGCGCGCGTTCCGCGCCTTCTCGTAGCCGATCCAGGCCCCCAGCAGCACCTTCATGCCCAGCGGTCGCGCCAGCTCGGGGACCTGGTCCAGGCCCTGGCCGATCGAGTACAGCCGCACGCACTCGGTGATCTTCGCAAGCGCGGCGAGGTCGGCGGCGATCTGCTCGCGTTCGATGTGGGTGTCGAGCTCGAGCGGGGTCTGGCCGGGGCGATGGTAGGGGGCGTAGGAGACGCACTTCAGCTTCTCGCCATCGGCGAGGTGCAGGTCGTGCATCTCGACCGGGCGCGTGCGTGACCACAGGATCGCGGACAGCAGCAGGAGCACGCCGAGGCTGGCGATGAGCAGCGTGAGCCAGAGGACCTTGCGGTCGGTGCGTGGGGGGATGATCACCGTGGTGGGTTCCGTCGGGGAGTGGCGGGGAGTCTTTCTGCAGGGGGTGGGCGCCGTCGTTGCGGATCGGCGAGCGCGCTTCGCCCGCCGTCGCGGCACATGAAAAAGCCACGCCCTGGGGCGTGGCTCACATGCCAGGGCGCGCCGATTCTATCAGCGCGCCGGCTTCAGGGCCGACTCACTCCGCGTAGTCGCTCATCGGCACGCAGGCGCAGAACAGGTTGCGGTCGCCGTAGACGTCATCGATGCGATTGACGCTCGGCCAGAACTTGTTCTCGGCCACCCAGGGCAGCGGGAAGACCGCCTGCTCGCGCGCATACGGGCGGTTCCAGTCGCCGAGGAAGTCGGCCTGGGTGTGCGGCGCGTGCTTGAGCGGGTTGTCCTCGGCCGGCCAGGTTCCGGCCTCGACCTGGCGGATCTCGTTGCGGATCGCGATCATCGCCTCGACGAAGCGATCGAGCTCGCCGAGGTCTTCCGACTCGGTGGGCTCGACCATGATCGTGCCCGGCACCGGGAAGGACATGGTCGGCGCGTGGAAGCCGTAGTCCATCAGGCGCTTGGCGATGTCGACCTCCGAGATGCCGGTCGCGGCCTTGAGCGGGCGGATGTCGAGGATGCACTCGTGCGCGACGCGGCCCTGGCTGCCGGTATAGAGCACCGGATAGTGGTCCTTGAGGCGCTCGGCGAGGTAGTTGGCGTTGAGGATCGCCACCTTGGTCGCCTGCTTGAGCCCTTCACCGCCCATCATCGTGATGTACATCCACGAGATCGGCAGGATGCTCGCCGAACCGAAGGGCGCAGCCGAGACCGCGCCCTGGCCGAGGTTCGGACGGTCAGCGCCGCCGGTGGGCTGCACCACGTGGTCGGCCATGAACGGGGCGAGATGCGCCGCCAGACCGATCGGACCCATGCCCGGGCCGCCGCCGCCGTGCGGGATGCAGAAGGTCTTGTGCAGGTTCATGTGCGACACGTCGGCGCCGATCGTCGCCGGGGAGGTCAGGCCGACCTGGGCGTTGAGGTTGGCGCCGTCCATGTAGACCTGGCCGCCGTGCTGATGGACGATCGCGCAGATCTCGCGAATCGACTCCTCGAACACGCCGTGGGTGGACGGGTAGGTGATCATCAGCGCGGCCAGCTCGGCAGCGTGCTTCTCGGCCTTGGCCTTGAGGTCGGCGACGTCCACGTTGCCGTTGTCGTCGCACTCCACTACCACCACCTGCATGCCGCACATCTGCGCGGTCGCCGGGTTGGTGCCGTGTGCGGACTTCGGGATCAGGCACACCTTGCGGTGCGCCTCGCCGCGGCTGGCGTGGTAGCGCGCGATCGCCACCAGGCCGGCGTACTCGCCCTGGGCGCCCGAGTTGGGCTGCATGCAGATCGCCGGGAAGCCGGTCACGGCGCGCAGGTAGTCGGCGAGGCTCTCGATCATCTCCAGGTAGCCGGCCGCCTGCGCGCGCGGTGCGAACGGATGCAGGTTGGCGAACTCGGGCCAGGTGACCGGGATCATCTCGCTGGTCGCGTTGAGCTTCATCGTGCACGAGCCGAGCGAGATCATCGAGTGGTCGAGCGCGAGGTCGCGATTCTGCAGCTTCTTCAGATAGCGCAGCATCTCGTGCTCGGTGTGGTGCGTGTTGAACACCGGGTGGGCGAGCACGGCGTCGGTGCGCAGCAGTTCGGCAGGCAGGGCGCCGCCGGCCGCGGCGATGCGGGCGTCGAGCGCAGCGATCTCGCCACTGGCGCCGAAGCAGGCGAGCACGGTGGCGACGTCCTCGCGGGTCGTCGTCTCGTCGACCGAGATGCCCAGGGTGGTGCCCGACACGCTGCGCAGGTTGAAGCCTGCCTCCTCGGCCGTGCGCAGGATCGCCGGCGCGCGCGCGCCGACCTCGACCTCGATGGTGTCGAAGAAGGGGCGCTCATGCACACCGAAGCCGGCGTCACGCAGGCCGGCGGCGAGCACCGCCGCAAGGCGGTGGATGCGCGCCGCGATGGTGCGCAGGCCCTGCGGGCCGTGGTAGACGGCGTAGAAGCCCGACATGTTGGCGAGCAGTACCTGCGAGGTGCAGATGTTGGAGTTCGCCTTCTCGCGGCGGATGTGCTGTTCGCGCGTCTGCAGCGTCATGCGCAGCGCGGTCCTGCCGCGCGCGTCCTTGGAGACGCCGATGATGCGGCCCGGCATCGAGCGCACGTAGCTCTCGCGGGTGGCGAAGAAGGCCGCGTGCGGGCCGCCGAAGCCCATCGGCACGCCGAAGCGCTGCGCGGAACCGAAGGCAATGTCGGCGCCGAGCGAGCCCGGGCTCCTGAGCAGGACCAGTGCCATCAGGTCGCTGGCGACCGCCACCACGGCACCCCTGGCCTTGAGCTCGGCGATCGGAGCGGCAAGGTCCACGACCTCGCCGCGCGCGTTCGGATACTGCAGCAATGCGCCGAAGCAGTCGTGATTGCCCGCCTCGCAGGCTTTGCCGTAGACGAGCTCGTAGCCGAAGTAGAAGGCGCGGGTGCGTACGACGTCGATCGTCTGCGGGAAGCAGGCTTCGTCGATGAAGAACACGTTCGACTTCGAGCGCGACACCCGGCGCGCCATCGTCATCGCCTCGGCGGCGGCGGTGGCCTCGTCGAGCAGGGAGGCGTTGGCGAGCTCCAGCCCGGTGAGGTCGATCACCATCTGCTGGTAGTTGAGCAGGGCCTCGAGGCGGCCCTGCGAGATCTCGGCCTGATAGGGCGTGTACGCGGTATACCAGCCTGGGTTCTCCATGACGTTGCGCAGGATCACCGGGGGCGTGTGGGTGCCGTAGTAACCCTGGCCGATCAGGGATTTCTTGATGAGGTTGCGGCTCGCGATGGATTTCAGGCGGGCGAGCGCTTCGTGCTCGGACACCGCTCCGGCCAGCGGCAGCGGTGACTGCAGCCGGATGCCGGCCGGTACGGTCTGTTCGATCAGGGCATCGAGGCCAGAAACGCCGAGCGCGGCGCACATCCTGGCGACTTCGTCGGCGTTCGGTCCCAGGTGGCGATGGACGAAGGCGTCGTGCTGCTCGAGACGCTCGAGCGGGGCGGAAAGCAGGGCGTCGCTCATGGTCAGGCCTGGGCGATTTCCGCTTCGTAGGCCGCGGCATCCATGAGTGCGCCGACATCGGCAGCGTTGGCGGGCTTGAGCTTGAACAGCCAGGCGCCGTAGGCGTCGCCGTTGACGCTCTCCGGCGCGTCGACCAGGTCCTGGTTGGCGGCAAGGATCTCACCCGCCACCGGCGCGTAGATGTCGGAGGCGGCCTTGACCGACTCGATCACCGCGCACGCTTCGCCCGCGTTCAGCGTTCGGCCGGATTCCGGCAGCTCGAGGAAGACGATGTCGCCGAGGGCTTCCTGGGCGTGATCGGTGACGCCGATCGTCAGGGTGCCGTCGGCCTCGACTCGGACCCACTCGTGGGACTTGGTGTACTTGAGATTGCTGGGGACGTTGCTCATGGGTTTCTCCGATCGTACTGGGGTGAGGTTATCTGGAGGTGGTGAAGTCGCGTCGGCCTGGATGGGATGCAGGCCGAGAGGGGGCAGTTTGCCGGCGATCCCAGGTCGGCCACCCGGGCCGACGGCGGTCTGCTCGCGGGTGGCCCCGGAGAGAATGCTCGGCGCTTCGGGTTCGGGGCATGTGCCAGCACGCGTCGGCGGTGATCGTCTCGTGGGACTGCTTCCCATCTGGAAGCCCGTGGGCGGATGAAGAGCTGCCGTTCGGGATCCGGGTCCTGGCTTCAACGGGATCGAGGTCGTCTCCGCCGGCGTGGCTGGGGCATCGCGCGAATCGGCCCATGCGCGCGGCTGCCGCAAGATCAGGGGCGTGGGCTGGCGTCTGGGTAGCGGCACGGGTCATCTGAGCGGTGCTCCGCGGGCGGTGGACAATACGAGGGCATGCGCTTCGTACCGGAAGCTTCAATCCCCATCTGTCCCTTGTACCTGAGAGATTCCCGGTCGCCGCCCCATCTACTATTGGTGCGCCGGCCGGGGTGCCCCTTCGGTGGATACGCAAACGCAGCGCGCCCGTATCACTCTCCAGACTTCTGATGCACGCGCGGTCCTCTTGCCTGAGCGATTCCGGGGGGTTGCGCCTTCGGCGACTCCTATATAGGTAGTGCTCTCCCGCGTGTCGCGCGGACGATAACATCTGGGTGTGGCGCGTCGCAACCGAAGTGGCCGGTGCCGTATCGAGATAGGGGGGGCTGTCGCGGCCGGGTGCTCCGATCGCGAGTGCAAGCGGGAGGGGCGTGGCTCGAGCAGGTCGCAAGGAGTGCATGCCTGCATCAGCATCTTTGTTGTTCTTTTATCTTGACGTTGTTTTTTTGCTATCTATGTTATCGCCAACGCGCCGAACTTCACCTGATTGAACAACACGAAGAAGCTTTGCTTGTGTATTAACCGTTAATTCTCCAATCTCATCCAGGAATAAGGTGCCTCCG
>JAREIX010000316.1 GCA_029286945.1 Thauera sp. | reverse complement strand
ACGGCATTGGCGACGTCCGACACTTCGGCACGGGTCGGCACCGGCGAGGAAATCATCGATTCCATCATTTGCGTCGCCGTGATGGTCAGCTTGTTCATGTCCCGCGCCATGCGGATCATCTTCTTCTGCAGGGCCGGCACGGTCGCATCGCCCACTTCCACCGCCAGGTCGCCGCGGGCGACCATGACGCCGTCCGAGGCATCGAGAATCTCGGCCATGTTGGTGATCGCCTCGACACGCTCGATCTTGGCGATCAGCACCGCCGAACTGCCGGCGGCGCGCATCAGCTGGCGCGCCATGTACATGTCGGCGGCGCTCTTGGGGAAGGACACGGCGACGAAATCCACCCCGATCTGCGCCGCGGTGCGGATGTCGTCCATGTCCTTGGCAGTGAGCGCCGGCGCGGTGAGGCCGCCGCCCTGGCGGTTGATGCCCTTGTTGTTGGACAGCTCGCCGCCCACCTTCACGATGGTGTGGATCTCGTGACCGAGCACGCGCTGCACGGTGAGCTTGAGACGGCCGTCGTCGAGCAGCAGCACGTCGCCCGCCTTCACGTCCTTGGGCAGGTCCTTGTAGTCGAGGCCGACGCGCTGGGCGTTGCCGAGCTCGCAGCGCGCATCGAGCACGAAGGGCGCTTCGCGGGTGAGGCTGACGCGGCCGCTCTCGAACTTGCCGATGCGGATCTTGGGCCCCTGCAGGTCGGCGAGGATGCCGACCGGGCGTCCGGCCCGCGCCGAGGCGTCACGGATGGCCTCGGCGCGCGCGATGTGCTCCTCGGCCTTGCCGTGGGAGAAGTTCATGCGCACCACGTCGACGCCGGCATGCACCATGCGCTCGAGGGTGTGCAGGTCCGACGAGGCCGGGCCGAGGGTGGCGACGATCTTGGTGTGGCGGGACATGCGGGGCTCCAGCAGGTTGGATGCGATTCGGGCCATTCTAGCCGTGGCCAAGAAAAAGGCCGTCGCGCGGGACGGCCTTGGGGCTGCAATCGGGCTGCGCGTTGCGGATCAGTCCGCGTAGCGCGCTTCCAGCGCGGCGATCGCCGGCAGGGTCTTGCCCTCGAGGAACTCGAGGAAGGCGCCGCCGCCGGTGGAGATGTAGCCGACGTCCTCGGCGATGTGGAACTTGGCGATCGCCGCCAGGGTGTCGCCACCGCCCGCGATCGAGAACGCCTCGGAGTGGGCGATGGCCGAGGCCATCATCTTGGTGCCGCCGGCGAACTGGGGATACTCGAACACGCCAACCGGGCCGTTCCAGACGATGGTGCCGGCGTGGGCGATGATGTCGGCGAGCTTGGCCGAGGACTTCGGCCCGAAGTCGAGGATGCGGTCGTGGGGACCGACCTCGTCGACCGGGATGCGGTTGGCGCGGGCGAGCGCCGAGACCTCGTCGGCCACCACCACGTCCACCGGCAGCGGCACCTCGGCGCCGCGCGCCTTCATGATGTCCATGACCTGCTGGGCCTCGCGCACCATCTCGGGCTCGGCCAGCGACTCGCCGATGCGCTTGCCGGCGGCGAGCAGGAAGGTGTTGGCGATGCCGCCGCCGACGATGAGCTGGTCGACCTTCTCGGCCAGGGTCTTGAGGATGGTGAGCTTGGTCGACACCTTGGCGCCGCCGACGATGGCCACCAGCGGGCGGGCGGGGCTCTCGGTGGCCTTGGACAGCGCGTCGATCTCGGCGCCCATCAGCATCCCGGCACAGGCCACCGGGGCGAAGCGGGCGATGCCGTGGGTGGTGGCCTCGGCGCGGTGGGCGGTGCCGAAGGCGTCATTGACATAGATGTCGCACAGGGCGGCCATCTTCTTCGACAGCTCCTCGTTGTCCTTCTTCTCGCCCTTGTTGCAGCGGCAGTTCTCGAGCAGCACGACCTCGCCCGGCTTGAGCTCGAAGCCACCGTCGACCCAGTTCTGGATCAGGCGCACCGGCTTGTCGAGCAGCAGGCCGAGGCGCACGGCCACCGGCATCAGGGAGTCCTCGGCGCGCAGTTCGCCCTCGGTCGGGCGGCCGAGGTGGGAGGTGACCATCACCGCGGCGCCCTTGTCCAGGCAGTACTGGATCGACGGGATGGAGGCGCGGATGCGGGTGTCCTCGGTGATGTTGCCGGCGTCGTCCTGCGGCACGTTGAGGTCGGCGCGGATGAAGACGCGCTTGCCGCGCACATCGAGGTCGGCGAGTTTCTTGACTTGCATGATGGGTTCGGGCTCGTGAAAACGCCCTGCGGGACAGGGCGTCGGGGGTTTGCGATCGGGGGCCGGCTTACTTGGCGTTGTAGAAGGCGCGTGCGGCGTCGAGCATGCGGCAGGAATAGCCCCACTCGTTGTCGTACCAGGCCAGCACCTTGACCAGCACCGAGCCGTCCTCGCCCTTGATGACGCGGGTCTGGGTGGCGTCGAAGGTCGAGGACACCGTGGTGTGGTTGAAGTCGGAGGACACCAGCGGCTCGGTATTGACCGCGAGGATGCCCTTCAGCGGGCCCTTGGCCGCGGCGGTCATCAGTTCGTTGATCTCTTCCTTGGTGGTGGCGCGCCCGGCGGTGAAGGTGAGATCGACCAGCGAGACGTTGATGACCGGCACGCGCAGCGCGAAGCCATCGACCTTGCCGACGAGCTGCGGCAGCACCAGGCCGACGGCCTTGGCGGCGCCGGTCTTGGTCGGGATGATGTTGGCGGCGGCGGCACGCGCGCGGCGCAGGTCCTTGTGGCGCACGTCCACGGTGACCTGGTCGTTGGTGTAGGCGTGGATGGTGGTCATCAGGCCCTGCTTGATGCCGACGCTGTCGGCCAGGATCTTGGCGACCGGGGCCAGG
>JAREIX010000315.1 GCA_029286945.1 Thauera sp. | reverse complement strand
GCGCGGAGCAGCCAGCGGCATTGGTCTGGCAACAGCGCGACTGCTTGCCGCTCGCGGAGCCAAACTGGCGCTGTGGGATCGAAACGGAGACACACTCGAAGCCGTGGCCGACGAACTGCAGGCTGTGCATTTTCGCGCCTGCGATGTCAGCATGACGGACAGTCTGGAACGCGCCTTCATCCCGGCGATGGATCGGCTCGGCGGGCTGCGCGGCGTCGTTCACTGCGCCGGGATCATGCATACCGGCATTTTCGGGTCGGTCGAACTGCGCCGGCATCACGACATCGTCACCATCAACCTGCTGGGCACGATCAACATGGCGCATCTGGTGCTGCCCGAGCTGCTCAAGTCCGGCGGATCGCTGATCATGACGGGGTCAGCATCAGCCTTCTATGGCGCGCCCGAATTCAACACCTATGGCGCGACGAAAGCCGCCGTCCTCAGCCTCCGGCACCGGCGTCCGATGCGCCAGCCCCTCGGCCTCCTCCACCGCGGCGCGGTCCTGCTGCTTCGCCTTGGCGAGCGCGCGCTCGATGATGCTCATGGCTGCACGCCCCGGCCGTAGCGCAGCGCCGCAGGCGCCGGCGAGCCCTCGCCGTCGGGCGCGTGCAGCCAGCACGCCGCCCGCGTCATGCCGGCGGCCAGCAGCGGCGGGCGCGCCGCGCGGCAGCGCGCGAAGGCCTCGGCGCAGCGCGGATGGAAGGCGCAGCCGGCGGGGATCGCGGTGAGCCGCGGCATCGCGCCATCGATCTGCACCAGGCGCGCGACCTCGGCGCCGAGCACCGGGATCGAGCCCATCAGCCCGCGTGTGTACGGGTGCGCCGGCGCGCGCACGACATCGACCACCGGGCCGATCTCCACCAGGCGGCCGGCGTACATCACCGCGACACGGTCGGCGGTCTCGGCGATCACGCCCATGTCATGGGTGATCAGCATCACCGCGGTGCGGTGCTGGCGGCACAGCCGGCGCAGCAGGGCGATGATCTGTGCCTGCACCGAGACGTCGAGCGCGGTGGTGGGCTCGTCGGCGATGATCAGCTCGGGCTCGGCACAGAGCGCGAGCGCGATCACCACGCGCTGGCGCATGCCGCCGGAGAACTGGTGCGGATAGTGGTCGATGCGCTGTGCCGGGGCCGGGATGCCGACCTCGTCCAGCAGCGCCAGCGCACGCTCGCGCGCTGCCGCGGGGCGGATGTCGAGGTGGGTCAGCATGGTCTCCACCAGCTGCTGGCCCACCGTGTACAACGGGTTCAGGCTGGTGAGCGGGTCCTGGAAGATCATCGCGATCCGCCGCCCGCGCAGGCGGCGCAGCTTCTCGGCGCGCAGATTGTCGATGCGCTCGCCGTCGAGCAGGATCTCGCCGCCGGCGATCCGCCCGGGCGGCTCGAGCAGGCCGATGATGGCGGCGCCGGTGAGCGACTTGCCGGCCCCCGATTCGCCGACCACGCCCAGCACCTCGCCGCGCGCGATGTCGAAGGAGACGTCGTCGATCGCCACCAGGGTGCCGCGCCGGCGGGGGAACTCCACCCGCAGGTGGCGCACCGACAGCAGCGGCACGCCGCCGCCGGCGTTCATCTGCCCGATGTGCGGCACATTCATCGGCGCAGCCTCGGGTTGAGCGCATCGCGCAGCCAGTCGCCGAGCAGGTTCACCGCGAGCGCGAGCAGCAGCAGCGTGAGCCCGGGGAAGAACACGATCCACCACTCGCCCGAGAACAGGAAGTCCTGGCCGACGCGGATCAGCGTGCCCAGGCTGGGCTGGGTGGGAGGCACGCCGACGCCGAGGAAGGACAGCGTCGACTCGAGGATGATCGCCAGCGCCAGGCCGATGGTGGCGATCACCAGCACCGGCCCCATCACGTTGGGCAGGATGTGGCGCAGCAGGATCAGCGGCGCCGGCACCCCGATCACGCGCGCGGCCTGCACGTATTCCTTGTTCTTCTCGGCGAGCGTGGAGCTGCGCACGGTGCGCGCGTACTGCACCCAGTCCGACAGGCCGATCGCCACCACCAGCACATACACCGCCATCCTGTCCTGCAGCGCCGGCGGCACCACGCCCTTGAACACGCCGAAGATCAGCAGCGCGACCAGGATGGCCGGGAAGCTCAGCTGCACGTCGGCGACGCGCATGATCAGGCTGTCGACCCAGCCGCCGCGGTAGCCGGCGATCAGCCCGAGCGTGATGCCGAGCAGCGCGGCGAAGGCCACCGCGGCAAAGCCGACCAGGATGGACACGCGCGCGCCGTACAGGATGGCCGAGAACAGGTCGCGCCCCTGGGCGTCGGTGCCGAACCAATACACGTTGCCGGTGAATTCGTTGGCCTGCAGCGGGCGGGTGAAGCCGTCCATCAGGTTGAGCGTGGCCGGATCGAAGGGGTTGTGCGGCGCGATCACCGGCGCCAGCAGCGCGGCGGCGAAGATCGCCAACGTCACCAGCGCGGCGATCACCGTCACCGGCGAATGGATGAAGCTGTCGAAGACGTCGCTGTCGACGAAGCGCGCCCAGCGCGAGCGCTGGCGCTCGGCGCGAGGGGCGTAGCCGGCGCCGGGCGGTGGCGAGGGTCGCGGGGGCGATGAATGCGGGGCGGAAGACATGCTCGAATCCGGATCCTTCAGGCGGGCTCAGTGGGCAGACGCAGCAGCCAGACTCATGGGCCGGCTCAGTGCCCGCGCCCGCTGCGCTGCACGCGCAGGCGCGGATCGACGACGAAGTACAGCAGGTCGACGATCAGGTTGATGACGACGAAGATCAGCGCGATCAGCACCAGGTAGGCCGCCATCACCGGGATGTCGACGAACTGCACCGCGGTGATG
>JAREIX010000314.1 GCA_029286945.1 Thauera sp. | reverse complement strand
GCGCCGGCGCGACCTGGTGATGGTGGAGGCGATCGTCGGCCAGACCTCGCGCTACATCCTGCGCCCGATCCGCGACCTCGACCTGCTCGCGCGCTACGGCATCCACCTGGTCGCGGTGCATCGGCGCAACGCCTCGTTCGCGCAGATCGGCGAGGACTTCGAGCTGCAGGCGGGCGACGTGCTGCTGGTCGAAGGCACGCCGGCGCAGATCCAGCGCTTCTGCGACAACGGCGACCTGTTCGCGCTCACCGAAGCCCGCCACATGACGAGCCGCCGCCACAAGGCGCCGATCGCGCTCGCCACCATCGTCGGCGTGATGCTGCTCGCCGCCCTCGACGTGATGCCGATCGAGGGCCTGGCGCTGATCGGCGCCGCGATCGTGATCGCCACCGGCTGCGTCACCCGCGACGAGGCCTACAAGTCGATCGAATGGCCGATCCTGGTGCTGATCTTCGGCATGCTCGCGATCAGCATCGCGATGCGCAACTCCGGTCTCGACCAGATGCTCGCCGCCCAGCTCGCCGCGCTCGGCGAAGGCATGTCGCCGTGGCTGATGCTGTCACTGGTGATCCTGATCACCTCGGTGGCCACCGAGGCACTGAGCAACAACGCGATCGCGGTGCTGTTCACCCCGGTGGCGATCGGGCTCGCGCAGCAGATGGGGGTCGATCCGCGCCCCTTCGTGGTCGGCGTGATGTTCGCCGCCAGCTGCAGCTTCGCCACCCCGATCGGCTACCAGACCAACACGTTGGTCTATAGCGCGGGCAACTACCGCTTCGCCGACTTCGCCCGCCTCGGCATCCCGATGAACATCCTCACCTGGCTGCTGTGTAGCGTGCTGATTCCGCTGTTCTGGCCCTTCCAGCCGTAGGCCGGACCGCGGCCTGCCGGCTCACTCGGCCGGCCTGATCCGCGGCGCGGAGTCGCGCGCTGGCGGAACGGCCTCGTCGAGCACATCGGCGTCCTCGACCACGATCCCGGTGATCCTGCCCTCGCGCACCCGGCCCGCGGCGCCCTCGCCGTCGGGGATCTGGCCATCGGCACCCTCGGCGGCGGGGGTCGCCCCCTCGGGGATCGCGCGCAGGCTGAGTCCGGCCTCGTCGGCCGGCACCTCCTCTTCAGGCACGCCGCCGCCCTCGCCCGCGCCTTCCTCGCCCGCCCCCGCCGCCGCAGGGGTGCCCGACAGCGGCGGCGGCAGGCAGGACTGCGCGCTCGCCGGCTCCAGATGCGGGATCAGCAAGGGCCCCATCGACTTCAGGATCTGCACCGGCAGCCCGGAGGTGAAGCGGTAGCTGGCGGCGTCGGGGCCGATCACGTAGGCGGTGAGGGTGCCGAAGTGGCGCGGGCCGAGGTAGAAGACGAAGGTCGCGGTGCGGTTCATCGCCAGGCCGGCACGGCCCTTGACCACGATGCGGTTGTCGCCGGTGCCGGTCTTGCCGCCGAGCGCAAGCTCGGTGCCGTCGGCCAGCTTGAAGGCGCCGGCGAGCCGGCGCGCAGTGCCGCCCTCGACCACGTCGGACAGCGCCCCGCGCAGCGCACGCGCCACCTCCGGCGCCATCACCTGCTCGCCTTCGGCCGGGCGCACCGCGAAGGCGCTCTCGTAGGGCGTGTCGGCGGCGAAGCGCACCGTGTCGATGCGCCGCGTCGGCAGGTGCAGGCCGTCGTTGACGATGATGCCCATCAGCTCGGCGAGCGCCGCCGGGCGGTCGCCCGAGCTGCCGAGCGCGGTGGCGAGCGAGGGCACCAGGTGGCCGAAGGGATAGCCCAGCCGCGCCCAGCGGCGGTGGATGTCGAGGAAGGCCTCGACCTCGAGCAGCGTGAAGATGCGCGAATCCTGCGCGCCCTTGGCACGGGTGCGGAACAGCCAGCGGTAGACCTCCTGGCGCTCCTTCTCGCTCGCTGCCACCGCGTCGGCCAGGGTGGCGTCCGGGTGCTGCAGGCGGAAGGCGACCAGCCACAGCTCGAGCGGATGCACGCGCGCCACGTAGCCGCGGTCGGGCAGGTCGAAGGCGTCCGGGGCGTGGCGGGTATGGAGCTGGCCGATGCGCGCCTCGCTGAGCAGGCCGTCGCCGAGGCGGCGGCCGAGGAAGGCGGCGAGCGCGGAGGGCGGCGCCGTCGGCTCCAGGTAGCGGAACACCGCGGCCAGGCGGTCTGCGCTCGGGCGCAGGCCGTCGAGCAGCATCGAGCGCATCTCCTCTGCGCCGCGGCCCTGGTACTTGCGCCAGAAGCGGCGCAGGAAGGCCTGGCCCTCGCGGTCGGCGAAGCGCGCGAGGTAGTCGACGCGGCGCGGATCCTGGTTGTCCTCGAGCAGGCGCGCGGTACTGCCCGGCACCTGGTACATGGTGTGGCGCACGATCTCGCGCATCAGGCGCACGAAGGGCAGGTTGATCGAGGCCTGCAGGGCCTCGCGCAGCGTGGGCTCGCGGGCGTTGTCGCTGGCGTTGAAGTTGCCGAAGGTGTGGCGCCCGCCGCCGGTGAAGAAGCCCTCGCCCGGGCTGGCCGAGTAGCGGCGCTCGAGCGCAGCCTCGAGCATCGCCGGCAGGCTGCGGTCGGTGGCGGTGGCGAGGTGGTCGATCGCCCAGCGCGTCAGGCGGTCCTGGTCATCGACCGCCACCTTGCGCAGCGCCGGCACGTCGAGCGCCGCGAGGCGGCCGTGGAGCTCGGCGACCAGCTCGAGGTAGGTCGCCAGCACGCGCAGCTTGGCGGTGGAGCCGAGTTCGAGCTTGCTGCCCTCGTTGATGTCGAGCGGCTGGTCGGTGGTGTCGGTCTGCACGCGCACGCGGTTGCCGCCCGCGGTGCGCTCGACCAGGGTGAAGCTGTAGCGCACCGCGCCGAG
>JAREIX010000075.1 GCA_029286945.1 Thauera sp. | reverse complement strand
GCAGCACATGAAAGTCCTCGTCATCGGTTCCGGCGGCCGCGAACACGCGCTGGCCTGGAAACTCGCCCAGTCGCCCAAGGTCACCCGCGTGCTGGTGGCACCGGGCAACCCCGGCACCGCTGCCGAGAAGCTGCTGCAGAACGCGCCGGTCACCGACATCCCGGTGCTGGTCGAACTGGCCCGGCGCGAGCAGGTCGCGTTCACCGTGGTCGGCCCCGAGGCGCCGCTCGCCGCCGGTGTGGTCGACGCCTTTCGCGCCGCCGGGCTGCCGATCTTCGGTCCCACCAAGGCCGCCGCCCAGCTCGAGAGTTCCAAGGACTTCGCCAAGCAGTTCCTCGTCCGCCACAACATCCCGACCGCGAAGTACCGCACCTTCTCCGACGCCGCAGAGGCCCACGCCTACATCGACGCCGAGGGCGCCCCGATCGTGATCAAGGCCGACGGCCTGGCAGCCGGCAAGGGCGTGGTGGTGGCGATGACGGCCGCCGAGGCGCACGCCGCGATCGACATGATGCTGCTCGACAACCGCATGGGCGTGCACTACACCGAGGCTGGCGCCCGCGTCGTCATCGAGGAGTTCATGGAAGGCGAGGAAGCCAGCTTCATCGTCATGGCCGACGGCAAGCACGCGCTCGCGCTCGCCACCAGCCAGGACCACAAGCGCCTCAAGGACGGCGACCAGGGCCCCAACACCGGCGGCATGGGCGCCTACTCGCCGGCACCGGTGGTCACCCCCGACGTCCATGCGCGCGTGATGCGCGAGATCATCAACCCGACGCTCGCCGGCATGGCCGCAGACGGCCTGCCCTACACCGGCTTCCTCTACGCCGGCCTGATGATCGACGGCGACGGCAAGCCGCGCGTGGTGGAGTTCAACTGCCGCATGGGCGACCCCGAGACGCAGCCGATCATGATGCGCCTGAAGACCGATCTGGCCGACCTCATCGAGGCCGCGATCGCCGGCAAGCTCGACCACACCGAGGCCGAATGGGACCGCCGCTTCGCGCTCGGCGTCGTGCTCGCCGCGGCGGGCTACCCGGAGAACCCGCGCAAGGGCGACCCGATCAGCGGACTGCCCACCGTCGAGCAGGACGACGTGCACGTGTTCCACGCCGGCACCGCGCTCAAGGACGGCCAGATCGTCACCGCCGGCGGCCGGGTGCTGTGCGTCACCGCACTCGGCGACAACGCCCGCACCGCCCAGAGGCGCGCCTACGAGGTCGCCGACGCCATCCTCTTCGACGGCCGCCAGTATCGCCGCGACATCGGCCACCGCGCGATCGGGCGCAAGACCTGAATGGATCCGCGCACCGTCAAGCCCTGGTTCACCGGGTTGCAGCAACGCATCGTCGAGCGGCTCGAGGCCTTCGACGGCCAGGCCTTCCGCAGCGACGGCTGGGACCGCCCGGGCGGTGGTGGCGGCCTCACGCGCGTGATCGAGGAGGGCGACTTCTTCGAGCGCGGCGGGGTGAATTTCTCGCACGTGATGGGCGATGGCATGCCCGCCTCGGCCACCGCCCACCGCCCTGAGCTCGCCGGCCGCCGCTTCGAGGCCATGGGCGTGTCGCTGGTGCTGCATCCGCGCAACCCTTACTGCCCGACGGTGCACATGAACGTGCGCTGCTTCGTCGCGCTCGCCGAGGGCAAGGACCCGGTATGGTGGTTCGGTGGCGGCATGGACCTGACGCCCTATTACGCCTTCGAGGAGGACGTGCGCCACTTCCACGCCACCTGCAAGGCGGCGGTGCTGCCATTCGGCGGCGAGGCCGAGTACGCGCGCCTGAAGGACTGGTGCGACCGCTACTTCTTCCTGAAGCACCGCAACGAGCCACGCGGCGTGGGCGGGCTGTTCTTCGACGACCTCGGGGCCGACGGCAACACTGACTTCGACAACGCCTTCGGGCTGACGCAAGCGGTCGGCGCGGCCTTCCTCGACGCTTACCTGCCGATCGTCGAGCGCCGCCGGGACGTCGCCTATGGCGAGCGCGAGCGCGACTTCCAGGCCTACCGCCGCGGCCGCTACGTCGAATTCAACCTGGTGTTCGACCGCGGCACGCTGTTCGGCCTGCAGTCGGGCGGGCGCACCGAGTCGATCCTGATGTCGATGCCGCCGATCGTCAGATGGCGCTATGACTGGCACCCCGAGCCCGGCAGCGCCGAGGCCGCGCTCTACGACAGCTTCCTCAAGCCGCGCGACTGGGCCTGAGCCCGTCGCGCCCCGCCGCTCGCAGCCGGGCGCGGCTCAGACCGCGCCGCCGGCCACCCGCTCCGCTGCCGCCCGATAGTGCCGCTGCGCGTCCTCGCGTCGTTCGAGGGTATCGAACAGGTGGGCGAGCGCGAGGTGCGTCTCGACCTCCGGCCTGAGGCCGAGCGAGGCCTCGAGGTAGCTCTGCGCCTTGCCCCACAGCTCGGTACGCCGACAGAGCTGGCCGAGCGCGAACAGCAGCCCGGCGTCGCGCGGCTGGCCCTCGAGCCAGGCCTCGCCCTTCTGCAGGCAGGCCCGTGCGTCCTCGACCGACTCCGCGCAGTAGGCGTACAGGCGCGCCAGCGCGCTGTCCCAGCGCTCATCGAGCAGACGCTCGGTCTGCGCACGCGCGAGCGCGGCGCAACCGGCACGCGCCATCACCGGCAGCACGCCTTCCACCACACCGCGGTCCTCCAGCTCCTCGGCCGGAATCGCCCGCCAGTACTCGGCCACCGCCGCCCGGTCGGCCGCGAGCTCCTTCATGCGCTCGATGTGAGCCCGGCGCAGGCCGGGCGCGGCCTGCTCGGCGGTCAGCGCCCGGTGCTTGCGCAGCTGGCGCAGGATGTGCAGCAACTCGTCCCAGCGTCCGCGCTCGAGCGCGACGCGCGACTCGAGCCGCAGCATCGCGATGTGCTTGTGCCCCGCTGCGCGCAGCTGCCCGAGGCGCGCGCCCGCCTCGTCGAACTGGCGGCTCTCGATCGCCAGCTCCGCTTCGGTCATCAGGCGCGCGGCCTCGCTGTCCTTGCCCGCCTCGGCGGCATGGTCGAGCCACTCACGGTAACGCGTCTCGTCCTGCAGCCCATGGGCGGCGCGCGCGGCGATCAGTGCGGCCATCGAAGAGCCCTCGGCGGCGGCGTAGGCGGTCGAGGCCGACTTCAGCGACTGCGCGAAGCGGCCCTCGAACAGCGCACTGATGGCGCCGTGCAAGGCCTTGTCGGCCTTCTCGCGACGGCGGCGGTCGCGCCACCGCGCCACCCGCGCCGGCAGCGCGAGGGTGCGCGTGAGCACGCGCAGCAGCAAATGGACCAGCAGGACACTGGCCACCAGCAGCACGATGAAGAGGTTCAGCGAAATCTGCGCCCGCCACGGGGACAGGACGACCAGCACGTAGCCGTCATTCACGCCGGCAATCATCGCCACGCCCACGGCGAGCGCGAAGATGCCAATCAGCCAGATCAGAGCACGCATCGCCGGGCCCTCACTCGGTCACGGCGGGCGCAGGTGCGCCGGCGGCCGGTGCCGGAGCCGCGGCCGGCGCGATCGCCGGTGCCGCCTCCGGACGCGCCGGCTCGGTGGGCAGCGGCGGGCGGCCGCTGCGCGCCTGCACGTTGCGCAGCGCGGTGAAGGTCTCGCTCAGATCGGGCGGCTCGTAACGCACCTTCACGGCCTCGAGCGCCTTCAGCTCGCCCAGCGCCGCCTGCACGCCGTCGTCGCGCAGATCGAAGAAGCGCTCGACCCAGGCGCGCGCCTGCGCCAGATCGGCCTCGTAGGTGCGGCCATCGCGCGCCAGCAGGGCGAGTCGCGCGGTGAGCAGGCGGATCTTCAGGTTCTCGCGCAGGAAGGTGTTCTGTGCCGGCGCCAGCAGCACCGGGTCGTCCTGATCGAGACGCTCGACCCGCACTAGCGTGCGTACCTCGTGCCAGACATCGGCCGTCAGGTCCTGGACGAGGCGCCAGGCGCCCGCCATCCAGCCCGCCAGCCCGCCGCTGTCGGCGGGCCCCATCTCGCGCCCGACCGCAGCCTCGACCGGCAGCTGGCCCTCGAAGGCGAGCGGCAGCGCGTCGGTGCGCTCGAGCATGCGCTCCAGGCGCAGGCTCAGGCCGGACACGTCGAGGACCGGCAGCAGGCGCAGCGCGTCGATGTCGCGCGCCAGCGCGCGGCGCAGCGAGGCGAGCTGGCCGCGGTCGTGGATGGCGAGGCGGGCCTCGGCCTCCTGCAGCGCGATCAGGGCAGCCTCGACGTTGCCGGCGATCTGCAGCTGTTGCGCGGCGAGCGCGACCGCCTGCTCGACCTCGGCGACCACGCCGTCCTCGCGGCTGCGCGAGAACTCCTGGTACAGGGCCTCGAGCGCCGCAGCCTGGCCTTCGGTGATCTCGACCTTCGACTCGAGCGCGCCCAGCTTGCCCTGCAGCGACGCGATCACTTCCTGTTGCTGGCGGACGATGCCCCGCGCCTCGGTGGCGACCGTCTCGCCCTCGGTCAGGCGACGAGCCAGCTCCTCGCGCAATTCCACCGACTGCAGCCGGGTGTCGCGCGCCTGCCAGATCGCCCAGCCCGCAGCGCCGAGCGCGACCAGGGCCAGCAGCAGCGCCCACCACGCGGCGGGGCTGCGCGCCGGATCGGCCGCCGCGGGGGGCTGCGGCGCCGCCGGGGCGGCCGATCCGGCACTGCCGGCGCCCGCGGCCTCCACGCGCGTGTTTCCTGAATCATCCTTCACGGGCGCGTGCGGCGCCGCCGGCGGCTGGGTCAGAGCGGGAATTTCTTCTTTCATGGCCTCGGTTCTAACCAAAATGATTCACAAGCGCCTGCATCAGGCCGTCATCGCCGGCGGGCGTCTCCACGACATCCTCGAACCCCGCCGCGCGCGCCTGCGCCACGATGCGCGGATGGGACGCGAATACCGTGACCGGCAGCAAGGCGGCCAGCCCGCCTTCGCCGAGCATCTGGCGCAGGTTGCGCACGCCCTCGCTGCTGGTGAGCAACAAGGCGTCAACCTCGCCGCGGGCAAGCGGCTGCAACAGCAGCGCCGGATCGAGATCCGGGCAGAAGCGGCGGTAGCAGGTGACATATTCCACGCGCGCACCGCGTTCGCGCAAGGTGTCGGCGAGCAATTCGCGCCCGCCGTCGCCGCGGAAGATCAGCACCCGGCGCCCGGCGACCGCCTCGGCGGCGAACTCGGGCAGCGCGATCACCGCTTCACTGTCGAAGCCCTCCTGCGGCGCGATAACGTGCGCGAAACCGTAACCGCGCAGCACGCGCTCGCTGCCCTTGCCCACGGTCGACAGCTTCAGCCCGGCCGGCCAGGCGCGCCGCGGCAGGATGAACTGCATGGCGTGATGCACCGCATTCGGGCTGACGAAGAAGGCGAGGTCGAAATCGTCCAGGCGCCGGACGACATCCTCGAGCGGCGTGAGATCGAGCGCCGGACCGACCGCGATCACCGGAAACAGCAGGGCCTGGCCGCCCGCGGCGCGGATGCGCTCGCACAGGCTGGCCGCCTGCTCGCGCGGGCGCGTGACCACCAGCGTCCTGCCCGCCAGCGGAGCGGCGGCCGGCACGGCCTTGTCCTCGCGCGTCATCGGCCCGTCCGCCGCGACCGCGTCAGCCGATGTCGGCCAGGATCGCCTCGGCCCCCTGCGCACGCAGCGCGTCGGCGAGCGCGCGACCGAGGATCTCGGCCTCGGCCGGGGCACCTTCGCGCTCGGCGCGGACGATCTCGCTGCCGTCGGGCCGGGCGACGAAGCCGCGCAGCCACAAGCGGCCTTCGCGCATGAGCGCGTAGGCGCCGAGCGGCACCTCGCAGCTGCCGGCGAGCGCGCGTGCGACCGCACGCTCGGCAAGCACGCAGGCGCGTGTGTCGGCGTCGACCAGCGGCTGCAGCCAGCCGATGAGGTCGGTGCGCGCGGCCAGGCATTCGATGCCGAGCGCTCCCTGCCCGGCCGCCGGCAGCGAGACCTCGGCGGGCATCACCGAGCGGATGCGCTGGCCAAGGCCGAGCCGGGTCAGTCCGGCGGCGGCGAGGATGATGGCGTCGTACTGGCCCTCGTCGAGCTTGCGCAGACGGGTGTCGAGGTTGCCGCGCAGGCTGGTAACGCCGAGGAAGGGATACATGGCATGGATCTGCGACTCGCGGCGCAGCGAGGAGGTACCGACCACCGCGCCCGGCGGCATGTCGGCCAGGCTCTCGTAGCGGTTGGAGACGAAGGCGTCGAGCGGCACCTCGCGTGCCGTGATGCAGGGCAGCACGAAGTCCGGCCCCATCTCCATCGGCACGTCCTTCATCGAATGCACGGCAATGTCGGCACGCCCATCGAGCAGCGCGGTCTCGAGCTCCTTGACGAACAGGCCCTTGCCACCGACCTTGGCGAGCGGGCGGTCGAGGATCTGGTCGCCGCGCGTGGTCATGCCGAGAAGTTCGACCCGGCAGCCGGGATACAATGCCTCGAGCCGGGCCTTGATGTGCTCGGCCTGCCACAGGGCGAGGCGGCTTTCACGGGTGGCAATGACGATGCGCTCGGGGGTCGCTTGGCTCACGATGGATTTACACCTGACAGGATGGTTTCATGCGATCAACACCTGATCTTTGCCGCAACGCAGCATCAGGGTTGGCACCTATGGTGCGCGGAATGGCCGGCATTCTAGCATGCGTGCCGATCGCGCTCTCGGCCGCACCGCCGCAGCTTCCCAAGGCCGCGGACCTCGCTGCCGACGGGGTGGCGATGCGGGCAGGCAGCATGCCGATGGTCGTGCTTTACAGCCGGGCCGACTGCAGCTACTGCGACCAGGCGCGCCATTACCTGGTACCGATGGCCAACGACCCCGCCAACGCGCAGCGCGCGCTGTTCCGCCAGATCGACATCGATTCGGATGCGACGCTGACCGGCTTTGGTGGCCGGCCAACGACTCACCGCGCACTGGCACGACAGCTCGGCGCCCGCCTCGCGCCGACGGTCAGCGTGCTCGACGCCGACGGCCGCCCGCTCGGCGAGGTGATCGTCGGCATGCGGCTGGCGGATTTCTACGGGCAGTATGTGGACAACGCGATCGACGGCGCGCGCGCCACGCTGGCCAGCCGGCCCTGAAACCTGCTTCCCGGGACTTTGTCCCTCGACCCAACACACGGAACAACGAACGACATGACCCAGGACAAGGACGCCCCGCTGCGTGAAGACATCCGCCTGCTCGGCCGCCTGCTCGGCGACACCGTGCGCGACCAGCAGGGCGCGGCGGCATTCGAGCTGATCGAGCGCATCCGCCAGAGATCGGTGCGCTTCCGGCGCGACGACGACATCGCCGCGCGCCGCGAGCTCGAGGCGATGCTCGACGCCCTGTCGCGCGAGCAGACCATCCAGGTCGTGCGCGCCTTCAGCTACTTCTCGCACCTGGCCAACATCGCCGAGGACCAGCACCACATCCGCCGCAGCCGCGCCCACCTGATCGCCGGCTCGGCCCCGCGCGAGGGCAGCCTGGCGCACGCGCTGGGTCAGGCGCTCGACGGCGGCGGGCTCGACCCGGCCGCGCTGACCGGGTTCTTCGACACCGCGCTGGTGTCGCCGGTGCTCACCGCGCACCCCACCGAGGTGCAGCGAAAGAGCATCCTCAACTGCGAGACCACGCTCGCCCGCCTGCTCGACGAGCGCGACCGCATGCAGCTCACCCCCGAGGAGGCCGAGGCCAACCAGGAAGCGCTCAAGCGCGCGGTGCTCACGCTGTGGCAGACGCGCATGCTGCGCACCGCCAAACTGTCGGTGATCGACGAGGTGAACAACGGCCTGTCGTACTTCGAGACCACCTTCCTGCGCGAGCTGCCGCGCCTGTACGCGAGCCTGGAGGACCGCCTCGCCGCCGCCGACCCCTCGCTCGGCGCGCCCGAGCTGGCCGCCTTCCTGCAGGTGGGGAGCTGGATCGGCGGCGACCGCGACGGCAACCCCTTCGTCACCGCCGAGGTGCTCGAGCGCGCGCTCGCGATGCAGTGCGCGGTGGCGCTCGGCTACTACCTCGACGAGTTGCACATCCTCGGCTCGCAGCTCTCGCTCGGGCTGGGCCTGGTGTCCGCCTCCGACGCCCTGCTCGCGCTCGCCGACGCCTCGCCCGACCGCTCGCCGCACCGCAGCGACGAACCCTACCGGCGCGCGATCTCCGGCATCTACGCCCGCCTCGCCGCCACCTACCGCTCGCTGCTCGGTCAGGTGCCGGTGCGCCACGCGGTCGCCGAAGCCGCGCCCTACCCCGACCCGGCGGCGCTCGCCGAGGACCTCGACACCCTGCACCGCTCGCTGGTCGCCAACGGCTCGGCTGCGCTCGCGCGCGGGCGGCTGCGCCACCTGCGCCGCGCGGTGAAGGTGTTCGGCTTCCACCTCGCGCCGATCGACCTGCGCCAGAACTCGGATGTGCACGAGCGCGTGGTCGCCGAGCTGCTCGAGGTCGCCCGCCCGGGCAGCGCCTACGCAAGCCTGGACGAGGAAGCGCGCTGCGCGCTGCTGCTGGAAGAGCTGGCCACCGCGCGCCCGCTCGCCTCGCCGCACGTGCATTACTCGGACGAGAGCGAAGGCGAACTGGCGATCTTCCGCGCCGCGCGCAGCGCCCACCTGCGCTATGGCACGGCGGCGATCCGCAACTGCATCATCTCCAAGACCGACGACGTCTCCGACCTGCTGGAGCTCGCCGTGCTGCTCAAGGAGGCCGGCATGCTGCGCCCGCTCGAGGGCGCGCTCGACGTCAACATCGTGCCGCTGTTCGAGACCATCGGCGACCTCGAGAACGCCGCCGGCGTGATCGAGCGCATCTTCTCGATGTCCGCCTACCGCGAGCTGCTCGGCTCGCGCGCACACACCCAGGAGGTCATGCTCGGCTACTCGGACAGCAACAAGGACGGCGGCTTCCTGACCTCGGGCTGGTCGCTGTACAAGGCCGAGGGCGAGCTGGTCGCCACCTTCGCCCGTCACGGCGTGCGCCTGCGCCTGTTCCACGGCCGCGGCGGCTCGGTCGGTCGCGGCGGCGGCCCGAGCTACCAGGCCATCCTCGCCCAACCTGAGGGCGCAGTGCAGGGCCAGATCCGCCTCACCGAACAGGGCGAGGTGATCGGCGCCAAGTATGGCAATCCGGAGGTGGGCCGGCGCAACCTCGAGGTGCTGGTCGCCGCCACGCTCGAGACCAGCCTGCGCCCGGCCAGCGCCAGCCCGACCCCGGCGGCCTTCCTCGACGCCATGCAGGCGCTGTCGGACGCCGCCTTCGCCGCCTATCGCGGCCTGGTGTACGAGACCGACGGCTTCGAGCGCTACTTCTGGGAATCGACCGTGATCAGCGAGATCGCCGCGCTCAACATCGGCAGCCGGCCCGCCTCGCGCAAGAAGAGCACCGCGATCGAGGACCTGCGCGCGATTCCCTGGGTGTTCTCGTGGTCGCAGTGCCGGGTGATGCTGCCCGGCTGGTACGGCTTCGGCAGCGCGGTGCGCGCCTTCCTCGCCGCGCGCCCGGACGACGGCCTGGCGCTGCTGCAGCGCATGAACGCGGAATGGCCCTTCTTCCAGACCCTGCTGTCGAACATGGACATGGTGCTCTCGAAGACCGACCTCGCGATTGCCAGCCGCTACGCCGAGCTCGTCAAGGACGTGGCGCTGCGCGAGGCGATCTTCGGCCGCATCCGCGCCGAGCACCAGGCCACGGTCGAGGCGGTGCTGCAGATCACCGGCCAGCGCGAGCTGCTCGACGGCAACCCGCTGCTCAAGCGCTCGATCCGCAACCGCTTCCCGTACCTCGACCCGCTCAACCACGTGCAGGTGGAGATGCTGCGCCGCCATCGCGAGGCGGCTGCGGGCGACGGCAGCACCGACGAGCGCATCCGCATCGGCATCCACATTTCGATCAACGGCATCGCCGCCGGCCTGCGCAACAGCGGCTGACGCGCGAAGCGGCGCGCGCGGCCACAGCGGCGCGCGCGGCTCAGAGCCCGAGCATCTGCCTCACCACCGGCCACTGGCGGCGGCTCACCGGCAGGCGCTCGGCGAGGCCGCGGAGCAGCACCGCCCAGTGCCCGTCGCCGCCCTCCTGCTCGCCGGCGCGCTCGACGCCCTGCACGGCGTCGCGCGCGACCAGGCAGTTGCGGTGCAGGCGCAGGAAGCGGCGCGGGAACTCCTCCTCGATCTGCACCAGAGACTCGTCGAGCACGTACTCGCGCTCGAGCGTGCGCGCGGTGACGTACTTGAGCTCGGCGCGCAGGTAGCACACCTCGCTCACCGGCAGCAGCAGCACCCGTCCGCGCTCGCTGACGCTGAAGTGGCGGCGCGGCACGGGCGCCAGGCCGGCGAGCGCCGCATCGTCCGGTGGCGGGAGGCGGGCTTCGGCCTTGGCCAGCGCCGCGGCCAGCCGTTCGGCGCGCACCGGCTTGAGCAGGTAATCGACGGCGGCCAGCTCGAAGGCCTCGACCGCGTACTGGTCGTAGGCGGTGACGAAGATCACCGCCGGCGGCGAGGGGAGCTTGCCGACGTGGCGGGCGAGCTCGACACCGTCCATCACCGGCATGCGGATGTCGGCGAGCACGATGTCGGCCGGCTCCGCCGCGAGCAGGCGCAGCGCCTCCACGCCGTTGGCGGCCATGCCGACGATCTCCGTGGGATGGTGGGCGGCGATGTCGCCGAGCAGGTCGCGCAGGCGGCTGCGCGCCGGCGCCTCGTCGTCGACCACCAGCACGCGCCGTGCGGCGGGGGCGGGGATGTCCATGCTGTCGTCCTGCATCAGTCGCGCGTCCGGTAGGGCAGGCGGATGCGCACGCGGTAGCGCCCGCCGCTGTCCTCGATGTCCAGCCCGGCCTCGAGGTCGTAGAACAGCATCAGGCGCTCGCGGATGTTGTCGAGCGCCATGCGGTTGCCGGCGTGATGCCGGACGGCCTCGCACACCGGGTTGTCGACCTCGAGCAGCAGCTGCTCGCCGCGCCGGGCGACGCGGACCACCACTTCGCCACGCTCGGCCGACGGTTCGATGCCGTGGTAAACGGCATTCTCGAGCAAGGGTTGAAGCAGCAGCGGCGGCACCCGCGCCGCCAGCAGCGCCTCGCGTGCCGCGCCGTCCGCCGCCGGCGGCAACGCCGCGGCCGCGGCGCCGGCATCGAACACCCATCGCACCGCCAGCCGTTCGCCGAGGCGCAGGCGCTCGAGATCGACATAGCGCTCGCACAACGCCACCTCGTCGCGCAGCGGCACGCGCTCACGCTGGTCCTGCATCAGCGCCCGGAAGAGGTCGGCGAGCTCCTCGAGCGCGCGCTCCGCGCGGCGCGGATCCGAGCGGATCACGCCGAGCACGCCATTGAGGCTGTTGAAGAAGAAATGCGGCCGGATGCGGGCGGTGAGCGCGAGCAGCCGGGCCTCGACCAGCGCGGGCGTGTAGCGCCGGCTGCGGTAGTCGAAATAGACGAGGGCGATGGCGGTCGCCAGCCAGGCCCAGGCGAGCGCGCGCGGCAGCTGGGCCGTGTCGCCACCGGTGAGCGGACTGCTGACGAGCACCGCCAGGCTGGCGAGCGCGAACACCGCCAGCTGCCCGGCGCGCCCCCCCAGGCTGTGCAGCGCCGGGCCGAGCAGATAGAGCAGCAGCACCGCGAGCAGCAGCGGCAGCTCGACCCGACCGGCCATCAAGGCGAGCGCGGCCGGCAGCTGCACCAGGGTATCGGCGCGCAGCGCGACCGTGAGCAGCGCGAGCAGGTTCACCACCAGCAGCACGCGCAGCATCACGCCCAGGTTGCGGAAGTCGGGCAGCCCCGGGCCGGCAAGGCGGATGGGCTTTTGCTTTATACTTTCGGGCATTTACGTGCGCCGCGCAGGCGGCGTTTTCCCTCGTGCCTGGCCGGCTGCCCAGCAGCCGGCCGTATCGTTTCGTGCGCCCCATTATGACAGACACCACGACGCCGGCCGCCGGCGCCAACGCCTCCGCAGACGCCCCCGCCAAGGCCTGGTCCGGCCGCTTCACCGAACCCGTCTCCGACCTCGTCAAGCGCTACACCGCCAGCGTGTTCTTCGACCAGCGCATGGCGGCGCAGGACATCCGCGGCTCGCTCGCCCACGCCAAGATGCTGGCCCGCCAGGGCATCATCGGCGCCCAGGACCTCGCCGACATCGAGCGCGGGATGGCACAGATCGCCGGCGAGATCGAGCGGAGCGAGTTCGCCTGGAACCTCGACGACGAGGACGTGCACCTCAACATCGAGAAGCGCCTCACCGCGCTGGTGGGCGACGCGGGAAAGCGCCTGCACACCGGCCGCAGCCGCAACGACCAGGTCGCCACCGACATCCGCCTGTGGCTGCGCGACGCAATCGACCAGATCCTGGCGCTGATCGCCGAGTTCCAGAAGAACCTGCTCGATGTCGCCGAGGCCAACGCCGCCACCCCGATGCCCGGCTTCACCCACCTGCAGGTCGCGCAGCCGATCACCTTCGGCCACCACCTGATGGCCTATTACGAGATGAGCCGGCGCGACGCCGAGCGCTTCGCGGATTGCCGCAAGCGGGTCAACCGCCTGCCGCTGGGCAGCGCGGCGCTCGCCGGCACCAGCTACCCGATCGACCGCGAGTTCGTCGCTGCTGAACTCGGCTTTGACGAGGTCTGCTTCAACTCGCTCGACGCCGTCAGCGACCGCGACTTCGCGATCGAATTCTGCGCGGCCTCCGCGCTGCTGATGACCCACCTGTCGCGCCTGTCGGAAGAGCTGATCCTGTGGATGAGCCCGCGCGTGGGCTTCATCGACCTCGCCGACCGCTTCTGCACCGGCAGCTCGATCATGCCGCAGAAGAAGAACCCC
>JAREIX010000074.1 GCA_029286945.1 Thauera sp. | reverse complement strand
GCGGGGTATTCCTTCCGGGGCTGCGGAACTCACCTTCGCTTCGCTCGGCTCGGACAGTCCTCGCCCCTTCACGAATACCCCGCACATCCCCGGCTACCGTGATTGCCACTCAGAAGCAGCAACACCATCAAATCTCAATGTTCTGCGCTTGCATGAGCGCCCCGAAGAGAACGTTCCAGCAGGAGGTTTCTTGCTTTTCCGCTGAGATGCGCCAGCGTTTCCCGGATGCGTGCGGGGTGTTCCTGAAGGGGCGAGGACTGTCCGAGCCGAGCGCAGCGAAGGCGCTCATCTGCGTACCCTCCGCAAAGCACCGCGCAGCGGTGCAGCCCCGGACGGAACACCCCGTGCGCGTCCCCGTCACGAGCCGTCCCGCGGCGACGTTTTCACGCAGCGCCAAGCCACCGAAGACGTCCTTCCATTCACCTCGCACAGGACTTCATGCGATGCCAACTTGCTGAGGCCCCGAGGCAGCGGCCCCCTCACCCGAAGCGCTCGTCCTCGCGCAGGAACCGCCACTGCCCCAGCGGCAAATCGCCGAGCTTGACCTGGCCGATGCGCACGCGCTTCAGGCCCACCACCTTCAGTCCGACCAGCTCGCACATGCGGCGGATCTGGCGCTTGCGGCCCTCGCGCAGCACGAAGCGCAGCTGGTCGTCGTTGATCCACTCGACCTGGGCCGGACGCAGCGGGCGGTCGTCCAGCCACAGGCCGTGGTTCAGCAGCGCGAGGCCGTTCTCCGCCAGCGTGCCTTCGACGCGGACGAGGTATTCCTTGTCGATCTTCGAGTCCTCGCCGATCAGCTGGCGGGCGACGCGGCCGTCCTGCGTCAGCACCAGCAGCCCTGTCGAGTCGATGTCGAGCCGGCCGGCGGGGGCGAGGTTCTTCAGATGGCTGGGGTGGAAGCGCTGCGCGCTGTCGCGGTCGAACTGGTTGTCGCCGCCGATCAGGCTCACCGCCGGCGCGTAGCCCGGCTCGGGCTGGCCGGAGACGTAGCCGACCGGCTTGTGCAGCAGGATGGTCACGCGCTGCTGCTGGGTGCGGGTGGCTTCGGCGGCGAGCGTGATGCGCACATCGGGATCGACGCGCACGCCGAGTTCGGAGACCCGCCGGCCATCGACGAAGACCCAGCCGCGCTCGATGAACTCGTCGGCTTCGCGGCGCGAGCAGATACCGCGCTCGGCCATGAGCTTGGACAGGCGTACGCCCTCGGCGGCTGCATCGCCCGCGGGGGCGGCGGCTCGCGGCGGACGCTCGGTGTGCGGGGCCGCGGGACGCGGGGCATCGGTCTTGCGGCGCTCGACTGCGGGGCGGGGTGCATCGCTTCGGGTGCGTTCCGGGGCGGGGCGCGGCGCGTCGCTTCTGGAGCGCTCGGCGGCAGGGCGCGCCCTGCGTTCGCCCGCCCCTGCGCCCTGGGGGCGTTCGTCGCGACCCGGCCTGCGTTCGGCCGATTCCGAACCCTGCACGCGCCCCCCGTCGCGGCCCGGGCTGCGCGGGCTGCGCGCCGGATCGCGCTCCGTGCGCGCGGTCGCACGATCACCCCGGGCCGCCCCCCCGTCCGTGCGCCTCGGCTCTCGGTCTGCGCGTCCCGGCTCTCGGTCCGCCCGCCCCTCGGCTCGCTCGCCACGTGCGGGCTCGCGCGCCGGGCGGCTCTTCGACGCCGGCTTGTCAGCGCGCGCCGGAGCGGGAGCGGGCTTGGCCGCGGGCTCGCCCTCCTCGCGGCCAGCAGGCGCGGGCTGCTCGGTGGCGTCGCGGGTGTCGCGCGCGCGCACCTTGAGCGTGCCGCTGATGCGCGAGGGCGCGGGTTTGGGCGGGTTTCGGCGAATCGTGGTCAAGGCGGCCCCCTGGGCTGGTCGAGCCGGCATTATCCCCCAATCACGCCCCGGACCGCCCACCCATCACCGCACGAAGCGCTCCAACCGCCCCCGCCACTCGGCCGGGCCGCGCACCGGCCCGCGGCGCCCCTGCCCGCGCAGGCCCCGTCAGTGATGGGCCGCTCGCGCATCGTCGCCGTCGCCCTCGTCGTCCGCATCCGCCGCGGGCAGGCTCTCGAAGGTGCTCCAGCCCTGCGGACGGCCGGTGGGTGGCAGGCCGTCGCGCAGCTCGGGATGCTCGTGCAGGTGTGCCTTGGCGATGAAGTGCGCACTGATCGGCGCGGTCAGGAACAGGAAGGTGGTGATCAGCAGCTCGTGGATGCTCAGCTCGCCCTCGAGACCGGCGAAGAACACCATCGACGCCGCCAGTGCGCCGCCGACACCGAGCGTGGTGGCCTTGGTCGGCGCATGCAGGCGGGTGAGCAGCTCGGGCAGCTTGACCATGCCGATCGAGCCGACCAGCGCGAAGAGCGCGCCGAGCACGATCAGGACCGATACCACCAGTTCGAGCAGGAATGTCATGGCGCCTCCGGGCTCATTCGATCACGTCGCCGCGCAGCACGAAGCGACAGTAGGCGACGGTGGCGATGAAGCCGAACATCGCGAACAGCAGCGCGGCCTCGAAGAAGATGGTGGTGCGCTGCTGGATGCCGAACAGGATGATCAGCGCGATGATGTTGATCACCATGGTGTCGACCGCCAGCACGCGATCCATCAGCGCAGGCCCGCGCACGAGCCGCCACAGGTTGAGCAGCACGGCGAGCGAGAGCGCGCAGAAGCCGAAGTTGAGCGCGTATTCGATCACGGGAAGATCTCCTTCAGGCGGGCCTCGTAACGATCCTTCATCTGGCGCACCGCATCCTCGGCATCGGGGGCGTCGAGACAATGCACCAGCAGGCTGCGACCATCGGCCGAGAGGTCGCAGGACACCGTGCCCGGCGTCATCGTGATGGTGCCGGCGAGCACCGTGATGGCCTCGGGCGAGCGCAGCTCGAGCGGCAGCACCACCCAGCGCACATCGAGCTGCGTGGTGCGGCGGAAGAGGATCAGGCGCGAGACGTGCAGGTTGGCGACGACCACGTCCCAGATCACCAGGCCGAGGTAGACGAGCGCCTTGCGATAGGAGCGGATCGGCGGGCGCTCGGGCCAGAACTGGCTGGTGAGGCGCGCGATGACGATGCCGAGGACGAGGCCCAGCAGCAAGCCGCCGACGCTGAAGTCGTTGAGCAGCAGCATCCACAGCAGCACCAGGGCGAGGGTGAGCAAGGGGTGCGGGAGCCAGCGCGCGAAGCGGCTGCGCGGCGCGCTGCGGGAAGGACGGCTGGCCATCAGCGCACCGTCCCTGCGGTGCCGAGCACCGCCTCGATGTAGCCTGCCGGGGCGTAGAGCTGGGCCGCGGTGAGTTCGAGCCAGGCATGCACCGGCCCGGCGCACACGGTCAGCAGGGTCAGGCAGCCGAGCAGCCCGCCGACCGCCACGAAGGGCAAGGCGCCCCCTCGATGGGCCGGCGCCGGCGCCACCGGCAGCGCGTGCGACTTCCAGAACACGATGCTGCCGCCGCGCGAGAAGCCGACGATCGCGATCAGCGAGGTCGACAGGATCAGCGCCCACAACCAGCCCGCGTGCGCCGAGGCGCGCACCGCGTCGAGCACGAGCAGCTTGCCGAGGAAGCCCGACAGCGGCGGCATGCCGGTGGCGGCGATCGCGGCGATGAAGAACAGGGTTGCGATCAGCCCGCCCTGGGCGATGCGCGGTGCCGGCACCAGGCGGTCGCGCAGCGGGCCGCGACGCTCGACGACGAGGTCGGCGATCAGGAACAGGGCGCCGGCCGCCAGCGTGGAGTGAATCAGGTAGTAGAGCGCAGCGCTGGTCGCCTGCGCGGTGAACACCGCCACCGTGGCCAGCAGCAGGCCCATCGAGCCGATCACCGCGAAGCTCGCCATCTGCCCGAGGCTGCGCGCCGCCAGCACGCCCGTCATGCCCAGCACCAGCGTCACCAGCGCCGCCGGCAGCAGCCAGGGCGCGGCCAGCCACGCCGCCTCGCCCGCGCCGGCGCCGAAGGCGAGCACGTAGAGGCGGATGATCGAGTAGGCGCCGACCTTGGTCATGATCGCGAACAGCGCCGCCACCGGCCCGGGCGCATTGGCGTAGGTCCCCGGCAGCCAGAAATGCAGCGGCACCAGCGCCGCCTTGACCGCGAACACCAGCAGCAGCAGCACCGCACCGGTCTGCAGCAGCGCCTGGTCGGCGGCCGGCACCTGCGGCACCTTCACCGCCAGGTCGGCCATGTTGAGCGTGCCGGTGACGCTGTAGATCAGGCCGACCGCGATCAGGAACACCGAGGAGCCGATCAGATTGGTGACCACGTACTGCACGCCCGCCTTCACCCGCAGCCCGCCGCCGCCGTGCACCATCAGGCCGTATGAGACGATCAGCAGGATCTCGAAGAACACGAACAGGTTGAAGAAGTCGCCGGTCAGGAAGGCGCCGTTGATGCCCATCAACTGGAACTGGTACAGCGGGTGGAAGTGCTTGCCGCGCTGGTCCCAGCCGTTGATTGCGTACAGCAGCACGCCGAGGCCGAGCACGGCCGCCAGCAGCAGCATCAGCGCCGACAGGCGGTCGAGGGCGAGCACGATGCCGAAGGGCGCCGGCCAGGCACCGAGCGCGTAGATGCGGACGCTGCCGTCGCTGGCGCTCACGAACAGGCCGAGCGCGATCACCAGCATCGCCAGCATCGAGACGAGCGAGAACACGCGCGCCAGCACGCGGTCGTGGCGCGCGACGATGACGAGCAGCGCGCCGACCACCGCGGGCACCAGGATGGGGAGGATCAGGGCGTGATTCATGCGCGCGCCCCCCCCTTGCGCGCCCCGGGGCCGGCGGCCTGCTTGCGGCCGCGCTGCTTCCAGTCGTCGTCGCTGGCCTCGGGCGAGGCGTCGCCGGGCAGGTCGACGTGGTCGTTGCCGGTCTCGAGGTAGGCGCGCAGCGCCATGACCACGACCACCGCGGTCATGCCGAAGGAGATCACGATCGCGGTCAGCACCAGCGCCTGCGGCAGCGGGTCGACATAGCCGGCCGCATCGGCCGCGATCACCGGCGGCAGGTTGATCGCCAGCCGCCCGGTGGCGAACAGGAACAGGTTGGTGGCGTAGGTGAGCAGCGACAGGCCGATCACCACCGGGAAGGTGCGCGCGCGCAGCACCAGGTAGATCCCGGCGGCGGTCATCACGCCGATCGCGCTGGCGACGAGAAACTCCATCAGCTGTGCTCCTTGTGCGGGGTCGCGCTCGGATCGACATCCATCGCGGTCTTGTTGATCGGGCACGGGCGGGTCCAGCGGCCCATGCGCGACAGGTTGGCGAGCGCCAGCATCACCGCGCCGACCACGGTCAGGAACACGCCGGTGTCGAAGGCCATCGCGCTCGCCAGCTCGAACTCGCCCACCAGCGGCAGGTGGAAGTGGCCGAAGGTGGAGGTCAGGAAGGGCTGGTCGAGCACCATCGCGGCGATGCCGGTGGCGGCGGCGACGAGCACGCCGGCGCCGATCATGGCGTGGTAGTTCACCTTCACGCGGTGGGCCGCCCAGCCGAAGCCGCTCGCCATGTACTGCATGATCAGCGCGATCGACACCACCAGCGCGGCGATGAAGCCGCCGCCCGGCTGGTTGTGGCCGCGCAGGAAGATGTAGGCGCCGACCAGCATCGCCAGCGGCAGCATGACCCGGGTGGCGACCACCATGATCATCGGATGGCTGTCGGCCGACTGCGGCATGTCGGGCGCCCACGCGCTCAGGCGGCGGCCGACGCGGCCGAACAGCGCACCATCGAGCAGCGCGTAGATGGTGAGCGCGGCGATGCCGAGCACGGTGATCTCGCCGAAGGTGTCGAAGCCGCGGAAGTCGACCAGGATCACGTTCACCACGTTGGTGCCGCCGCCGCCCGGGACCGAGTTCTCGAGGTAGTAGTGCGACAGCGAGGTGCCGTCGCGGGTCAGCATCGCCCAGCTCGCCCCCCCCATGCCGAGGCCGGCGACGATCGCCAGCAGGCCGTCGCGCAGGTGGCGCAGCGGGTCGGCGCGCACCGAGGAGCTCTGCGGCCCGTACTTGGGCAGGAAGTAGAGCGCGAGCAGGATCAGGATCACGGTGGTGACCTCGACCGAGATCTGCGTCAGCGCCAGATCGGGCGCCGACAGGTAGATGAAGGCCACGCACACGATCAGGCCCACCGTGCCGACCACCAGCACCGACAGCACGCGGCGACGGAACAGCGCCACGGTGAGCGCGCAGCCGCCCACCAGCAGCACCCAGGCGACGATCGCCGCCGGTGCGGCCGGCAGCAGCGCGCGCGTGCCGGCCGCGTGCGGGGCGCTGAAGAAGGCGGCGAAACCCGCGGCGGTGAACGCCATCAGCGCGAAGGCCAGGTAGCGCTGCAGCGAACCGTTGTGCAGCCCGTGGGTGATGCGCTGCGCCAACGCGAGCGCGGCCGCGATGAGGCGGTCGAACATCGCCTTGGCCTCGGGATGGGGCCCGGCCTGCCACAGCGCACGCACCCGCGCGTAGGCGGCGAGCGCGCCCAGGCCGACCGCCACCGCGACCGCCGACAGCGCCAGCGCCGGGGTGAAGCCATGCCACAGCGCCAGGTGGTAATCCATCAGCGCGCCGCTGGTCACCGCGCGCGCCACCACCGCCACCAGCGGACCGGCGACGGTGTCGGGGAACAGCCCGATCGCCACCACCAGCACCACCAGCAGCGCCGGCGGCAGCCACATGCCGGCGGGCGGGTCGTGCGGCGTGTGCGGGTAGTCGTTGCGGCGCGCGCCGAAGAAGACATGCACGATGTAGCGGAAGGAGTAGGCCACCGAGAAGCAGGCCGCCAGCGTGGCCAGCGCGGCGACGATCCAGCCGCTGCCCAGCCAGCTGGTGTCGACCGCCTCGTGCAGCATCATCTCCTTGGAGATGAAGCCGTTGAGCGGCGGCAGCCCGGCCATCGAGGCCCCGGCCACCATCGCCATCGTGGCGGTGATCGGCATCAGCTGCAGCAGGCCGCCGAGGCGCCTGATGTCGCGCGTGCCCGTCTCGTGGTCGACGATGCCGGCGTTCATGAACAGCGCGGCCTTGAAGGTGGCGTGGTTGAGGATGTGGAACACCGCCGCCACCGCGGCCAGCGGCGTGCCGAAGCCGAGCAGCATCGTCACCAGGCCGAGGTGGCTGACGGTGGAATAGGCGAGCAGGCCCTTGAGGTCGTCCTTGAACAAGGCGATGGCGGCCGCCACCAGCATGGTCACCAGCCCGGTGGTGGCGACGATGTAGAACCATTCGGGCGTCCCGGCGAGCACCGGCCACATGCGCGCCATCAGGAACAGGCCCGCCTTCACCATGGTCGCCGAGTGCAGGTAGGCCGACACCGGTGTGGGCGCCGCCATCGCATGCGGCAGCCAGAAGTGGAAGGGGAACTGCGCGCTCTTGGTGAAGCAGCCGGCGAGGATCAGCACCAGCGCCGGGATGTACAGCGGCGAGGCCTGGATCGCCTCCTTGTGCTGCAGGATGTCGGTGAGGTTGTAGGAGCCCGCGATGTCGCCCAGGATCAGCATGCCGGCGATCATCGCCAGCCCGCCGGCGGCGGTCACGGTGAGCGCCATGCGCGCACCCTGGCGGCCTTCGGGCAGGTGCTTCCAGTAGCCGATCAGCAGGAAGGACGACAGGCTGGTCAGCTCCCAGAACACCAGCAGCAGCAGGATGTTGTCCGACAGCACCACGCCCACCATCGCACCCTGGAACAGCAGCAGGTAGGTGTAGAACACCCCCATCGGGTCGTCCTTGGCGAGGTAGAAGCGCGCATAGACGATGATCAGCATGCCGATGCCCAGGATCAGCCCGGCGAAGAACAGGCCCAGGCCATCGAGGAAGAAGCTCGCCTGCAGGCCGAGCGCCGGCAGCCAGTCCCAGCTCGCGGTGACGATCTCGCCGCGGAACACCGCCGGCACATGGGACATCAGCAGCGCGAACGCCAGCAGCGTGAACGCCAGCGTGCTGGTGGCGCAGACGCTGCGGCCGGCACGGATCATCAGCGCCGGGAACAGCGCGCCGATGAAGGGCAGCAACACGATCAGGACGAGGCTCATCGAGACATCCGGCGAAGGTCGGGGGAGTGGCGGGAAACGGCGCCAAGGCTGGCGGACGCCAGCGTCAGCGCCGTGTGCCCTATGTTTCGGCGAAAGTATATAGCCAAGCGGCGCCGGCACTGCACGACACGTGATTTCACTAGGCGAAATCTCGAGAGGCGGTTACCATTTCACCACGTGATATCACCCCGCTTTTCCGAATCTGCCGTGACGACCCCGAAGCCCGAATCCACCGCGACCCCCGAAGCCCGGACCTCGATCCAGGTGATCGAGCGCATGATGAAGCTGCTCGACGTGCTCGCCGAGCACGCGGACCCCGTCCCCCTGAAGCAGCTCGCGCTCGAGACCGGACTGCACCCCTCGACCGCGCACCGCATCCTGGGCGCGATGACCCAGAGCGGATTCGTCGAGCGCTCGGACGCCGGCGTCTATCGGCTCGGCATCCGCCTGCTCGAGCTGGGCAGCCTGGTCAAGTCGCGCATCTCGCTGCGCGAGACGGCGATGCCCTTCATGCTCAAGCTGCACGCGGCGACCGGCGAGAGCGTCAACCTCGGCGTGCGCGCCGGCGACGAGATCGTCTATGTCGAGCGCACCTCGAGCGGGCGCGCCTCGGTGCGGGTGGTGCACATCGTCGGCGCACGCGCGCCCTTGCACACCACCGCCACCGGCAAGCTGTTCCTGGTCGAGGACGGCCTCGAGCGCATCCGCGAATACGCGCGCCGCACCGGGCTGCCGCCGTCCACGCCGGCCTCGATCACGACCCAGCCTGCGCTGGAGAAGGAGCTCGACCGGGTGCGCCGCCACGGCGTGGCCTTCGACCTCGACGAAGTGGAAGCGGGCGTGCGCTGCATCGCCGCCGGCATCCGCGACGACAGCAGCGAGCTGGTCGCCGGACTCTCGCTGTCGACGCCTTCAGAGCGCTTCAACCCCGACTGGGCGCCGCTGGTGAAGGAGACCGCCGACGAGATCTCGCGCGCGCTCGGCTACCTGCCGGCGCGTAGCTGAAGACGCCGGCGCGGGCGGGGCGTCAAGCGCGCCCGCGCCGCCCTGCGCTACCTTACGCCACGTTCAGCCACCGACGTCCTGGCGCGCCACCGCGACGCGCTGGGTGGCGTTCTGCTCGAGCCACTTGCGCACGCGCTTGGCGTCGGCCGTACGCGTGTAGCGACCGTTCGAATCCATCAGCACCATCACCACCGGCTCCTGATGCAGCCAGGTCTGCATGACCAGGCAACGCCCCGCCTCGGAGATGTAACCGGTCTTGGACACGCTGATCGCCCACTCCGGGCTGCGCACCAGGCTGTTGGTGTTGCCGAAGCGCAGCGTGCGGCCATTGATGTCGACGTAGCGCTCGGGCGAGGTCGAGAACTCGCGGATCAGCGGATACGAGGCCGAGGCCGCGACCAGCTTGGCGAGATCGCGCGGGCTGGAGACGTTGGCCGGGTTGAGCCCGGTGCCGTCGTGGAAGCGGGTGTTCCACAAGCCGAGCAGGCGCGCCTTGACGTTCATCGCCTCGACGAAGGCCCCCTCGCCGCCCGGATAGTTGCGCGCCAGCGCCGATGCGGCGCGGTTCTCCGACGACATCAGCGCCAGGTGCAGCATGTCCTCGCGCGTCAGCGTGGTTCCGAGCGAGAGCCGCGAACCCGTGCCCTTGAGGCGGTCGATGTCGCCCTCGTTGATGACCAGCGGCTCGGACAGGCTCTGCCCGGAATCGAGCACCACCATCGCCGTCATCAGCTTGGTGATCGAGGCGATCGGCAGCACGGCCGAGCCGTTGCGCTCGAGCAGGACCTCGCCGGTCTTCTGGTTGAAGACGTAGAAGGCGCTCGAACCCAGCACCGGCAGGCCACCGGCGTCGACCGCGAGCGCCTCGTCGGGCTCGTTGGCGAGCAGGCTTGCCGGCGCGACCGCCACCGCGGCCGGGGCGGCCTTGCGCAGCGCCACCCGCACCGGCGCCGCCTTGCTGCGCACGGCGGCCTGCTTCTTCGCGGCTGCCTTGCGCGCCGCCGGCTTGGTGGCGGCCTTCTGCGCCGCGGCCCGGCTCGCGGGCTTGGCCGCCGCCTTCTGCTTCGCGGCCGGCTTGGCGGCGGTCTTCTTGGCCGCCGCCGAGGCCTGCGCAGACGTACGGCTGGTGTTGGTGGCGGCGCTGACCACACCGGACTGCAGCGCGAACAGCGCGGCGAAAGCGGCAACGAGGGCTTTGAGCTTCATGATGGCGAGGGACAGGAGTGGAGCAGCGAGGAAACGCCGAAGCGTTTTGATTTAAAAATAAGCAGATACAAAAAGGATTTCAAGTCGTTTCGAAGAGCGGCGTGAAATTCTCCCATATCCGCCACCGAAGGCGACGATCGACGCGCGCACGGCGGCGTCCGCCCCGCTCAAGCCAGGCGCAGGAAACGCCGCAATTCGGACGCCCGCGCCATCGCATCATGGTATCCAAGCTCGATCAGCGCACGCGTGAAGCCGGGCTCGAACAACAGGTAGGACAGCAGGGTCGAGCCTTCGCGCCGCAAGGTGCCCAGGCCGCGCAGCACCGTGCGCAGCAGCGCCGGCAGGCTGGACGCGTGCCGGCCCGCTATTGTATCGAGTCGCTGCGAGGGCTGGATGATCAAGGTCTCGATCGGCCGGAACGCAATGCCCGCGGCCGTGCGCTGCGCGGGTGTCAGACGGCCGACGGTGTCGTTGATGCGCGCCAGGCTCTCCAGGTCCACCGCCAGCGTGTCGAGGAAGATGCTCGACAGGGCGTGGCCGGCGATCTGCGCCGGCGACGGATAGCGCTCGACCCGCACCCGCCCCTCCTCGGCGGTGCGTCCGGCGCCGATCACCAGGATGCGGTCGGCGCCCAGGTGGATCGCCGGGCTCACCGGCGCCAGCTGGCGCATCGAGCCGTCGCCGAAGTATTCGCGGTGGATGCGCACCGCGGGAAACACGAAGGGCAGCGCGGAGCTCGCCAGCAGATGCTCGATGCGCAGCGCGCTGCGTACCCCCATGCGCTGCGCGCGCCGCCACGGCAGGATGTCGATCGCCCCCTGGAAGAAGGCCAGGCTCTCGCCGGTGCTGTAGCCGGAGGCGGTCACGCTCACCGCATGGAGATCGCCGCGCAGGATCGCCGGGGCGATCGCCGACAGGTCGAGCACGCGCTCGAGCAGCGCGCGCAGAGGGGTGTTGTCGAGCAGCGAACGCGGCGTCTGGTGCAGCATCCAGCCGCCGAACAGGGCCGAGCCCCAGCGCAGGCCGCTGCCGAGCAGGGCCGTCGGGTCCACCCGATAGACGTCATCGACGTGCAGGCCGCGCCAGATGCGGTCGATGTGGCGCACGGCGCGGGCGAAATCGCTCGCGTGCGCGGCGAGCGCGGCGGCGTTGATGGCGCCCGCCGAGGTGCCGCACAGGATCGGAAAGGGATTGCCGCCACGCTTGCCACGCAGCTCGCGGATGGCGTTGAGCACGCCGACCTGATAGGCCGCGCGCGCACCGCCTCCGGTCAGCACCAGCGCCGCGCGCCCGTCTTGCCCGTCCATCGCCCTGCCCCCGATCACCGCACGGCGCCAGCATGGCGCAGCGTGGGATCGGGAGACAAGGACAAATGTCGCGCGGCCCCGCTCAGCCCGCCTGGCCGGCCTCGACCACGGTGAGCGCGGTCATGTTGATGATGCGGCGCACCGTCGCCGACGGCGTCAGGATATGCACCGGCTTGGCCGCACCGAGCAGGATCGGGCCGACCGTCATGCCGCTGCCAGCCGCGTTCTTCAACAGGTTGAAGGCGATGTTGGCCGCGTCGAGGGTCGGGAAGATCAGCAGGTTGGCGTCCTCGCGCATCTTGGCGTTGGGGAAGATCTGCAGGCGGTGGCGGGCGTCGAGCGCCGAGTCGCCGTGCATCTCGCCCTCGACCTGCAGCTCGGGATGGCGCTCGTGCAGCAGGCGCAGCGCGGTGCGCATCTTCTCGGCCGTGGGCGAATCAGCCGAACCGAAGGACGAGTGCGACAGCAGCGCGATCCGCGGCTCGATGCCGAAGCGCTTCATCTCCTCGGCGGCGAGCCGCGTCATCTCCACCACCTGCTCCGGCGTCGGGTCGTAATTGACGTAGGTGTCGGCGAGGAAGACGGTGCGCTCGGGGAGGTTGAGCAGGTTGACCGTGTACAGGTTGTCCACGCCCTCGCGCCGGCCGAGCACGGTCTCGACGAACTCGCGGTGCAGGCGGTGCATGCCGTAGGTGCCGCAGATCAGCCCGTCGCCGTAGCCGAACTTCAGCAGCAGCGTGCCGATCAGCGTGGTGCGGCGGCGCACTTCCTTCTTGGCGTACTCGACCGACACGCCGCGGCGCTCCATCAGGAGGTGGTAGTGCTGCCACAGCTCGTTGAAGCGCGGATCGGAGTCCGGATTGACCAGCTCGAAGTCGCGCTCGGCCGTCATGCGCAGGCCAAAGCGCTCGATGTTCTTGAGCACGACGTCCGGACGGCCGATCAGGATCGGGCGCGCCAGCCTCTCGTCGACCACCTGCTGCACCGCACGCAGCACCTTCTCGGATTCGCCCTCGGAGAAGATGATGCGCTTCGGGTTCATGCGCGCGGCGGCGAACACCGGCTTCATGATCAGGCCGGAGTGCCAGACGAAGTTGTTGAGGTGGCCGCGGTAGGCGTCCCAGTCGGTGATCGGACGGGTGGCCACACCCGAGGCCATGCCGGCCTCGGCCACCGCAGGCGCGATCTTGACGATCAGGCGCGGGTCGAAGGGGCGCGGGATGATGTACTCGGGGCCGAAGCCGCCGACCTTCTCGCCGTAGGCGGCGGCGACGATGTCG
>JAREIX010000313.1 GCA_029286945.1 Thauera sp. | reverse complement strand
GCGCGAGAGCGTCGGCAAGCGCATGGCCATCCTGCTGTTCGAGAAGGGCAAGGGCGAGGTCGTGACCGCGCCGGTGATCCGCAGCGAGATCGGCGGCGGCCGTGTGCAGATCTCCGGCCGCATGACCACGGCCGAAGCCAACGACGTCGCCCTGCTGCTGCGCGCCGGCTCGCTGGCCGCGCCGATGGAGATCATCGAGGAGCGCACCGTCGGCCCCAGCCTGGGCGCCGAGAACATCCAGAAGGGCTTCAACTCGACGCTGTGGGGCTTCCTCGCGATCGTCGTCTTCATGTGCGCCTACTACATGCTGGTCGGCCTGGTGTCGTCGATCGCGCTCGCCGCCAACCTGCTGCTGCTGGTGGCGCTGCTGTCGCTGCTGCAGGCCACGCTCACCCTGCCAGGCATCGCCGCGATGGCGCTGACCCTGGGCATGGCGATCGACGCCAACGTGCTGATCAACGAGCGCATCCGCGAGGAACTGCGCAACGGCGCCAGCCCGCAGGCGGCGATCGCCGCCGGTTACGACCGCGCCTGGGACACCATCCTCGACTCCAACATCACCACCCTGATCGCCGGCATCGCGCTGCTGGTGTTCGGCTCGGGTCCGGTGCGCGGCTTCGCCGTGGTGCACTGCCTGGGCATCCTGACCTCGATGTTCAGCGCGATCCTGGTGTCGCGGATGCTGGTGAACTTCATCTACGGCCGCCGTCGCAAGGTCGACAGCCTGTCGATCGGCCAGGTGTGGAAGCCGGAAGGCAAGTAAGCGGACGAACGGACGAGAAACGCGATCATGGAATTCTTCCGCATCAAGAAAGACATCCCCTTCATGCGCCACGCGCTGGTGTTCAACGTCATCTCGTTGCTCACCTTCGTGCTGGCGGTGTTCTTCATCGCCACCCGCGGCCTGCACCTGTCGGTGGAGTTCACAGGCGGCACGCTGGTCGAGGTGAGCTACGCCGAGGCGCCACAGCTCGAGCCGATCCGCCAGGCGCTGGCGAACAGCGGCTACCCGGACGCCCAGGTGCAGAACTTCGGCAGCGCGCGCGACCTGCTGATCCGCCTGCCCAATCGCGAGGACATGGAGACCGCGCGCGTATCCGAGACCGTGATGAACACGCTGCAGCAGGCCGGCGGTCCGACGCCGGAGCTGCGCCGGGTGGAGTTCGTCGGCCCGCAGGTGGGCAAGGAGCTCGCCGCCGACGGCTCGATGGCGCTGCTGCTGGTGATCGTCGGCATCATGATCTACCTCGCGCTGCGCTTCGAGTGGCGCTTCGCGCTGTCGGCGATCATCGCCAACCTTCACGACGTCATCATCATCCTGGGCTTCTTCGCCTTCTTCCAGTGGGAGTTCTCGCTGCCGGTGCTGGCGGCGGTGCTGGCGGTGCTGGGCTATTCGGTGAACGAGTCGGTGGTGGTGTTCGACCGCGTGCGCGAGACCTTCAAGAAGAAGCGCAACATGAGCACGCCGCAAGTGCTGGACCACGCGATCACGAGCACGATCTCGCGCACCGTGATCACCCACGGCAGCACGCAGGTGATGGTGCTGTCGATGCTGATCTTCGGCGGCGAGACGCTGTACTACTTCGCGCTGGCGCTGACGATCGGCATCTGCTTCGGTATCTACTCGTCCGTGCTGGTGGCGAGCCCGCTGGTGATGTGGCTCGGGGTGTCGCGCGAGCAGTTCATCAAGCCGAAGAAGGAGAAGGAAGAGGCGGTGGTCTGAGGCTGCGGTCTTCCGGATACGACAAAGGCGCCTGCGGGCGCCTTTTTTGTGGTTCATCGCGCCTTCCCCTGAAAGGCACGTGAACCCTTCTTGTCGGGCTTTGATGTGGTGAGTGCGGCTCCGATTCGGCCGCGGGGCCGGCGTAGCCGTCGCCGCCTGCATTCGCGGCCTTCGGCTGCCCTCGGAGGACAACCGCTCGGGGGCGGCGACGCAAACTCGGCGCTGCGCGCCTCAAACATGCGTCGCCTTATTTCCCCCGAGCGGCCGCCCTCCTCGGCGCTCTTGAAGTTGGCGCCGGCTACGCCGGCCCCACGGCCTTGCGTCTTGGGTCCTCAGACCGCGAACACCTGCTTGACCTTGAGCGTCTCGCCGCGCTCGATCAGACCGATCAGGCGGTCGATGTTGGGGTGCCTGCCAGGATGGGTGCGGGCGTCCTCGGTATGCTCGGCATAGAGCTCCAGCCCCTTCCTTGCCGCCTCCGGACTGATCGCGCCGTAGAGCTGGGCGAGATGGTTGTAGACCGCCAGCGAACCAGCTTGGCCGGGCTTGTTCTCGATGGTGGCGACGACCGCGTCGGCGGCGTCGATCAGGTTCAGCGCGGCGAGGTGGGAGATGCCGGGCAGGGTTTTCAGGTTGTCGGCGAAGGCCATTCGGGTGCTCCTTGTCGTGACAACGCCACCGCGAAGGTGGCGTCGGGATGGGCGCCGGCGCCTGGCCGGCAGATTCGAGCGATGCTCAGATGCGGCGCGCGAGCTCGGCAGCCTTGCCCACATAGCTCGCCGGCGTCATCGCCAGCAGGTGGTCGCGCGCCTCGGCGGGGATCGCAAGCGTGCGGATGAAGTCCTGCAGCGCCTCGCGGGTGATGCCCTTGCCGCGCGTCATCGCCTTCAGCTGCTCGTAGGGATTTTCGATGCCATAGCGGCGCATCACCGTTTGCACCGGCTCGGCGAGCACTTCCCAGCACTCGTCCAGGTCGGCGGCCAGGCGCGCCGGGTCGGCTTCGAGCTTGCCCAGTCCGCGCAGGCAGCTGTCGAGGGCGAGCACCGTGTGGCCGAAGCCCACGCCCATGTTGCGCAGCACGGTCGAGTCGGTGAGGTCGCGCTGCATGCGCGAGATCGGCAGCTTCTCGGAGAAG
>JAREIX010000073.1 GCA_029286945.1 Thauera sp. | reverse complement strand
CAAGTACGAGGACGGCCGCACCGGCAAGGTCTCGGCCGACCTGCGCATCGAGGAAGTGAAGACCTTCGCGCCGCAGGCCGGCAAGCGCGCGGCCTGAGGGGACGGGGAATGGACATGACCGACATGAATTCCGCTGCGGCCGCCACGCCTTCGGGGCGCCGCCAGGGCGAGGTGATCCTCGACCTGCAGAACATCTCGCTGCGCTTCGGCGGGGTGAAGGCACTCACCGACATCAGCTTCAACGTCCGCGAGCACGAGATCCGCTCGATCATCGGCCCCAACGGCGCCGGCAAGAGCTCGATGCTCAACGTGATCAACGGCGTCTATCACCCGCAGGAGGGCCGCATCCTGTATCGCGGCCACGAACGCCAGCGCCTCGAGCCCTACATGGCCGCGCGCCAGGGCATCGCTCGCACCTTCCAGAACATCGCCCTGTTCAAGGGCATGAGCGTGCTCGACAACATCATGACCGGGCGCAACCTGAAGATGAAATCCAACCTCTTCCAGCAGGCGCTGTTCTGGGGCGCGGCGCAGAAGGAGGAGATCGCCCACCGCGAGAAGGTGGAGGAGGTGATCGACTTCCTCGAGATCCAGAACGTGCGCAAGACCCCGGTCGGCCAGCTCCCCTACGGCCTGCAGAAGCGCGTCGAACTCGGCCGCGCGCTGGCCGCCGAGCCGTCGCTGCTGCTGCTCGACGAACCGATGGCGGGCATGAACGTGGAGGAGAAGCAGGACATGTGCCGCTTCATCCTCGACGTCAATGACCAGTTCGGCACCACCATCGTGCTGATCGAGCACGACATGGGGGTGGTGATGGACATCTCCGATCGCGTCGTGGTGCTGGATTACGGCAAGAAGATCGGCGACGGCGCGCCCGACGAGGTGCGCAACAACGAAGACGTCATCAGTGCCTATCTCGGCACGTCGCACTGAGCGGGGAACACCATGGGATTCTTTCTTGAAACCTTGTTCGGCGGGTTGATGGCCGGCATGTTGTACTCCTTGATCGCACTGGGCTTCGTGCTGATCTACAAGGCCTCGGGCGTGTTCAATTTCGCTCAGGGCGCGATGGTGCTGTTCGCCGCGCTGGCGATGTCGCGCTTTGCGGAGTGGATTCCGCAGTGGCTGGGCTTCGAGAGCCTGCTGCTCGCCAACCTGCTCGCCTTCATCGCCGCGATGGCGGTGATGGTGGTGCTGGCGTGGGCAATCGAGCGCCTGTGCCTGTCGAAGCTGGTCAACCAGGAAGGCATCACGCTGCTGATGGCCACGCTCGGCATCGCCTACTTCCTCGACGGCTTCGGCCAGACGCTCTTCGGCAGCGACATCTACAACATCAACGTCGGCATGCCCAAGGATCCGGCCTTCATCCTCGAGGGCATGTTCGAGGGTGGCGTGATGATCAGCAAGGAAGACCTCGTTGCCGCGGCGATCGCCGCGCTGCTGGTGGTGGTGCTGGCGCTGTTCTTCCAGAAGACCAAGACCGGCCGCGCCCTGCGCGCGGTGGCGGACGACCATCAGGCCGCCCAGTCGATCGGCATCCCGCTCAACAAGATCTGGGTCATCGTGTGGTCGGTCGCGGGCTTTGCCGCGCTGGTCGCCGGCATCATCTGGGGCTCCAAGCTCGGCGTGCAATTCACGCTCTCGCTGGTGGCGCTCAAGGCCTTGCCGGTGGTGATCCTCGGCGGCCTGACCTCGGTGCCGGGCGCCATCATCGGCGGCCTCATCATCGGCGTCGGCGAGAAACTGTCGGAGATCTACCTCGGGCCGATGCTCGGTGGTGGCATTGAAATCTGGTTCGCCTACGTGCTCGCGCTGGGTTTCCTGCTGGTTCGTCCGCAGGGGCTGTTCGGCGAGAAGATCATCGATCGCGTCTGACGCGGCTACCGACTCCGGGAGAACATCCGAATGCTGTACAGAGAAAATGGCCAGTTCAAGACGAGCTACGCGGCCGATCAACAAATCTTCCCCATCTTCCAGGAGCGCTGGGCGATGGCCCTGCTGCTGCTGGTCGCCTTCGTGGTGCTGCCGCTGGTGGGCTCGGAATACTGGTTCCGCGCCATCCTGATTCCCTTCCTGATCCTGTCGCTGGCGGCGCTGGGCCTGAACATCCTGGTCGGCTACTGCGGCCAGATCTCGCTCGGCACCGGCGCCTTCATGGCCGTGGGCGCGTATGCGGCCTACAACTTCATGGTCCGCATCGACGGCATGCCGCTGATCGTGGCGATGCTGCTCGGCGGCCTGTCGGCGACCGTGATCGGCGTGCTGTTCGGCATCCCGTCGCTGCGCATCAAGGGCCTGTACCTGGCGGTGGCGACGCTGGCGGCGCAGTTCTTCACCGACTGGGCCTTCCTGCGCATCGGCTGGTTCACCAACAACTCGTCGTCCGGCTCGGTCAGCATGGCCCGCCTCGACGTGTTCGGCGTGCCGATCGAGTCGCCGGTCACCAAGTACCTGTTCGTGCTGACGGTGGTGTGCGTGTTCGCGCTCATGGCCAAGAACCTGGTGCGCAGCGCCATCGGCCGGCAGTGGATGGCGATCCGCGACATGGACGTGGCCGCGGCGGTGATCGGCATCCGCCCGATGTACGCCAAGCTGAGCGCGTTCGCGGTGAGCTCCTTCATCGTCGGCGTGGCCGGCGTGCTGTGGGCCTTCATCCACCTCGGCGCGTGGGAGCCGGCGGCGTTCTCGATCGACCGTTCCTTCCAGTTGCTGTTCATGGTCATCATCGGCGGCCTGGGTTCGATCGCGGGCGCGTTCCTGGGTGCCGGCTTCATCGTGCTGCTGCCGCTCGCGCTCGACCAGATCCCGCACCTGCTCGGCATCCCGCTCTCCACGGCGACCATCACGCACCTGGTGCACATGATCTTCGGCGCCCTCATCGTGTTCTTCCTGATCGTCGAGCCGCATGGCCTGGCGAAGCTGTGGAGCGTGGGCAAGCAGAAGCTGCGGCTGTGGCCCTTCCCCCATTGATGCAGCGCCGCCCGGTTGCTGGGGGCCGGGCAGAAGTGGTTGTCGCAGGGATGCACCAACCGGCATGGACGCCATGCCACCGACACATAAGAGAGGAGACACATCAATGAAACTCAAGCCCTTCGTGCTCGCCGCCACGCTCGCCGCCCTGGGTGCGACCAGCTTCGCCACGCCGACCCTGGCCCAGGAGCAGTTCATTCCGCTGCTGTCCTACCGCACCGGTGCCTACGCGCCCAACGGCGTGCCTTGGGCCAACGGCAAGCAGGACTACCTCAAGTACATCAACGCCACCGGCGGCATCAACGGCGTCAAGATCGCCTTTGAGGAATGCGAGACCGGCTACGCCACCGACAAGGGCGTGGAGTGCTACGAGCGCCTGAAGGGCAAGGGCGCTGCGGTGTTCGACCCGCAGGCCACCGGCATCACCTTCGCGCTCACCGACAAGGCTCCGGTCGACAAGATCCCGCTGATCACCCTCGGCTACGGCCTGGCGGCCTCGCAGGACGGCGGCGTGTTCAAGTGGAACTTCCCGCTGATGGGCAGCTACTGGACCGCGGCCGACATCCTGATCCAGCACCTGGGCAAGAAGGAAGGCGGTCTCGACAAGCTCAAGGGCAAGAAGATCGCGCTGATCTACCACGACTCGCCCTTCGGCAAGGAGCCGATCCCGGCGCTGAAGAAGCGCGCCGAGATGCATGGCTTCGAGCTGCAACTGCTGCCCGTGACCGCGCCCGGCGTGGAGCAGAAGGCGACCTGGCTGCAGGTGCGCCGCGATCGTCCCGACTACGCGCTGCTGTGGGGCTGGGGCGTGATGAACTCGACCGCGCTCAAGGAAGCGATCGCCACCGGCTTCCCGCGCGAGAAGCTGTTCGGCGTGTGGTGGGCCGGTGCCGAACCCGACGTCAAGGACGTCGGCGCCAACGCCAAGGGCTACAGCGCGCTGGCGCTCAACCCCAACGGCACCGAGTATCCGCTGATGCAGGACGTTCTCAAGAAGGTGCATGACGCCGGCCAGGGCTCGGGGCCGCGCGACGAGGTCGGCTCGGTGCTCTACACCCGCGGCATGATCATCTCGATGCTGAGCGTCGAGGCCGTGCGCGCGGCGCAGGAGAAGTTCGGCAAGGGCAAGGTCATGACCGGCGAGCAGGTGCGCTGGGGCTTCGAGAACCTCAACCTCGACGAGAAGCGGCTTGAAGAGCTGGGCGTGAAGGGCGTCATCCGCCCGCTCAAGACCACCTGCGAGGACCACATGGGCTCGTCCTGGGCGCGCGTCCACACCTGGGATGGCAGCAAGTGGGTGATGGGTGCCGACTGGTACGAGGCGGACAAGAGCGTGCTCGGCCCGATGGTCAAGGAAGCCGCCGACCGCTACGCCGCCGAGAAGCAGATCAAGCGCCGCGAAGCGGCCGACTGCAACGCCTGATGCCGCCTGCAGCCGCCCGGCCGTCCCGCATGTCCTGCGGGCGGCCGGATGGCCGGCATCGATCCGGTCCCCGCCGCGTGCGGCGGGGCCGTACTCACCGGACGAAATGATGAACGCACCCAATCTCCTCCTCAACGTCAATGGCATCGAGGTGATCTACAACCACGTCGCGCTGGTGCTCAAGGGCGTGTCCCTGCAGGTGCCCGAGGGCGGCATCGTGGCCATTCTCGGCGGCAACGGCGCGGGCAAGACCACCACGCTGCGCGCGATCTCCAACCTGCTCAAGGGCGAGCGCGGCGAGGTCACCAAGGGCATGATCGAATACTCCAGGTCATGGAGGGGCGGCATTGCTTCGCCCACCTGACCATCGAGGAAAACCTGCTCGCCGGCGCCTACACGCGCAGCGACAAGGGCGAGATCGCCGCCAACCTCGACAAGGTGTACACGTATTTCCCGCGCCTGAAGACGCGCCGTACCAGCCAGGCCGCCTACACCTCGGGCGGTGAGCAGCAGATGTGCGCGATCGGCCGGGCACTGATGTCGAACCCGAACATGGTCCTGCTCGACGAGCCCTCGATGGGCCTGGCGCCGCAGATCGTCGAAGAGGTGTTCGAGATCGTCAAGGACCTCAACGCCAAGGAAGGGGTGAGCTTCCTGCTCGCCGAACAGAACACCATGGTCGCGCTGCGCTACGCCGACTTCGGCTACATCGTCGAGAACGGCCGCATCGTGATGGAAGGCGCGGCCAAGGACCTGGCCAGCAACGAGGACGTCAAGGAGTTCTACCTCGGCCTCGCGGGCGAAGGGCGCAAGAGCTTCCGCGACATCAAGCATTACCGTCGCCGCAAGCGTTGGCTGAGCTGAAGCCCGCCGCCCGCCACGCCGAACCGGACAACGCATCGAGCAGGGGACCCCTGATGAATTTCCACGACACGCGCGAGACCCGCGATCCCGAGGCGCGCGAACGCGAGCTGCTGGCACGCCTGCCGGCGCAGATCGCCCATGCGCGCGCCGCCGCGCCCGCCTTCGGCCGCCTGCTGGCCGACGTCGACCCGGATTCGGTCACCAGCCGCGCGGCACTCGCCACGCTGCCGGTCACGCGCAAGTCCGAGCTGCTCGAGCTGCAGAAGGCGGCGCGGCCCTTCGGCGGCTTCTCGGCGGTGGGCTGGGGCGCGACCTGCCGGCGGGTGTTCGCCTCGCCCGGCCCGCTCTACGAGCCGGAGGGCGCGCGCCCCGACTACTACCGCCTGGCGCGCGCGCTGTTCGCCGCCGGCTTTCGCGCCGGCGACCTGGTGCATAACACCTTCTCGTATCACTTCACGCCCGCCGGGTCGATGCTGGAGACGGCCGCGCACGCGCTCGGCTGCACAGTGTTCCCCGCCGGCGTCGGCCAGACCGAGCAGCAGCTCGCGGCGATCGCCGACCTGCAGCCCAACGCCTACGTCGGCACGCCGTCCTTCCTGCGCATCCTGCTCGACAAGGCGGACGAGATCGGCGTGCCGGTGTCCTTCGCCAAGGCCTTCGTCTCCGGCGAGGCCTTCCCGCCCAGCATGCGCGAGGCCTTCGCCGCGCGCGGCATCGCCGCCTTCCAGGCTTATGCCACCGCCGACATCGGCCTCATCGCCTACGAGACGCCGGCGCGCGAGGGCATGGTGGTCGACGAGGACGTGCTGGTCGAGATCGTTCGCCCCGGCACCGGCGACCCGGTCGCGGCGGGCGAGGTGGGCGAGGTGGTGGTCACCACCTTCAACCCGGATTACCCGCTGATCCGCTTCGGCACCGGCGACCTGTCGGCGCTGATGCCCGGGATCTCGCCCTGCGGGCGCACCAACCTGCGCATCAGGGGCTGGATGGGCCGCGCCGACCAGACCACCAAGGTCAAGGGCATGTTCGTGCATCCGGGTCAGATCGCGCAGGTGCTGCGCCGCCACCCCGAGATCAGGCGCGCCCGCCTGGTGGTCGACAACCCCGGGCTCAACGACCGCATGACGCTGATGTGCGAGGTGGCCGGCGGCGGCAGCGAGGCCCTGGCGGGCGCGATCGCGGTCAGCATCCGCGAGCTCACCAAGCTGCGCGGCGAGGTCGCGTTCCTGCCCGCAGGCGCGCTCGCCAACGACGGCAAGGTCATCGACGACGTGCGCAGCTACCGCTAGGCCGCCGTCCCGCGGCCCGCGCTGTGACCGCCGCCGGTTCCTGGCGGGCGGCGCGGCGGGTAGACTGCGCGCCCCTGCATACGCTGGAGAAAATGCGCATGAACCCGGACCAGGACACTGCCGCACGCGCGCCGCTCGCCGGCGTCCGCATCCTCGATCTCACCCGCCTGCTGCCCGGCCCGCTCGCCACCCAGCATCTGGCCGACTACGGCGCGGAAGTGATCAAGGTCGAGGACACCGGCGCCGGCGACTACGCGCGCAGCATGGGCGCGATGGGCGGCGAGACGAGCTGGTTCTACCAGGTGGTCAATCGCAACAAGCAGAGCCTGCGGCTCGACCTCAAGCATCCCGAGGGGCGCGCGCTGTTCCTGCGCCTGGTCGAGACCGCGGACGTCGTCGTCGAGGGCTTTCGCCCCGGCGTGATGGCGCGCCTCGGCCTCGGCTACGAGGCGCTCGCCGCCCGCAACCCGCGCCTGGTGTTGTGCAGCATCAGCGGCTACGGCCAGACCGGCCCGTATGCGGCGCGCGCCGGGCACGACATCAACTACCTCGGCTATGCCGGCGTGCTCGACCAGATCGGTACCGCCGGCGCCGCCCCGGCGCTGTCCAACCTGCAGATCGGCGACCTGCTCGGGGGCACCATGGGCGCGGTGATGGGCATCATGGTCGCGCTGTTCGACGCCCGGCGCAGCGGCCACGGGCGCCATGTCGACGTGTCGATGACCGACGCCAGCCTCGCGCACGCCATCTTCCCGCTCACCGAGGTGCTCGCCAACGGCCGCGTGAAGCCGCGCGGCGAGGATCTGCTGAGCGGCGGCGTGCCCTGCTACGGGGTGTACGAGACCGCCGACGGCCGCCACATGGCGGTCGGTGCGCTCGAGGAGAAGTTCTGGCTGCTGCTGTGCGACACGCTCGGCCGCCCCGACCTCAAGCCCGGCCATCTGGCCGATGGCGCCGAAGGGGCGCGGGTGCGGGACGCGCTGGCCGCGATCTTCCGCAGTCGCAGTCAGCGCGACTGGGTGGCGGTGTTCGATGCGGTGGATTGCTGCGTGACGCCGGTGCTGCGGCTGGAGGAGAGCCTCGAGGACGCGCAGTTGCAGGCGCGCGGCATGGCGATCGAGGTGGGCGGGGTGCGCCAGTTCGGGCCCGCGGTGCGCATGTCGGCAATGCCCGCGCCCTCGCCGCGTCCGGCGCCGGCGAAGGCGGGGCGCGACACCGACGCGATCCTCGCCGACCTCGGCATGGATGGCACTGCCATCGCCCGCCTGCGCGCGGCAGGCGTCATCTAGGGCACTGCAAAGGGGAACGGGCCGGGGCGTGGGTGCCGCCCCGCGCGCCTCACTTGTCGGTGGGGGTCTTGCGCCGGCCGCCGCGCCCGCTGGTCTTGGCCTCGGCCTCGCCTGCGGCCGGCTGCGCACCGGCGGCCGGCACGTTGTTCATCAGGTTCCACGGCCACATCGCTGCCGCCGCGGCGAAGGGGTTGCCGGCGGCGTCGCCGCCCGCCTCGCCGGTCTGCTGCGCCTGCTGGCTCATCGCCTTCACCGCCGCCAGCGCCGCGCGCTGCATCTCGAGCCCCTGGATGCTCATCTGCAGCATGTTCAGATTCATCTTCAGCCAGCCCTCCACCGCGCGCATGTCGGTGATGCGCTTGTCGAGCTCGTCGACGTCCAGGGTCGGCGTGACCATCCCGGGCAGGGAGAAGCCCATCTGGTTCCACATTCCGCGCACGAATTCCAGCGGATCCTGGGCGTTTTGGTCCTGTGACATCGGAGGCTCCCTTCAGGTTGGACGATATGAAGCGATATTAACCGATACGCCGGGACGGGTGCGCACGCCGCGCCGCGGCCGCCGGCCATGACGGACGCAAGGACGGGCGCTCAGCGCGCGGCCAGCAGCCGGTGCATCAACGCGCGCAGGCGCGCGGGGCGAACCGGTTTGTGCAGCAGCTGGACGCCGGCCGCCTGCACCCGGGCGAGGCTCTCCGGGGCGGTGTCGCCGCTGATCACCACCGCCGGCAGGGCGCCCAGCCCGGGGAGGGCGCGCACCGCGGCGATCAGCGCCAGGCCGTCGAGGGTGCCGCCGAGGCGCAGGTCGCTGATCAGGATGTCGGGCGCGGCACCGCTGAGCGCGTCCAGCAGCGCGTCGGCGGTTGCTGCGGCCGTCACCTCGCAGCCCCAGGAGGCGAGCAGGCTGGCCAGGGCGCCGAGCACGAGCTCGTCGTCGTCGGCAATCGCCACCCTGAGATCGCCGAAATGTCCGAGCGCCAGGGCCTCGCGTTCGCCCTGCGCAGGCAGCGGTGGGGCGGCGGCGGGCAACTCCACCGCGAACACCGAACCGCGGCCCGGTGCGGAGCGCAGCGCCAGGCGATGCCCGAGCAGGTCGGCCAGGCGGCGGACGATGGCGAGCCCCAGGCCCAGGCCCTTGTCGCGCGCGCGCTCGGCGTTCCCGAGCTGCACGAACTCCTGGAAGATGACCTGCTGATCGTCGGCGGCGATGCCCAGGCCGCTGTCGCGCACTTCGACCCGCAGGCGGTCGCCGCGGCGGCGGCAGGCCACCAGCACGCGGCCCTGCGGCGTGTAGCGGATGGCGTTGCTGAGCAGGTTGGCGACGATGCGCTCGAACAGCAGCGGGTCGCTCAGCGCCCAGCACGGCGGGCAATGCAGGCGCAGTGCCAGCCCGCGTGCGCTGGCGGCGCCGGACTGACCGGCGACGATGTGCTCGAGCTTGGCATGCATGTCGAACACGCTGCGCTCCGGGGTGAGCACGCCGGCATCGAGGCGGGAGATGTCGAGCAGGCTGTCGAGCAGGCCCTCCATGGCCTCGGTCGAGGCCGTGATGCGCTCGGTGATCTGCCGGCTGTACGCGTCCAGCGGCTGCTGCGACAGCTCGGACAGGAACAGCCCGAGCGCGTGCAGGGGCTGGCGCAGGTCATGGCTGGCGGCAGCAAGGAAGCGGGATTTCGCCAGGTTCGCGCGCTCGGCCTCGTCCTTGCGGGCACGCAGCTCGGCGGTGGCGTCGTCGATGCGGCGTGCCATCGAGGCGTGGGCGTCCTCGAGCCGGCCGGCCATCTCGTTCACGCCTTCGGCGAGCGCGCGCAGGCTGCCGCCGGCGCTGATGCGGATGCGCCGGTGCAGCTGCCCGCGGCCGATGCCGAGCACGGCCTCCGCTGCCTCGCGGATCGGGCCGCTGACGCTGCGGCTCATGCGCCGCGCGAGCAGCAGGCTGCCCGCGGCGACGATCACCAGCCAGCCCGCAGCGATCCAGAGCAGCTCGCTGCGGCGCCGCTGCAGGGGCTCGAGCGACATGTCCAGCACCAGCTGGCCGAGTGGCGGTTGCGCGCCTGCGGCCGGCTCCAGTCCGGCGCTGCCGAAGACGTCGGTGGCCGGCAGACGGCTGGGCCGGATCGGCTCGACGATGCGCAGCCAGCGTCCCTCGGCGGTGTCCAGCTCCTGCACGGGCGTCGGGTAGGGCGGCAGCGGTGGCATCCGGGTGGCGAAGCGGCCGGTGCGTGCGAGGACCTGGCCGTCGGCGCCCAGGATGGCGATGGCGGCCACGTCGTCCTCGAGCATCAGGGCGTCGGCGAGCTGGCCGAGGGTCTCGCGGTCGCCGGCGAAGATCGCGTACTCGCTGGCCGCCGCGAGCTGGCGGGCGTGGGCGTGGGCGCGGGCGCGCAGGGCCTGGTCGAGGTCCGAGAGGCGCAGCCCGGTATGGGTGACCGTCATCAGCAGCGCGACCACCAGCATCGGTACGAAGGCGACGAAGGTGACGCGGGCGCGGATGCCCCAGCGTTCCATCATGGTGTCCGGCCCTCCTGTGCCCGCAGCGCGGCGGTGAGCGCCTGCTCGGCCGGGAGCTGCAGGCCGAGCGCGCGGGCCACGGTCTGATTCACCCCGACCTCGAACTCCGTGTGGGCCGCGGGTGCCGGCAGCGGCTGTCCGGCGAGCACGCGCCGCGCGACCGCGGCAGCCTCCCGTCCGGCCTGGGCCGGCGTCGTGTACAGGCCGAGCACCGCGCCGGCGCGCACGTAGGCGGCGGAGAAGCCGAGCACCGGGGAGTGCAGGCGGAAGGCGGTGAGCAGCACGTGATGCACGGTCTGGCTGTTGAACACCTGGGGGTCCGGGGTGATGACCAGCACCGCGGGCTCGGCGAGGACCTCGCGCAGTGCTGGGTAGAGGGAGGGGATGTCGGTGGCTGGGGCGCTGCGCGCGTCCAGCCCGCTGCGCGGCGCGGCACGAGCCAGTTGGTCTGCCAGCGCGGGCCTGTCCGCGCCGGCAATGGTGGCGATCCGCTCATGGCCGGGCAGTGCCAGGCGGATCAGGGCGATCTGGCGCTCTGCGGGCTGGTCGAGCACGATCGCGGACCATGCGCCGGCGCCCGGAGTGTGCGCCAGTGCGCCGAGCGTGGCCCGGGACAGCAGCACGTGCAGCACGGGCGGGCGGGTCGCGAGCGTCGCCACCGCCTGGGCGGCCTGGCCGCCGACGGTGACGACGAGGCGGGCGGCGGCGAGCGCGCTCGGGCTCGCGCTGGCCGGCGGCAGCACCTCGATGGCCGCGGCCGCGCGCTCCAGTTCGGCGCGCAGGGCGTCCACGGCCTCCGCCTGCGGCGCATTGTCGAGTTCCGCGAGCACGATCACCTGCGGCTCGGCGGCCGACGCGACGACGACGAGCTGCGCGACCAGCACCGCGGCGGCGGCGACCCGCTGCCACCCGGGGGCGCGTCTCATCGCCCGCGCTCCGGCAGCGGCCGGCCGCGTCGTCCTTGCGTGGTGCAGGAGACCGTGGCGGGATTCAGGGGCATGAGCGGCAGGGCGGATGGTGCGCGTCAGGGCAGGGCCCGGCGCGCCGGGAAGTCGCCCGATTTTCCCCTCTTTGCGCCTGCGGGCATAGGGCCGGCTGCATCCGCCATGGTATTTTCATGGCTTTTCCCAGCTCAAGCGGCCCGCTGCTGCACGCACGCCATGACCAAGATCCTGATCGTCGAAGACCACGCGCTGGTCCGTGAGGCCATGGCCCAGAGCCTGCAGCGGCTCGAGCCCGGGGTCGAGTGCATCGAGGCCGCCGACGGCGACGAGGCGCTCGCCGCGCTCGAGCGCGAGCCCGGCCTCGATCTGGCCGTCATCGATCTGATGCTGCCCGACGTCAATGGCTTCTCGCTGCTGGCGATCCTCGGCAAGCGTTGCCCCGACATGCCGGCGATCGTGGTGTCGGCGATGGACGACGACGCCTCCGTGCGCCGCGCGCTGAAGGCGGGGGCCTCGGGCTTCGTGTCGAAGGCGAGCTCGGGCGAGGTGCTGCTGCAGGCGGTGCGCGAGGTGCTCGAGGGCGGCGTGCCGACCCCGGTGCGCAGCGCCGCGAGCCCGACGCGCGCCGGCGCCCGCGCGCCGGCCGAGCGTTTCGGCCTGACCACCGCGCAGGGGCGCGTGCTGGAGCTGCTCGCGGGCGGGCGCAGCAACCGCGAGATCGCCGAACTGCTCGGGCTCTCCGAGGGGACGGTCAAGGTGCACATGACGGCGATCTATCGCGCGCTCGGCGTCAGCAGCCGCTCGCAGGCGCTGGTTGCCATCGCGCGCAGCGGCGCGCGCCTGTGAGCGCTGGCCGCGGCCGCTTCAGTGGCTGCGGCGCGCGCCCTGGGTCAGGCGCATCGGCATCTCGGCAGCGGGCAGGCGCTCGACGACCTCTTCGGGCTCGTCGAGCGTCGCGTGTTCGCTGAAGTCGATCTCGAGCACCTCGAGGATCTGCCGGGCGACCGCGCGGCAGGCGTTGGCCAGCGGCGAGGGCAGCTGCTCGGGGATGCGCTTCTGCAGCAGCAGCTTGGTCGATGACAGGGCGTTGACCGGGCGCAGGATGCGGTGGCGGTAAGCGCCGAGCAGCTGGGCGACGGTGCGGTCCGCCGCCTCGCGCTGCCAGGCGTTGTGCGGCCACTGGGTGGGGACGGCATAGGCGCGCGGGAACATCTCCAGGTCGCGCAGCACGGTGCGGATGTCCTCGTGGGACTCGCGGAAGGGCAGCAGCACGATGTCGGAGAGCGCATAGAGCTTGCGGTCCATCTCGGTGCGGTTGCCGCCGCCGTCGATGACGCCGATCCAGTCGTCGAGCGTGCGCAGCTTGTCGACCACCTTGGTCAGCGACTCGCGGGTGCGCGCGTCGGCAATCAGGTAGCGGCGGCCCGCGGGGATCAGCGGCTCGCGCGTGGTGTCGGTGAGCACGCAGGCCGCGCGCTGGCCGAGCAGGCCGAGGCCCTGGCTCAACATGTGCGACAGCGTGGTCTTGCCGGTTCCGCCCTTGTTTCCGATCACGCAGATGATCTCAGCCATGACGCCATGTCCTTCGCTTGCGCTTCATTTCACCGTGCGCATTATCGGCGCCGCCCGGCAAGGCCAAGCGGCGGAAAAGGCCGCGTTCGCCGCCTCAATTTCGCCGCTTCAGGGCGTCGCCGCGGGCTGGATGCGGTAGCCGTACAGGCGTGTGCGGCGACGGTCGCCTACCTCGATGACCAGGTCGGGTGCGCGCTCCGGCACGGGAAAGCTGTTGCTCACCAGCAGTGCGCCGGGACGTAGCTCCGCTGCCGCCTTCTTCCAAACCGCGGCCATCGGTACCGGGGACAGGAAGGCATACACCAGATCGTAGTCCTGCCACGGGCGGGCGAACAGGTCGGCGCGCCGCCAGTCGATGTTGGGCACGCGCGCGGCGAGCAGGCGGCCGATCAGCCAGGTGGCGGGGGCGAGCTCGATGCCGCTGAACCGGCAGTCCGGCCGCGCCCGCGCCAGCGGCCGCAGCAGCGAGCCGGTGCCGGCACCGATGTCGAGCACGGCGCAGGGCCGTGGCGGCAGCAGTGTCGCGACCGCCGCCGCCGTGCGGCGGTTGCTCAGGTAGAGCGGGACCTGGGTCCGGAAGCTGGTCCAGTACACCAGCGCGAGCAGGACGAAGGCGGCGAGGTACCAGGCCGGGTTCGCGCCCAGCCCCTGCGCGCCGACCACCAGCGGGACGAAGCCGAGGTGGATCGGCAGCCACCAGCGCGCGCTACCCAGCAGATGGGCGACCGCGGCCGCGGCGAGCGCCTGCACGCCGACCAGCGGCCATAGCCCGCCGACCAGGCCGGCGCGGGCCAGGGCGAAGGCGGTGGCAAGACCGGCGAACTGGGCGAGCAGGGCTTTGAGGGCAGGGGGCATGGCGCGCGGCGCTGGGGTCGGGGACAGGAGCGATGATAGCCGCGCTGCGCACCCCCGCCTCACGCCAGCGCGGTGGCGCGCTGCGCCGGCTCGGTCGCAGGCGCGGCGGCGGGCGCCTCGCGCCAGCGCGCCTGCAGCGTGCGCCGCTGCTGGGCGGCCGCGCGCATGGTGTAGGCCTTGACGTGGCCGAAGCCGCGGATGTGCTCGGGGAGGCGGGCGATCTCGAGCGCCAGCGGCAGGCGGTCGTGGCTCAGGCGCTCGAGCAGTTCGGCGATGTCGGCCTCGTACTCGGCGATCAGCGCCCGCTCGGCGCGGCGCTCGGCCGTGTAGCCGAAGATGTCCCAGCGCGTACCGCGCAGGCCCTTGAGGCGCGCGAGCAGGCGGAACACCCGCATCATGCCGGGCCCGAAGGCGCGCTTGGCGATATGGCCGGTGTTGGGGTCGGGGCGGGCCAGCAGCGGTGCTGCGAGGTGGAAGCGCACGCTGTAGTCGCCCTCGAAGGTGGCCTCCACCTTCTCCCAGAAGGCGGGGTCGGTGTACAGGCGGGCGACCTCGTATTCGTCCTTGTAGGCCAGCAGCTTGTGGTAGTTGCGCGCCACCGCCTCGGCCAGCCGGGTGCTGCCGGCGCCCACGCGCTGCGCCTCGACCGCGCGCACGCGCTCGACCAGCGCCCGGTAGCGCGCGGCATAGGCGGCGTCCTGGTAGGCGGTGAGTTCCGCGACGCGGCGGGCGACGATCGCGTCCAGATCGGCCGGGCGCTCGCCCGCCGGCGACGCTGGATGGTCGCCCGCCGGCGAGGGTGGGCGGACGTGGCGCGTGACCGCGGCGAGGTCATGGGCGGCGCGCCGGCCCCACAGGAAGGCCTTGCGGTTCATCTGCACCGCCACGCCGTTCAGCTCCACCGCCTGCATCAGCGCGGCCTCGGACACCGGCACCAGGCCGCGCTGCCAGGCGAAGCCGAGTAGGAACAGGTTGGTGGCGATGCCGTCGCCGAGCAGCGTGGTGGCGAGCGCCTGGGCGTCGATGAAGTCCGCGCGTGCGCTGGCGCTCTCATTTGCCCCGATCCCGAGCGCGTCGCGGATCGTGGCGCGCATGCGCTGCTCGGGGAACTGCCAGTCGGGGTCGCGGGTGAAGGCCGAGGTCGGCGTCTCGGCGAGGTTGATCACCGCGCGCGTGCGTCCGGCCGCCATCTTCGCCAGGGCCTCGACGCTGGCGCTGACGATGAGGTCGCCGCCGATCACCGCATCGGCCTCGCCGGCGGCGATGCGCACCGCGTGCAGCGCGTCGGGGTGGTCGGCGATGCGGACGTGGCTGTACACCGAGCCGCCCTTCTGCGCCAGCCCGGTCATGTCGAGCACGGTGACGCCCTTGCCGTCGAGATGCGCCGCCATGCCGATCAGTGCGCCGATGGTGATCACCCCGGTGCCGCCGACGCCGGTGACGAGGATGCCGTAGGGCCGGGTGGTGGCCGGCAGCGCGGGGACGGGCGGGGTGCCGAAATGGGTGGCGTCGGCGGCCAGCGCGCTGCCCTTGCGCAGCTGTCCGCCCTCGATGGTGATGAAGCTCGGACAGAAACCCTTGAGGCAGGAGTAGTCCTTGTTGCACGAGGACTGGTCGATCTGGCGCTTGCGGCCGAACTCGGTCTCGACCGGCAGGATCGACATGCAGTTCGACTGGATGCCGCAGTCGCCGCAGCCCTCGCACACCGCCTCGTTGATGAACACGCGCCGGGCCGGGTCGGGGAAGGCGCCGCGCTTCCTGCGCCGGCGCTTCTCGGCGGCGCAGGTCTGGTCGTAGATCAGCGCGGTGACGCCGCCCGACTCGCGCAGCTCGCGCTGGATGGCGTCGAGTTCGTCGCGGTGGCGGATCGGCACGTGCGGGATGTCGGCCGGGCCGTAGGCGCGCTCGGTGCCGTCGGTGACGACGACGATGTTGTGCACGCCCTCGGCCTGGATCTGGCGCACGAGGGTGGGCACGTCGAGCGGGCCGTCGTGGGGCTGGCCGCCGGTCATCGCCACGGCGTCGTTGTAGAGGATCTTGTAGGTGATGTTCACCTTCGCCGCCACCGCCTGGCGGATCGCCAGCAGCCCGGAGTGGAAGTAGGTGCCGTCGCCGAGGTTGGCGAAGATGTGCTTCTCGCGGGTGAAGGGCGCCTGACCCACCCAGGGCACGCCCTCGCCGCCCATGTGGGTGAAGGTGGCGGTGCGCCGCTCGGGCATCCAGGTCACCATGTAGTGGCAGCCGATGCCGGCCACCGCGCGGCTGCCCTCGGGCACGTGGGTCGAGGTGTTGTGCGGGCAGCCGGAGCAGAAGGTGGGCACGCGGTCGGCGGCGAAGCTGCGCTGCGCGAGCGCGGCCTCCTTGGCCTCGAGGAAGGCCAGCCGGGCATGGATGCGCTCGGAGGTGAAGAAGCGATCGACGCGCCCGGCGATCACGCGCGCGATCATCGCCGGGGTGAGCTCGCCGGCCGCCGGCAGCAGCCAGTCGCCGTGGTCGACGGTGCCGTCGGCGCGGCCGATGCGTGCCCACTCGCCCTTCTCGTCGAACTTGCCGATCACGCGCGGGCGCACGTCCTCGCGCCAGTTGTAGAGCTCCTCCTTGAGCTGGTACTCGAGCAGCTGGCGCTTCTCCTCCACCACCAGGATCTCGTCCAGACCTTCCGCGAAGTGGCGCACGCCGTCGGCTTCCAGCGGCCACACCATGCCGACCTTGTACAGGCGGATGCCGATCTCGGCGGCGAGCGCATCGTCGATGCCGAGGTCGTCGAAGGCCTGGCGCACGTCGAGGTAGCTCTTGCCGCAGGTGATGATGCCGAGGCGCGGCGCGGGCGAGTCGATGACGATGCGGTTGAGCCCGTTTGCGCGCGCGTAGGCGAGTGCCGCGTAGAGCTTGTGGTGCAGCAGGCGCTTCTCCTGCACCAGCGGCGGGTCGGGCCAGCGGATGTTGAGGCCGTCCGCGGGGAGCGCGAAGTCGGTAGGGGTGAGCACCTTCACCCGCCCTGGGTCGATATCGACCGAAGCCGAGGTCTCGACGGTGTCGGCGAGTGCCTTGAACGCCACCCAGCAGCCGGAGTAGCGCGACAGCGCGTAGCCGTGCACACCGAAGTCGATGTACTCCTGCACCCCCGCCGGCGCCAGCACCGGCATCATCATCGACTTGAAGAAGTGGTCGGTCTGGTGGGGCAGGCTGGAGGACTTGGCGGCGTGGTCGTCGCCGGCCACCACCAGCACGCCGCCGTACTTCGAGCTGCCGGCGGCGTTGGCGTGGCGGAAGACGTCGCCGCAGCGGTCGACGCCCGGGCCCTTGCCGTACCACATCGCGAACACGCCCTGGTACTCGGCCTGCGGCGTGAGGCTGACCTGCTGCGAGCCCCACACCGCGGTGGCGGCGAGGTCCTCGTTGATGCCGGGTTGGAACACGATGTGGCGCGACTGCAGGTGGGGCTTCGCCTTCCACAGCGTCAGGTCGAGCCCGCCGAGCGGCGAGCCGCGGTAGCCGGAGACGAAGCCGGCGGTGTTGAGACCGGCGTCCTCGTCGCGTGCCTTCTGGATCAGCAGCAGGCGCACCAGCGCCTGGTAGCCGGTGAGATAGACCCGGCCTGCGCTCAAGGTGTATTTGTCGTCGAGGCTTGGGGCCCGCGGGGTGTCGCCCGAAAACGCTTCGGCCATGATCGTCTCCTCCTGCCTGCACGCGTGCCTTCTGGTCGGGCACGCCCTGCCCGGGTGCGAGCGCACTCTGCGCACGTGTTCGACGCCCGTGCCGGGCACTCGTTCATCCCGGACGGAGGGATACCCAAGCGGTCAACGGGATCAGACTGTAAATCTGACGGCTCAGCCTTCGAAGGTTCGAATCCTTCTCCCTCCACCAAGTTTCAGTCGGCAGCGGTAGTTGGCGGTCGGCGTAGCGGATGCAGTGATCGGCTGCAAGCGGTGTGCAAGCGAACGCAGTTGCAGGCGTGTGCGGGTGTAGCTCAATGGTAGAGCTGAAGCCTTCCAAGCTTAAGACGAGGGTTCGATTCCCTTCACCCGCTCCAGCGATGCTGTGTTTGCAAGGTTTCGGAGCCCATGTAGCTCAGTGGTAGAGCACTCCCTTGGTAAGGGAGAGGCCACGTGTTCAATCCACGTCATGGGCACCACTCATTTTCTGCCTGACCTGGGCGGCGGCCCACCTGTGTGGCTGCCGCATCGGTTTTTCTGGTTCTGATTTTAAGGATAGCGATATGGCTAAGGGTAAGTTCGAGCGCACCAAGCCGCACGTCAACGTCGGCACCATCGGCCACGTTGACCACGGCAAGACCACGCTGACCGCCGCGATCACCACGATC
>JAREIX010000072.1 GCA_029286945.1 Thauera sp. | reverse complement strand
TCCTTGTCGCCCGGGTTGATGCGCTCGGGGCTGTAGCCGGCGTAGAAGTCGACGTTGAACTTGAGGCCGGACACCTTCTCCAGCACCGGCACGCAATCTTCTTCGGTGGCGCCGGGGTAGACGGTGGATTCGTAGATGACGATGTCGCCCTTCTTGAGCACCTTACCGATGGTCTCGGAGGCCTTGATCAGCGGTGTCAGGTCCGGCTGCTTGTGTTCGTCGATCGGGGTGGGGACGGTGACGATGAAGGTGTTGCAGGCGGCGAGGTCTCGCAGGTTGGCGGTGAAGCTGAGGCCCTTGGCCTCGGCGAGTTCCTGGTCGGAGACCTCGAGGGTGGCGTCGTGACCGGCGCGCAGGGCGTCGATGCGCGCGAGGTTGATGTCGAAGCCGACGACGCTGCGCTGCTTGGCGAATTCCACGGCGAGCGGCAGGCCGACGTAGCCGAGGCCGATGATGGCGAGCTTGATGGAGTCCAGGGTCGGGATGGTCATGTCGTTGGTGAGTCGAGGATGAGTTGGAAGTCTGCCCGAGGGGCTTGGCGACAGGTCGAGGTCGGGCCGTCCAGTGGAATCGGCGGCCGTCAGTGTGTTTCGCGCACCGGCCTGTCCAGAGGGGCGGCGGCCTTGTCACGTGCGCCGGGCCAGGCGCCAGGCTTGACCTGCTGGTCGACGATGCGGCCGTCCTGGACGTAGGTGAAGGACTCTTCCAGCAGCACACACAACCCGACGCGGCGCTCGCGCCGGCGCTGGTCGCTGACCGGGGTGCGCTGTTCGGCCCGGCGCTCGTTGCTGGGGTCTCGGTGGACATAGGCGCGCACGAAGGCGTCGCGGTCGGGCGTCATCACGCGCTGGAGCAGGCGCATGTACAGGCCCTGGTAACTGAGCGGGGCAAGGTCGTCATCCACCTGGATCTGCACCACGGCGTAACGGCGGCCGGCGTGCACCGGGTCGCCGCGGTATTCGTAGAGGCGGGTGCGGAAGACGGTGTTGTCCCTCAGTTCGGGGGCGACAAGGGCGTTGATCTCTTCCACATGCTGCAGGCTGCAGTTGCCGAAGAACACGCCGCAGTTGAGCGCCGGGGTGAGGTGCAACCGGCGGTGCACGCCGCGCAGCAGCGGCACGAAGCGCCACGGGCGCGCGGTGAGCAGCAGGTAGGCCGCGAACACGGACAGAAAGCCGGCCAGCAAGATGCCCTCGGGCACACCCAGCCAGGCGCCGAGCAGGCCGAGCAGGCCGAGGGCGAAGTGCAGGATGCCGATGATGGCGACGGTGTGCTCCACGCGGAAGCCTGCGCGCTGCAGGAGGTGGTGCAGGTGGTTACGGTCTGGGCTGAGGGGGGACCTGCCCAGCCACACGCGGCGGGCCATGACGGCCAGGGTGTCGATGAGCGGCACGGCGAACATCCACAAGGCCACGACCGGCGGCACCAGGGCATCCTCGCCCTGGGTGATGGCGACCAGCTGCCAGGCGATCATCAGGCCGAGCATCATGCTGCCGTTGTCGCCCATGAAGACGCGGGCACGATGCTGGCTGCCAAAGCGCAGGTTGAACCAGAGAAAGCCGGCCACGCCGCCGAGCAGCGCCATGGCGACGACGTGGCTGCCGGGGTCGCCCGCGTGCCAGGTGACAAAGGAGACCAGGGCGAGCGTGCCGGCGGCGATGGTGCCCGACAGGCCGTCGATGCCGTCGACCATGTTGAGCGCGTTGATGCAGCCGACCACGCCGAACACCGTAAAGGGGACGGCGATGACGCCGAGCGTGACGGTGCCGAGCAGGAAGGGGTCGCCAAGGTCGGTGAGCACGACGCCACCGCCATACACCATGATGAGGGCGAGCGCAGCCTGGATGACCAGGCGGACGCGCGCGCCGAGCTTCCACCGGTCGTCAGCCAGGCCAACGGCCCACATGACCAGCGCACACACGGCGAGCGAGGCCCAGGCCACTGCCTGCGCGGGCATGAGCCACAGCAGCAGGCCCGCCGCCAGCAGCAGCGCGGCGAGCACGCCAAACCCGCCGACGAAGGGCGTGCTGTGCTCGTGCTGCTTGTGCTCGCCGGGGTGGTCGATGAGTCCGACATGGGGCGCGAGGCGCAGCATGCTGCGGATGACGGCGGCCGACAGCGCCATGGCCAGGATAAGTACGAACAGACCCCACATGGGTGCTACCTCATTCATTTGTCTTTCTGTCTGGATGCGGTTGCGGCACCGCAGTAATTCAAAGGGCATGGCCCGCGGACGAGGTCTGTCCCGCTCCCGCCTCGGCTGGCGGAAGCGCGACAGACTTGTCGCTGGGAGCCGTACGCGTCGAGGCCCGGGTCAGGCCTTGTACTTGTACTGGTACTGGTAGCCCTCGTACCCGAATCGGTAGCGCTGGCGGCGTGTGTCGAAACCGTTGAAGACGAAGCCCTTCACCTCTGCCCCGCCCTGCTCGAAGCGCTTGACGGCCTGCTCGAGTTCCCGCACCGGGTGGCGCCCGGCACGCGCGACGAGCAGGGTCGCGCCGACCATGCGGCCGATGATGGCGGCATCGGAGACGGCGAGCACCGGCGGCGCGTCGACCAGCAGCACGTCGCAGCGCTTTTCGAGCGCGTCGAGCAGCGCTGCGAAGCGCGGGTGCATGAGGAGTTCGGACGGGTTGGGCGGGATGAGGCCGGTGGTGACGATCGACAAGCCTTCGATCGGCGTGGGCCTGATGATGGCGTCGATGTCGGCCCCGCCCATGATGTAGTCGGACACGCCTTGGGCGCGGGGCAGGCCGAAGCCCTTGTTGATGTGGCCCTTGCGGAGATCGGCATCGACGATGATCACGCGCTTGCCGGCCTGGGCAAGCACGGCGCCGAGGTTCTTGGTAACGAAGCTCTTGCCCACGCCGGGGGCGGGTCCGGTGATGAGTACCGAACCTTGCTGGGCGCCCAGCAGCGCAAAGTGAAGCGTGGTGCGCAGGCTGCGCAGGCTTTCCACTGCGTCGTCGTCCGGCTTGGCGAGGGCGAGCAGTTCGGCCTTGCCACCGGTGCCACCCTTGCTGCGCATGATGCGGCGTTCGATGCCCTCTTCGGCCTTGCTGATGGGCACGGTGGCGTATACGGGCAGGGCGAGTTCGCGTTCGATGGTCTGCGGGTCTTCGACAACCACGCGCAGGGCGCGGATAGCCCACACGGCACCGAGCGCACCGAGCAGGCCGAGCACGCCCGACAGCAGCAGGATGAGCGCCTTGCGCGGTGCGACCGGCAGCGGCGCCGTGACGGCCGAGTCGATGATGCGCACGTCGCCCACGGTGCCCGCACGGGCCACGCGCAACTGCTGGGCGCTGTTGAGCAGGTTGGTGTAGAGGGCCGTGGCGACTTCGACGTCGCGCTTGAGCTGCAGCGCCACCTGCTGGGTTTCGGGCAGGCGCGAGACGCTGCCTTCGAAGCTGGCGCGACGGGCGCGCAGACGGCTGATCTGGGCATCGACGGCGATCACCTGCGGGTGCTCGGCGGTGAAGCGCTGGCGCAGTTCTTCACGCTTCTGCTGGAGGGCGACGATCTCGTTGTCGGCCTCGACCACCGAGCGCAGCACCGACTGTGTCTCGAGCGTGAGGTCGACCGAGCCGCGCGACTGGCGGTATTCGTTGTAGGCGGCTTCGGCGGTGTCGAGCTGGCTCTTGAGCTCGGGGAGCTGGGCTTCGAGGAAGGTGAGCGTGGATTCGGCCTCGGCCGAGCGGTACTCCACGTTCTGGCGTACGTAGGCGTTGAGGATTTCGTTGAGGATGGATTCGGCCAGGGCACGATCGGGGCCGCTGAAGGCAGCTTCGATCACGTTGGACTGGCGGGCGCGCTCGCGCACTTCGAGGTTTTCGCGCAGCGCGGCGATGGCGGCAGTCTGGCTGACGCGGCTGAGGATGAAGCGGGTGTCGGGGCGGGCGACGAGTTCTGCCACGAAGAGGCTGACATGCTCGGCACTGGCGGGCTCACCGACGCGGCCGCTGACCATGACGGTGCCTGCCTCGTCGAGCACGCTGTAGGCGCCGTCGCCCTGTGCGACCAGGGTGAGCGGCTCGCCCATGAGATAGGGAGCGACCTCGAGCGTCTGCACGACGATGCGCTCGCCCCCCCAGCCGTAGCCCGACAGCCCGAACAGCGGTGCGGCCGGTTCGACGCCGGCATGACGACGGGCAAGGGCGCGGCCGAACACCGGTAAGTGCTGCGGATGGGCGCGTACGGTGAGGTTGAGTCGGTCGACGACGCGGCCGAGGATCATGCGCGAGCGCAGGATCTCGAGCTCGGCGGCGACCGAGGTGCTGTCGCCAAGCACGGCCTCGACATCGCGCAGCGCCGCCAGGCCGCCCTGCGCGCTCTTCTTGTCCTCGACCTGGACGAGCGCGTCGGCGCGATAGATGGGGGTGGTGACGAAGGCCACGACCCCGCCGACCAGCACCGCGAGGGTGGCGATGGCGAGGATGAGCCACTTGTATTCGAGCAACACGGCGATGATCTCGCCGAGGTTGATGAAGTCGTCGTTACCGCGCGCAGCCGGGCTGCGAGGGGCGTGGCCGGCTTCGGGCTGAGCGGGAATAGCGGGATCGCGGCGCAACGGAAATCTTCCTGGTCGATGGGGTTGATGCGGATACGCGGACGGCGGGCCGTGTCAGGCCTTACTGGCGGCCACCGAACAACGGGTAGCGCGTGTCGCCGGTGAAGTTGAGCATTTGTGACGTGGGCAGGATGTTGCTGACAACGCGGTTCCAACGTGCCACCGGGGCAACATCGACATAGACCACGTCGCGCGGCAGCAGCGGAAAGCTCTCGGCCAGCAGCAGCGCGTCGGGGGTGCGGGCGTTGAGGTGGAAGAGCTCGGAGGTGCCGTTGTCGCTGCGCATGACGTAGACCCAGGCCGGGTCGGACGTGACCTGGTTGACGAAGCCGGAGTCAGCCAGCGCCTCGGCCAGGGTGGTGCGACGCTTGTTCATGATCTGCGAGCCGGGACGCTGCACTTCGCCGAGTACGAAGACCTTGTTGCGGGCGCTATCCGGCACGTTGACGATGTCGCCGGGTTGCAGCAGCACGTTCTGCGTGGTGTCGCCGTCTTCGTAGAGCGCTTGCAGGTCGACGCGGTAGGTCGTGCCGTCGCGGGTCAGCAGCACGTTGCCGTGGTCGGCGCCCTCGGTGATGCCGCCGGCCCGATTGATGGCCTCGACCAGGGTCATGCGAATGTCGTCGATCGCGAGGAGGCCGGGCTTGCTGACCTCGCCCACGATGTAGACGCGCTTGCTGCGGAACGCGACAACGCGCACGTCGAGCTGAACATTCTCTATGACCTTGGATAGGCGCTTTGACAGGATGTCGCGCACCTGCCGGGGCGTCATGCCCGCGACGTTGACCGTGCCGGCGTAGGGGAAAAAGATGGTGCCGTCGTCAGCGACCAAGGTGCCGGACTGCTCCGCGGAACGGTACGAACCGGCAGGGATGGTGATCTCGGGGTGGTCCCAGACGATGACGTTGATGATGTCGCCGGGACCGAGCTGGTAGTCCTGGTGGGTGAGACCGAGTTCAGGCGCAGCTCCATTGCGCGTGGCTGTCTGCCCACCGGCGTTACCCGTGCGAAAGCGCGACTCGGCGTTGCCTTGGCTGGCCTTGAACTGCTCGATGATGAGTTCGGCGGTGATCGGGGTGATCCGGACGTTGGCCGGGGCGCGTTCGTCGCCTTGGCTGACGGGCAGCTCGAGACGGGATTGGTCGCGCATGAAGCTGCCGCTGACGCCCGGAATGATCGTGCAGCCGCCCAGCGCGGTGGCCGCGGCAAGCAGAACAAGCCCGCGCACGCCGCCGCTGCACCGGAGGGCTGACACACTGCGGGTGGGCTGGTCGGTAGTGGTTATTTTCATCGACTACTCTGCTGTAATGGACTTGTACTAACTGCTCTTGAATGTTATGCACCGGAAGGGCATCGCACTTGCAGCAAACCTGATGTATGGCAAAGGTCGCACCACACGTTCCGCACGATATGAAAACGGATACAGAACAGCGTCTTGGCACGAGCGTAAGGTCGTAATGTTACGGTAATCAAACCGTTGCGGCAGTGCAGTGTAGATATTTTTTGCAGCATCTGAACCATCGATTTTGCGTACCCCGCTCGCACATCGCATGGAATGGCGCTTCAGGACATCGGGATCTCCGTAATCCACGCACATGCCACTGAGCCGATGAAGCGGCCGATGCGGTCGACAGGCCGACGCCTGAACTGACTTCCGACCTCCACGTCGAGGCCCGATTGCCTCGCGCGCACCGCGGCGCAGGCGCTGGATTTCGCCCCGCCGCCGTCTATGCTCACAGTGTGTTGACAGGCGTGGGCGGACTGCAGCGCCCGCGCGCGCGCCCGTGCCTGTCCTGAGGGAGGAACGCATCGTGAGCGAAGAACGCAAGCAATGGATCTGCAGCACGCTCGACGTCGAGGGCGGCGAGCGGGTGGCAGGTTCGCCGACCATGCCGGTGTCGATGGGCGTGGCGGCGAAGAAGAAGCTGTGGAAGCCCGGCACCGAGCTCAAGGTGCGTTTTCTCGAGGGCACGCCGGCCCTGCACGCGCGCGTGCTGCAGACGGCGGCGGCCTGGTTGGTCGATGGCGTGCGCCTGAAGCTGTCGGCGGCCCAGGGCGGCGAGCCGGCGCAGATCCGCATCGCCTTCAACGCCAATGGCGGCTCGTGGTCGTACATCGGCACCGACGGCCTCGGCATCCACCCCTCGCAGCCGACGATGAACCTCGGCTGGGCCACGCTCGACACCGCCGAGCACGACTTCTGCAGCGTGGTCATCCACGAGTTCGGCCATGCGCTCGGCCTGCTGCACGAGCACAACCACCCGGAAGCCCGCATCAAGTGGAACCGCGCGGCCGTATATGCCGATCTCGAGGGGCCGCCCAACTACTGGGACCGGCGCACGATCGACTACAACGTCTTCGCCCGCTTCGACGCCTCGAACGTGATCACCACCGACTTCGACAAGGCCTCGGTGATGATCTACACCATCCCGTCGCGGTGGACGGTGGATGGCAAGAGCTTCATGCCCTCGTGGACGCTGTCGGCGGGCGATGTCGCCACCATCCGCAAGCTCTACGCCTGATGCCGCCTGCGGCCGACTGGCGCGTGGAAGGCGACGTCATCGTCCTGGGTGCGCTGCACGTGAGCGTGGAGCGCATCGCCGCCTCGCACTGGCGGGCGGACGAGCGCCTGCGCAGCTGGGGGCAGGCGCCGCTGCAGGCCGAGCAGGACACGGTGCTGGTGCCCTGCGCGGCGGACGAATGCCTGTGGCTGGGCGCCTGGCTGGAGGAGGACACGCAGGCGGATCCCGCAGCGGACGCGGTCGCCCCGCCCTCGCCTGCAGACCCTCCGCCCCGCGCGCCGGCCCCTGCGCTGGCCACTGCGGCCGCCCCCGACCCGGGCCGTATCACGCTGCGTGACCCGATCGGCGGCGAGCGGGCGGTCGCCGCGCTGCCGGCGGCCTACCAGCTCGGCACGCTGCGCAACGCGCACGACGCGCCGGCGCCGCTGCGGCTCGCGCCCGCAGATACGAGCCGGCGGCTGCGGCTCGAGCTCGAATGCGGGCCGGCGCGGGCGGCGCTCGAGCTCGTGCTGCTGCCACCGCCGGCCTGGGCCGCGCGCGCGCATCGCCCGCCGCCCGCGCCACTCGCCGCGCCCCCCCTCCCTCCCCGCCTCGGTTAGGAGATCCTCATGACGCTCGAAGCGGTCGGCGGCACGCCCGGCCTGTGGCGCGACCCGCAGTGGCAGCCGGGCATGCCCGGCGTCTATGCACTGATCATCGGCATCAGCGCCTATCCCTACCTCGAGGAGGGCGCGACACCCGCGCCCGAGACCTACGGCCTCGGCCAGCTGCTGTCCTCGGCGAGGACCGCGGCGCGCGTCTTCAACTGGCTGCGCGCCGACTTCCGCTACCCGGACCTGCCCGTGGTGTGGAGCCTGCTGCTGCTGTCGCCGAGCGCCGCGGAGCGTGCCGAGTTCGACGCGGCCGGGCTGAGCCACTACGACACCCCGGACTACGCCCGCCTGCGCCTGGCCATCCAGCGCTGGACGGCGGCGGTGCCGAAGCAGCCGCCGGCCTCCACGCACAGCCGCAGCGTGTTCTTCTTCAGCGGCCATGGCGTGGGCGCGAACCGCACGCCGCTGCTGCTGCCCGCGGACTACCTCGACCCACAGTTCGGCGACCCGCAGCTCGAGAACTGCTTCAGCGCGCGCGAACTGCAGCGCTGGATGACCGAGAACCCGGTGGGCGAACACCTCGCTCTGCTCGACGCCTGCCGCAACGAGTTCTCGCCGCTGGCCGAGAAGGCCTCCGGTGCCCATGGCGCCTTCCCGGTGAATCCGCCCAACGCCCCGGCGCCGCGCGCGGCCGCCACGCTGGCCTCGACCTCGCCCGACAAGGTGGCCTACCAGTTCCCCGGCCAGCCGCTCACCCTGTTCGGCCAGGCGGTGCTGGAAGCGCTCATGGGCGGCGCCGACACCGGCAACCTGCGCATCGATTTCCGCGAGGTGGTGGACTACGTGCGGCCGCGCATCAACGTGCTGCTGAAGGCGGTCAATACGGCCCTCGACCAGACCGTGTGGCCCTCGAGCGAGGGCGAGGATCTCATCGTCACCGAGCTCGCGCCGCCCCCGATGCTGGTCGCGTACGCGGCGCCGGCGGCGGCGACGCGCTCGCGCGGCGGCGGGGCTGTGGTGTCGCGGGGTTCGGCCTCCACGGGTGGGACATCACGCGGCGCGGCGGTCGCCGCCCATCTGGCGGCGGCAGCGGGGGCCGCGGTCGACGCCCGCTTCGACCCTTCGCTGCAGGTCGACGACGACATCCCGCTCGCCGCCCTGCGCGGCAACTTTCTGCAGACAGGGCGCCGCTTCGGCCACGAGTACGCGTCGATGATCTGGCATGACGGCAAGGTCCGGCTGCATTCGCTCGCCGACGGCAGCGTGCTCGACAACGCGGCGTGGGTGCGCTCGGTGGCGCGCGACGCGGCCAGCAGCATCGTCCAGGTCGTCCTCGCGCTCGGGCCGCATCCGCACGGCGTGCTGCTCGTGTTCGACGGCGCGCGCGACGTGCAGCGCAGCCGCCTGGCGGTGGCGCTGCCGACCGACCCCGCCAGCCCGGTGCCGATTCGCCTGATGCTGACGATCGCGCCCGCCGCGCAGGGCGAACCACCCCGGCTGCAGAAGCTGCAGGCCTGGCTCGGGCCCGACCCGGAGAACCCCCACTACGACTACCTGTGGAGCCTCACCCGCGAGGCCGAGCTCGGCAGCCTGCGCAACGCTGCCGCGCGGGCGGACCCCGAACGGCTCAAGGACGCCGCGCGCGACAAGCTGCAGTACCCGACCGCGGCCACCGCCGGCATGCTGCTGCTGGCACGCGCCGGCGCGCTCGGACGGGTCGGCGACTGGACGCGCAACCTGATGCGCTGGTTCCCGGAGCGCCCCGACGCCGCGGTGCTGTGGGCGGAGTCGCTGCGCACCGCGCTCGCCCGCGGCGACGACAGGCCCTTCGGCGTGGAATCGCCGCAGCAGGAGATGGCCACGGCGCTCGCCAGCCTGCTCGAGCATGGCCTGCCGCTGTTCGCCGACGCGCTCGAGCTGGCGGACAGCCAGGTGCGTTTCCTGCGGCGCGCGCCGCTGCCGGAGGCGCTCGCCGCCCGCGTCGCCCGGGTGGGCCGATGGATCGAGCGCGGCTTCGCGGCGACGCTGCCGGGCGGCCACTTCCTCGTGCTGCCCGGCCTGCCGCGGCCCGAGTGGCTGGGTGGCGGGAGCGCCGCGCTCGAGGTGGACGAGATCATCGCCCTGCTGCGCCGCCCGCCCGGCGACTGAGTATCCACGCGGACGTGCCCTGCGAGCCGGACCGCGCCCACGCGCGTGCATGAGGACAGGGGGATCTGCGGCGGGATGCGCGCGACTACGGCGCTCGCACCCGCCCGCGCGACGGCCGGTGCCGCGCGCGAGACCGGGACAGCGCGTCCGCGCTAGATGTTGGGCGCCGAGAAGGTATCGCAGGCGCGCAGCGAGCCGCTCTCCAGGCCTGCGCGGAACCAGCGCACGCGCTGCGCGGCGCTGCCGTGGGTGAAGCTGTCCGGCACCGCGAAGCCGCGCGCCTGCTTCTGCATGCGGTCGTCGCCGACCGCACTGGCGGCGGCCAGGCCCTCTTCCACATCACCGGGCTCGAGCACCTGGCGCGCGCGATGGGCGTGGTGCGCCCACACCCCGGACAGGCAGTCGGCCTGCAGCTCGAGCCGCACCGACAGCAGGTTGGCCTCGCGCTCGGACACGCGCTGGCGGGCCTGCTGCACCTTGCCCGAGATGCCGAGCAGGTTCTGCACATGGTGGCCGACCTCGTGCGCGATCACGTAGGCCTGGGCGAAATCGCCCGGCGCGCCGAAGCGCTGCGCGAGCTCGTCGAAGAAGGACAGGTCGAGGTAGACCTTGCTGTCGGCCGGACAGTAGAAAGGCCCCATCTCGGCCTGGCCGACGCCGCAGGCGCTGCGTGTGGCGCCGGTGTACAGCACCATGCCCGGCTCGCGGTACTGCGCTCCGCCGGCCTGGAAGATCGGCCCCCAGGTGTCCTCGGTTTCGGCGAGCACCCGCGACACGAAGCGCGCCATGTCGTCCTCCGCCGCCGGGCGCGGCTGGCCCGGCGCGGAGGATTCGACCGCCGGCGGGGCCATCCTCTCCGAGGTGTCGAGCACCACGCTCGGGTCGATGCCGAAATACATCGCGATCAGCGCCAGCACGATGGTGCCGATGCCGATCTTCCCGCCGCCCCCGAGCCTGCGACCGCCCTGCCCGCGGCGGTCCTCGACGTTGCGACTCTCCCTGCCGTTGCGCAAGTCCATGGCGGCTGCCCCCTGCGTGGATCGATGGTTCGATCATAGCAGCCGCAAGGCGGCCGGGCCCGCCAGCGCCGGCCCGGCCGCGCGGACGCAGCGGGCGGCACGCTACGCGGCCGCCAGGCGGTCCTCGCGGATGGCCTCGTACTCGTCCTGCCAGAACCACTTCTGCTCGCCGAAGGCAGGCACGAGTTGGTCCAGCCAGGTGGCCTTGTCGTCGTACTTCGCGAAGAAGGGACGCTGCACCCAGTCGGGATTGCGGCCCTGGATGAAGCGCAGCACGAACACCTTCTCGCCCGCGATCTCGGTGATGCCCTGGATCTCGACCTTGCCCGGGCTCGCGCTCATGCTCGGACCGCGCGCGGTGCGCGCCAGGCCCGACACTTGCTGGATCGCCTGCTGGTAGATCTCCCAGGCGCGCACCAGCGGCACCTCGAAGTAGTTGCGCGCCCCGGTGTCGCGCTCGACGAACATGTAGTACGGCACCAGGCCGAGCTTGACCTCCAGGTTCCACAGCTTCGCCCACACCGCCGGATCGTCGTTGATGTGCGCGATCAGCGGCCCCTGCGCCCGGATCACCGCGCCGGTGCCGCGGATGCGGCGGATCGCCGCCTGCGCGGCCTCGGTGTCGAGCTCCTTCCAGTGGTTGTAGTGCGCCATCAGCGCGACGTGCTTGCCGGCCTCGACCAGTTGGGTGAGCAGGCGGATAAGGTCGTCGGCGTCTTCCGCGCCCAGGAAGCGGTGCGGCCAGAAGGTCAGCGCCTTGGAGCCGATGCGGATGGTCTGGATGTGGTCGAACGCGGGCTGCAGCAGCGGCTCGAGGTAGTCGCGCAGGTGGCGGCTCTTCATCACCATCGGGTCGCCACCGGTGACCAGCAGGTCGGTGACCTCGGTGTGCTGGCGCAGGTAGTCGTGCAAGGCGCTCGCCTCGGAAGAGGCGATGCGCAGCTCCTTGTCGCCGACGAACTGTGCCCAGCGGAAACAGAAGGTGCAGTAGCTGTGGCAGGTCTGGCCCTGGCTGGGGAAGAACAGCACCGTCTCGCGGTACTTGTGCTGCATGCCGTCGAGGCGATTGCCGTGCTCGTCGCGCGGCATGTTCATCTGCATCTGGTCGGCAGGGTGCGGGTTGAGCGCGTGGCGGACGGCGTCGATCGCGCGCTCGAGTTCATCCTTGGGCGCCTCGGCGCGCAGCAGCGCGGCGATGCGCGCGTAGTGCTCGGGCGCGAGCATGCCGCGCTGCGGGAAGGTGAGCTGGAAGATCGGATCGGCGGGGACGTTCGCCCAGTCGATGAGCTCGTCGATCACGTATTGATTGACGCGGAAGGGCAGCACCGACGACACCACCTTCATCTCGAAGCGTTGCTCGGGCGTGAGGCGGGCGAGTTGCGGGATGCGATCGAGGTCGCGCTGGGTGTAGACCTTGAATGGCACGGGTGCGAACGGGCCGGCAGCCGCCGCGGGCGCTTCCACACGCGGGTTCAGGGCCTTGAGAGCATGCACTTGAGCGCTCATGAATCGTCCTCCTGGTCTGGTCTTCGTATCTGCAGGGCGGGCGCCTTTGCGTCGCCCACGGTGAAACCGGGGTCAGACCCCCATTTCCTGGGCGGGCCATACTACGGCCCAAAGTTGTTTTGTGCAAATACGACTAGAGGACGGCGGTGTTGGTTCCGGACGAAGGGCTCGCGGGGCGGGCGGCGCGCCAGCAGGCGTACCGGCGCGGCAGGCGACGATGGCGCAAAAAAAAAGGCCTGCTTGCGCAGGCCCCTGCCGACGGGCACCCGGGCACGCGGCCCGGGTCTCCCTCCCCATCGATCAAGACGCTTGAGTGGCGGTGCTCACTCGAACTCGATGATGACCTCGTCCACCGACAGGCTGGCGCCCGGCCTGGCGACGATCTTCTTGACCTTGCCGTCCTGCTCGGCCTTGAGCAGGTTCTCCATCTTCATCGCCTCGATGACGGCGAGCTTCTCGCCGGCCTTCACGTCCTGGCCTTCGGCCACCGCGATCTCGCGCAGCAGGCCCGGCATCGGCGACAGCAGGAACTTCGACATGTCGGGCGGCAGCTTGGCCGGCATCAGCGACAGCAGGTGGGCGGCGCGCACCGTCATCACCATCGGCTCGACCTGCAGGCCGAAGTGCGAGATGCGGTAGCGCAGGCCGCGGCGCTCGATCTGCA
>JAREIX010000071.1 GCA_029286945.1 Thauera sp. | reverse complement strand
GCGCGCGGCCCTCGTGCCGTTTACGGCGCCGCCGGCGCCCACTCGACGACGCCGTTTAACGACGCCAGATTTGTGCGGAATCAGGGAGCCGGCAACAGCCAGGATCTGCTTCAACCCCCGCGATACGCGGGGAACACACAGCCATTGACGGTGCCATCCCGCGTGACTTACTTCAACCCCCGCGATGCGCGGGGAACACGGCGTTGAACACCATCGCGACGCCGTTCAGAACCTTCAACCCCCGCGATACGCGGGGAACACCAGATCCACACCCACTTCACCGGCACGCCAAGCCTTCAACCCCCGCGATACGCGGGGAACACCAAGCCAGCGATGAGAATGAAAATCAGCAAGAGCTTCAACCCCCGCGATGCGCGGGGAACACCATCCCACCACGTGGCAAGGACAAACCAGCCCACTTCAACCCCCGCGATGCGCGGGGAACACGACCGCCGTTACAGGCGAGCTCGATGCCACCACCTTCAACCCCCGCGATGCGCGGGGAACACCGCTAGCTAATGATCAGCAGGCGGGAGCGCTCCCTTCAACCCCCGCGATGCGCGGGGAACACTCTTGATCTATCTTATTGTTTTCTTTGATATAAGCTGAATTCCATCGAAGTCAACTAAGACCTTATCCACATCTCCGAATGTTTTCATTCGGCATCCGTTGTCGGATTTTTTTGATTCAGGCCGTACGAATCCGCACATACCTTACCGCGCTCGATCCAAATAAATGGAGACCGAGCGCGATGAGGCAAGAGCATGGGGGCGACTATTTGATCCTGCATAGCCAGAATGACTCAGAACAACGAGTCCGGGCAATACCCGAGTCCCCGAGTCTCAACTGCCCAGTAGGGGGGTCTCAAGCCGGCCTGGATCGGTTCATAGCCTGCCTCGGGCCATGGAAGTACGCGCAGCTTCCACTTCTCCAGCGCTTCCTCGTCTTCCTCTATCTGGATCGTCTTGACCCGACCGTGGCCGATCCGCGTGCGTTTGCTCAACACCCCCGTGTTCGGTGCCAATGACATCACCGAGCATCTGATGGCGGTGATCGTCTTTGCCGGTCTGCCGCTGCTCACTGCACGGCGCGGGCATCTCAGCATCGACCTGCTCGATACCTGGCTGCTGCGCCCCGGTCTGCGCTGGTGGCACAAGGCGGTGGACGTCCTGATCGCCGCGGTGCTGGGACTCGTGGCCTGGGAATACTACGTGGCCGTGGGCGAAGCGTTGTCGATCAACGAGGTCAGCCCCGCACTGACGATCCCGCGTGCGTGGATGTACGCCTTCATGGCGACCACGACCGCATTTGCGGCGGTGGCTGCCTTGTTCGTCGATCCGCCGCACCATCCTTCGCACACCGAGGAGTTCGAATCATGACCGTCGGTCTGGTCTGTCTCGCCGCAGTGCTGATGCTGGCATTTCTGCGCGTGCCCTTGGGCATTGCGCTGCTGACGGTGTCGATTGGCGGCATCAGCTACGTCAACAGCTTCGACGTCGCGCGGACGATGATTCCGATGACGCTCTCGGAAGCGGTGTTTTCCTACGAGCTCGCGGTTGTGCCGTTGTTCATCCTGATGGGCAACGTCCTCTCGCGCACGGGCATCTCGGAGGATCTGTTCCGCGCCGCCAATGCATTTCTGGGGTCGGTCCGCGGCGGGCTGGCACTGGCCACGATGGTGACCTGCGCGGGATTCAGTGCGGTGTGCGGTTCCAGTTTCGCCACTGCGTCCACGATGGCGAAGGTGGCCTACCCGAGCATGCAGAAGTACGGCTACTCGGACCGCCTGGCCTCCGCGACGATCGCGGCTGGGGGAACCCTGGGGATACTGATCCCGCCGTCGATCATCCTCATGATCTACGGCATCCTGACCCAGCAGAATATCGGCGAACTGTTCATCGCTGGCGTGTTGCCCGGCCTGTTGGGGTTGGCCATGTACATGGCGGCGATCGCGGTCGTGGCGTGGTGGAAGCCCGAGCACGCCCCGCGTGGCGAGCGCGTGCCGGCCCGTGAGCGCTGGGGTTCCCTGGCCGGGGTGTGGCCATTTGTCGCGCTGTTCATGCTGATCATCGGCGGCCTGTATGTCGGCTGGTTTACCGCGACTGAAGCCGGGGGCATTGGCGCCGGCGTCGCACTGCTGGTGGCCCTGCTGCAGGGGCGCATGAGCTGGCGGCGCTTCTACGACACGATGCTCGAGACGGCCCAAACCTCGGTGATGCTGTATGTCGTCCTGTTCGGCGCCATGCTGTTTTCGCAGCTGATCTCCTTTTCCGGTTTGGCCGATTCGCTGCTCGAGACGATGCAGGGCTCGGGGCTGTCGCGCATGGGCATCCTGCTGGCGATCCTTGCCGTTTTCCTGGTGTTGGGCTGCGTGATGGACTCGATGGCCATCATCCTGATCTTTGTGCCGCTGTTCTCGCCAACCCTGGTCGCACAGGGCTTCGACCTGGTGTGGTTCGGGATCATCGTCGTCGTGCTGACCGAGATCGGCCTGATCACGCCGCCCATCGGCATGAACGTCTTCGTGCTCAAGGCCAACCTGCCCAAGGTGGCAGTGGGAACCATTTTCCGCGGCCTCGTCCCGTTCATCGCGGTGGATCTCCTGCGGTTGGCACTGCTAGTTGCCTTTCCGGCGATCAGCCTGGTCCTAGTTCAACTGATGAAGTAGCTGCTCACGCCCGTGTCTGCGACCTGCTTGATCCTTCCCCCGCAGCACATGCGGCGTTCGGCCAGCATCGGACTCCTCACGTCGTCTGGGCGGCTTCCTTTAGATCGCTGACGAAACTGCTTATCAACGGGCTCAGTGGTATGCGTCGCGTGATTGCGCTGAACCTTGATTCGAGCGCAAGGCGTTCAGGAATGAGCCGCACCAACTCGCCGGCCTCGACCCATGGCGTGGCGTAGTGGCAAGGAAGGAAGCCGACGCACGCGCCTGCAAGGATCATGATGGCCTGCGCTTCGACGTTGTCGGCGGTGGCGGTGGCGTGCTCGACTTCGAGCACCTCAAGGTCTGCGCGACGCAGATAACCGCGCGCGACGACACGTGCGTCGTGCAAGGCGCGTCGAACTTCGGTTTCGGACAGGCCCGGCGCGGCAAGCGGATGTTCGGCACCACAGTACAGGCCGTGCACCTCCTCGTAGAGCGGCATCGATTGGAGACCCGGGACGCGAATGCGGAAATGACCGATCGCGACATGCAGTCGCCCGTCGAGGACACGCTGCTCGAGTTCGGCGGGACTGCCGATGTAGACGTCGATATGGACGTCCCTGCCGCGCGCCAAAAACCGCCTGACCGCGCTGCGCATCGGCGAACCGCGATCGGTGACGGTGTTGTCGATGACGCCGAGCTTCAGCGTTCCCGACAGCGTGCGCCTCACGAAGTCGGCCTCCACGCGGAAGTTCTCGATTGCGCTGAGCAGCCTTTGCGTCGCCTCATGCACGGCCTTGCCCTGTTCTGTGAGGCGAAAACCGCCGCGCCCGCGGTCGCAAAGTCTCACGCCGAGCCGGATTTCGAGCTGTCCGATCTGCGTGCTGATGGTCGATTGCCCGACGTTGAGTTCCGCCTGCGCTGCCGACAATCCGCCGCAACGCACGACCGCCTCGAAGACGCGCAGGAGTTTCAGATCGACGTCTTGAAGTTGGATCATCGTGGCTCCCGGACGTGTTTGGGCAGACTAGCGCGGGGCCAGCCATTACTTTGATGAAAGTCGATGTAAAGATCTTAAAGTTCTCATTTCTTCGACGCAATGGCCTTCCTACACTGGACTCAGACAAAGGCTCCCCCGAAGCCTCTGCACACCACACAGGAGACCCCAGTATGTCGGACAACGCTTATGATGCCGGACGCCTGAATCTGCCCTTCGTCGGCCATTGCACCTTCGCGAAATCACCACCCTGCGTCGATTGGGAGCGGATCGACGCCGATGTCGCGGTGCTCGGCGCGCCCAACGACATGGGCACGCAGTGGCGCTCCGGCGCGCGCTTCGGGCCGCGTGGCATCCGCGAGGCGTCGACCCTCTTCTCGTTCGGGCACTCGGGCGCGTACGACTTCGAGGACGACGTGATGTACCTGACGCAGGATGAGGTGCGCATCGTCGATGTCGGCGACGCGGACATCGTTCACACCGACATGGTGCAGAGCAACGCGAACATCGAGTTCGCGGTGCGCAAGCTCCTGGAGAAGGGTGCGATGCCTCTGGTGCTCGGCGGCGACCATTCGATTCACGCGCCGGTGATCAAGGCCTTCGAAGGGCGCGGGCCGATCCACATCCTGCACGTCGACGCCCATCTCGACTTCGTCGACGAGCGCCACGGCGTGCGTTACGGGCACGGCAATCCATTGCGGCGCGCCTCCGAAATGGAGCACATCGTCGGCATGACGCAGATCGGCATCCGCAACGTCTCCTCGTCGAACCGCGACGACTATCGCGCGGCCCAGGAGGCCGGTTCGCAGGTGCTGTCGGTGCGCGACGTGCGCCGGCTCGGCACCGAGGGGGTGCTGGCGAAGATCCCCGAAGGCGTGGCGTATTACATCACGATCGACATCGACGGTTTCGATCCGTCGATCGCGCCGGGTACGGGCACGCCGAGCCACGGTGGCTTCCTCTACTACGAGGTGCTCGAGATCATCCAGGCGCTCGCGAAGCGCAGCCACGGCAACATCGTCGGCATGGATCTGGTCGAGGTCGCGCCTGCCTACGACCCCACCGGCACCACCTCGATTCTGGCCGCCCAGTTGCTGATGAACAGCATCGGCTTCATCTTTCACGCCCGCAACCGCGCGGCCCGCGCGTAAGGCGCGTGTGGGCGACAAGAGCCGAACGGCCGGTGCCCGCGACGTCTATACCACACTCAGGAGGATCAAATGTCGCACATCAATCATTCACTGAAGCGCATTCTCGCCGGCCTCGCCATCACGCTGGCCTCGGTCTCGACCTTCGCCGCAGAAACCTGGAAGTACGCGATCGAGGAGGTGCCCGGCTCGATCATGGATGCCTATGCGCAGGAGTTTAAGCGCCGTATCGAGAAGACCACCAACGGCGACGTCAAGGTGCAGATCTACCACATGGGTCAGCTCGGCACTTCGGCCGAGATGGCTGAGCAGGCCATCGACGGGACGGTGCATTTCGTTAATGTCGCGGTCGGCGCGCTCGGCACGCTGGTGCCCGAGTCGCAGGTCTTCCTGATGAACTACGTGTTGCCGGACAACTCGGACGCGGTCAACAAGGTACTCGCTTCCGATTCGCTCGTGCGCGGTTCGCTCGGCAAGGCCTTCGACAAGCGCGGCCTGCGCCTGCAGGCGCTGTATTCGGAAGGTCCGCAGGTGTGGACAACCAACCGTCTCGTGCGCAAGCCGGCTGATTTCAATGGCTTCAAGATGCGCGTGATGGTCTCGCCGGTCTTGCTCGATGCTTATGCCGATCTCGGCGCGAGCCCGACACCGACGCCCTTTGGCGAGGTTTACGGGGCGCTGCAGCTGAAGCAGGTCGATGGCCAAGTGAATCCGGTTCCGGCGATCGAGGAGATGAAGTTCTACGAGGTCACGAACTACATGATCTGGGCCGGCGAGCAGGAACTGGTCACCGCGCTAGTGTCGGGCAGCGATTGGTTTGCCGCACTCCCCCCGGCGCGGCAGAAACTCATCGAGACGACGGTTTCCGGTATGCACGGTTTCGCCAACGACGTCGTCAAGCGCTTCAACGGCGAGCGGCTGGACAAGATCAAGGCTGCCAAGCCCGGCCTACAAATGGTTCAGTTGAACGAGGCCGAGCGTGCCGAGTTTCGCAAGGCGAGCATGGCGACGCGCGCGAAGTTCGAGAAGCACGTCGGCGCCGACGGAAGGAAGATCCTCGACGGTTTCCTCGCCGACGTCGCGGCGGTTGCCCGCAGTAACTGAGTCAGGCGATCGAGGTAGGGTGGGCGGCCCGCACCGCGGCCCTGCCTCATCGCCGTCGAACGGCCGTGTCGGCGCCCGCGCCCGCGCCACGGCGAATAACGAGAAGGCGTGAGGAGACGCAAATGAATGGTTTGTCGCATTTTCGGGGCGGCATTTTGGCGACGCTCGACAGCGTCGTCGGGCGCATCGAGGCGTGGACCTTGGGCTGGAGCATCTTGGCGCTCGCGGGCTTCACCGTCGCGAACGTCATCGGGCGCTTCGTTTTCGACCGCAGCATCTATTTCATGGAGGAACTGAGCGAGTTCCTGATGGTGCTGATCACCTTCTTCGGGCTCGGCTACGTCACTCGCATGGGGCGGCACATCCGCATGACCGCGCTGTACGATCAGTTGCCGCCGAGGGCGCGCAAGCTGCTGATGATCGTAATCGCTGCTGTTACGGCGGCAGTGATGCTCGTGCTCGCGTGGTACGCGCTGGAGTATGTGCAGCGCACAGCGGCACGCGGCAAGGTTACGCCAGCCCTGCAGGTGCCGCTCTACCTCGCCTACATCCCGGTCGTGCTGGGCTTCACGTTGAGCGGCGTGCAGTATCTGCTGACGGTGCTACGCAATCTCGACCTGCACGATCCGCGGGTATTCGCGTCTTTCAGCGCCGTCGACGAGTACGAGGATCCCGAGCTTGCGCATGTGTTGCGGCATGACCGCGATCATGATGCAGGCGGGGATCCCGTCGCGTCGATGCCCACGCCCCAGCATTGAGCCTTGGCAAAGGAGACAAGATCATGCCCGTTGTCATGCTCGGCGCCATGGTAATCCTGCTGGTGGCGGGGTTCCCGATGATGATCACGCTGATCGGCTCGACCCTGCTCGGCCTTCAGCTCTATTTTCCCGACGTCAATCCGCAGCAACTCGTGCAGCAGATGATAGGTGGCGTGAAGCCGGCCTCGCTGGTCGCGGTTCCGATGTTCATGTTCGCGGCCGACGTGATCACGCGCGGCCATTCGGCCGACCGTCTGCTCGATGTCGTGATGCGCTTCTTCGGCCACCTGCGCGGCGGACTCGCGGTGTCCGCAACGGCCGCGTGCGGCATGTTCGGCGCAGTGTCCGGTTCGACGCAGGCGACGGTCGTCGCGATCGGTGGGCCGATGCGTGCGAAGATGCTCAAGGCCGGCTACAGCGATCACTTCACCATCGGGTTGGTCATCAATGGTGCCGATCTCGCCTACCTGATCCCCCCGTCGATCGGCATGATCATCTACGGCGTGTTGTCCGGTACCTCGGTCGCGCAACTCTTCATCGCGGGCATCGGGCCGGGCCTTGTCGTGATGCTGCTGTTTTCGCTCTATAGCGTGTGGTACGCCACGCGGCATGACATTCCGACGGAAACCCGGGCCACCTGGCGCGAACGCTGGCGGGCGACGCGTCGGGCCGCGTGGCCGGCTGGATTTCCGCTGATCGTGGTGGGCGGCATCTACGGCGGCGTGTTCAGCCCGACCGAGGCGGCCGCGGTGTGCGCGATCTACGCGGTGATCCTGGAGGTCGTCGTGTTCCGCTCGATCCGCCTGCGCGACCTTTACGACATCGCGCTGTCGACGGGCCTCGTGACCTCGGTAGTGTTCGTGCTGGTCGGCGCTGGCGCGGCCTTTTCGTGGTTGCTGTCCTACGCCCAGGTGCCCCAGGCGCTCATCGCATCGCTCGGCTTGGACCAGATGGGTCCGGTCGGGGTGCTGTACGCGATCACGATTGCGTTCTTCGTCGGTTGCATGTTCGTCGATTCGATCGTCGTGATGCTGATCCTGATTCCGATCTTCATGCCGCTGGTGCATGCGGCCGGACTCGACCCGGTGCTGGTGGGCGTCGTCATCACGATGCAGGTGGCAATCGGTGCGGCGACGCCACCCTTCGGCTGCGACATCTTCACCGCCGTTGCCGTGTTCCGCCGTCCGTACATCGACTGCGTGCGCGGCACCCCGCCGTTCTTCTTCATCAAGATGGCGGTGTCGATCGGACTGATCTACTTTCCGCAGATCGCCCTGTTCCTGCGCGATTGGGCCTTCGCGAAATAGCTGATTCGAAGGCAGCGGCCCGACTCCGGATGCGACGCCGGAGCGGGCCTTGCTGTAAATCGAGCCGCTAAGCGAAGCTAGTAGCGATGTAGTCCGCGAGGCAGCGTGTCGCCTCCGTCGCGCTTTCCTGGCGCATGTGCAGGCGCACGTCCAGTTCCCCCATCGCGGGAAAGCCGTCGCGCTCCTCCAGCGCGCGCACGCCCTCGGGCACTGTGCTGGCGGCGAGGAGCGTAACCCCCAGCCCGGCGCGTACCGCTGCGATGATGCCGCTGTAGCTCGAGCTCGTGTAGGCCACGCGCCACGGCAGGTTGCGGCGGCTGAGCGTCTGCAGCACGCGGTTGCGGTAGATGCAGGGGGAGGGCGCCACGACCAGCGACAACGGGCGTTGCTCATGGCGCGCATGATCCTGGCTGGTGATCCACACCAGAGGCTCGGTCAATACCTTGGTGCCGCCGCTTGCGGCCGGGTCGTCGTGCAGCGCGATGACGAGGTCGAACTCGCCCTTCTCCTGGCGCGCCAGCAGGTTCTTGCTGAGGTCGCAGGTGACTTCGAGCATCACGCCCGGATGGGCCTGCGCGAACTTTCCGAGGATCACCGGCAGCAGGGAGGCCGTGTATTCGTGCGGGGCACCCAGCCGCACACTGCCGGCGACCTTCGGCCGGCGCAGGCTGCTGACTGCTTCGTCGTTCAGCGCGAGCATGCGCCGCGCGTACTCGATGAGTGTGTTGCCCTCGTCGGTGAGCTTCACGCGATGGCTTCCGCGCACGAAGAGCTCGGCGCCGAGCAGATCTTCCAGCCGGCGGAGCTGCAGGCTCACCGCGGACTGGGTGCGCCCGACGGCGTCGCCGGCACGTGTGAAGCTGCCCAGATCGACGGCTTTCACGAAGGTGCGTAGTAACTCGGTAGGGATGTTGATCATCGCCATTCCATTTGCGGCGTAAATGATTTCATTTCAACGATCAAATCCACAAATGTCAACGCGCGGCTACGATGCCTCCTGTATCGCAATTTCTCGGCATTGCCGCAACCGACACGCATCAAGGAGACAACATGAGCACCATGAAATTTACCGAAGACCACGAGTGGCTGCGCGTCGACGGCGACGTCGCGACAGTCGGCATTACCGACTACGCGCAGAACGCGCTGGGCGACATCGTTTTCGTGCAGCTGCCGGACGTCGGCGCGAGCTTCGGCGCGGGCGACGAAGCCGCCGTCATCGAATCGGTGAAGGCCGCCGGCGAACTGAAGATGCCGCTGGCCGGCACCATCCTCGAAGTGAACGGCAAGCTCGCCGAAGCGCCTGCGACGGTCAATGAGGATCCGCTGGGCGAGGGCTGGTTCATCCGCATCCGCCTCGACGACGTGTCCGCGCTCGACGGCCTGCTCGACCAGGCCGCCTACGACAAGCTGACCGCCTGATCGACCCCCCGACCCCAACGGACACAGCCTCAGCCATGAACATGAACGATACCCGCTTCCCCGCGCCGCTCGCGCAGCTCGAGCAGCGCGATGATTTCGTCGGCCGTCACGTCGGCCCGGATGTCGCCGAGACGCAGGCGATGCTCGCCGCGCTCGGGCTCGATTCGCTCGACCAGCTCATCGACAAGGTGATCCCGGCCTCCATCCTGTCGCCCTCGCCGCTCTCCCTCCCCGAGGGCCGCAGCGAAGCCGAAGCCCTGGCAATGCTGCGCGAGATCGCGGGGAAGAACCGGGTGTTCCGTTCCTTCATCGGCACGGGCTACTACGACACCTACACGCCGCCCGTCGTGCTGCGCAACGTGCTCGAGAACCCGGCCTGGTACACCGCCTACACGCCGTACCAGCCGGAGATCTCGCAGGGTCGCCTGGAAGCGCTGCTGAACTTCCAGACCATGATCACCGACCTGACCGGCATGGAGATCGCCAACGCCTCTCTGCTCGACGAGGCGACCGCGGCGGCCGAGGCGATGACCTTCTGCCAGCGCCTGTCGAAGAACCCGGCCAAGGTTTTCTTCGTCTCGAGCGACTGCCATCCGCAGACCATCGAAGTCGTGCGCACCCGCGCCGAACCGCTGGGCTTCGAGGTGATCGTCGGCAACCCCGCGACCGAGCTCGACCAGCATGAGTTCTTCGGCGTGCTGCTGCAGTATCCGGCCAGCACCGGCGAGGTGGTCGATTACGCCGCCATCGTCGCCGTCGCCCACGCCAAGAAGGCGCTGGTGGTCGTCGCGGCCGACCTGCTCGCGCTGACCCTGCTCAAATCGCCGGGCGAGCTCGGTGCCGACGTTGCGATCGGCACGACGCAGCGCTTCGGCATCCCGCTCGGCTTCGGCGGCCCGCACGCCGCCTACTTCGCCACGCTCGACGCGCACAAGCGCGTGATGCCGGGCCGTGTCGTCGGCGTGTCGATCGACAGCCACGGCAAGAAGGCCTACCGCCTCGCGATGCAGACCCGCGAACAGCACATCCGCCGCGAGAAGGCCACCTCCAACATCTGCACCGCGCAGGTGCTGCTGGCGGTGATGGCGAGCCTGTACGCGTGCTACCACGGCCCGAAGGGGCTGACGACCATCGCTCGCCGCGTGCATCGCCTGACCGCCACCCTGGCTGCCGGCCTGCGCCGCGTCGGCGCCGAAGTGCTGACGAACACCTTCTTCGACACCATTTCAGTGCGCGTCGCCGACGCCGCTGCCGTGCATGCTGCCGCGCATGCACGCGAAATGAACCTGCGCGAGATCGATGGCACAACCGTCGGCATCTCGCTCGACGAAACCACGACCCGTGCCGACGTCGAAGCGCTGTGGGCGGTCTTCGCCAACGGCGCGGCAGTCCCCGCTCAGTTGCCAGACTTCGCCGAGGTCGAGAACCTCGCGCCCGAAGCCCTGCCGGCCGGCCAGCTGCGCAGCTCGGCCTTCATGACGCACCCCGTGTTCAGCGCCTACCAGTCCGAGACGAAGATGCTGCGCTACCTGCGCGGGCTCGCCGACAAGGACCTCGCGCTCGACCGCACGATGATCCCGCTCGGTTCGTGCACGATGAAGCTCAACGCCACGACCGAGATGATCCCGGTGACCTGGCGCGAGTTCGGCAGCATGCACCCGTTTGCCCCGGCCGACCAGGCCCAGGGTTACGCACAGCTGACCGCCGAGCTCGAGCAGATGCTGTGCGCCTGCACCGGCTACGACGCCGTGTCGCTGCAGCCCAACGCCGGTTCGCAGGGCGAATACGCTGGCCTGCTGGCGATCCGCGCCTACCACGCGAGTCGCGGCGAAGGTCACCGCGACGTGTGCCTGATCCCGAGCTCCGCCCACGGCACCAACCCCGCGACGGCCAACATGGCCGGCATGCGCGTGGTCGTCGTCGCATGCGACGAGAACGGCAACGTCGATGTGGCCGACCTCAAGGCCAAGGCCGAGCAGCATAGCGACAAGCTTGCCGCGATCATGATCACCTATCCCTCGACGCACGGTGTGTTCGAGACGGCGGTGCGCGAGATCACCGAGATCGTGCATGCCCACGGCGGCCAGGTGTACATCGACGGCGCCAACATGAACGCGATGGTCGGCCTGTGCGGCCCGGGCAAGTTCGGCGGCGACGTGTCGCACCTGAACCTGCACAAGACCTTCTGCATCCCGCACGGCGGCGGCGGACCGGGCGTCGGCCCGATCGGCGTCAGGTCGCACCTCGCGCCCTTCCTGCCGGGGCACGCCTCGGGCGGCCTGAAGGGCATCGGCGCGGTGTCGGCCGCCCCCTACGGCAGCGCCAGCATCCTGCCGATCACCTGGACCTACATCACGCTGATGGGCGCCCAAGGGCTGCGCAACGCGACGGTGATGGCGATCCTCAACGCCAACTACATCGCCAAGCGCCTCGATCCGCACTACCCGGTGCTGTACCGCGGCGAGAACGGCATGGTCGCGCACGAGTGCATCATCGACCTGCGCCCGCTCAAGGACAGCACCGGCGTCACGGTCGATGACGTCGCCAAGCGCCTGATCGACTTCGGCTTCCATGCGCCGACGATGTCCTTCCCGGTGCCGGGCACGCTGATGATCGAGCCGACCGAGAGCGAGTCCAAGGAAGAGCTGGACCGCTTCTGCGACGCGATGATCGCGATCCGCGAGGAAATCGCCAAGGTCGGCAGCGGCGAGTTCGATGCCCAGGACAACCCGCTGGTCAACGCCCCGCACACCGCGGAAGCGATCGCCGGCGAGTGGACGCATCCGTACAGCCGCGAGGAAGCGGTGTATCCGCTCGCCAGCCTGCGCGCCAACAAGTACTGGTCGCCGGTGGGCCGGGTGGACAACGTGTATGGCGATCGCAACCTGGTGTGCGCCTGCCCGCCGATGTCCGACTACGAACAGGCGTAAGGAGCCATCGACATGAAAGCATCCCTCATCGTCACCCTGATCGGCGCCGACCGTCCGGGCCTCGTCAACGTACTGGCGGCGCGAGCCGCCGCGGCCGGGGCGAACTGGCTGGAGAGCAGCATGGCGCAGCTCGCCGGGCATTTCGCCGGCATCGTGCGGCTGGAAGTCGCCGAATCCGATGTCGGCAAGCTCGAAGCCGCGCTGCGCGAGCTCGAAACGGAGGGCCTGCGCCTGACGGTCGAGCGCGGCGCGGCGGCACCGGTGGCCAGCTCGCCGGTGGTCGCGAAAATCGAACTGGTGGGGCACGACCGCCCCGGCATCGTGCGCGAGATCTCGGCCGCCCTGGCGCGCCATGGTGCCAGCATCAGCCGGCTCGAGAGCGCGTGCGAAAACGCTTCCTTCAGCGGCGAGCCGTTGTTCCGCGCAAGCGTCGAAGCCCAGCTTCCCGCATCCGTCCGGCCCGCCAGCCTGAAGGCGGAGCTCGAGGCGCTCGCAAACGAGCTGATGGTCGACCTCAGGCTGGAGGACAAGGCAGCAAACTGACGCAGCACCCCGCCTGCACTGCGCAGGCGCCACCACCACGGGCGGACGCGGCAAGCGTGCTAGAGGCCGCGTCCGATCCCGCATAAACCTAAGAACCTCAGTTGATGAGGTGCAGCGCGTCCGAAACGCTGGCAGGCTACGGGTTTGGCGTTGATCGAGGAAGTCACCCGATGGGTGAGTCGAA
>JAREIX010000312.1 GCA_029286945.1 Thauera sp. | reverse complement strand
GTAGCTCTCGAAGGTCTTGCGCATCCAGCGCGGGATCTCGGCGCCGCAGGCATCCGAGAAGCGCGCCAGCTTGCTGAAGCTGCCGATCGGCATGATGCCCGGCACTACCGGGACCTTGACGCCGAGCTTGCCCGCCGCGTCGACGAAGTTGAGGTAGGCGTCGAGGTTGTAGAAGTACTGCGTGATCGCCGAGTTGGCGCCGGCGTCGATCTTGCGCTTGAAGGCGAGCAGGTCGTCCTTCGGGGTCTTTGCCTGCGGGTGCCACTCGGGGTAGGCGGCGACCTCGATGTGGAAGCGGTCGCCGGTCTCGGCGCGGATGAATTCCACCAGCTCGTTGGCGTAGCGGAACTCGCCCGCGGCGCCGGCGCCCGAGGGCAGGTCGCCGCGCAGCGCGACGATGCGGCGGATGCCGGCGGCGGCGTATTCCTGCAGGATCTCGCGGATGCTGGCGCGGGTGGAGCCGATGCAGGACAGGTGCGGTGCGGCCTCGAAGCCGGCTGCGGCGATCTCCTTGACGGTGGAGAAGGTGCGCTCGCGGGTGGAGCCGCCGGCGCCGTAGGTCACCGAGAAGAAGGCGGGCTTGAGCGCGGCGAGCCGGTCGCGGGTGAGGCGCAGCTTGTCGGCGCCCTCGGCGGTGTTGGGCGGGAAGAACTCGATCGAGATTTCGGTGCTCATGGTGTGTCCGGTTCGGTGCGGCCACCCGGCGCGCGGATGGCGTGGAAGAAGAATTCTCGGTTGCCGTCGCCGCCGGTGATCGGCGAGTCGAACCAGTCGAGGATGAGCAGCCCGGCCTCGCGGGCCGCCGCGCGCAGCCGGGCCTCGACGCCCGCATACAGGGCGGTGTCACGCACGATGCCGCCCTTGCCCAGGCCCTGCGGGCCGACCTCGAACTGCGGCTTGACCAGCGCCAGCACATGGCCGGCGGGCGCCAGCAGCGTCGCCCACTGCGGCAGCAGGAGGGCGAGCGAGATGAAGCTGGCGTCGCACACCAGCAGGTCGAAGCCGTGCGGCGGGCGGTGCGCGCCGAGCGCTGCGGCGTCGAGCTGGCGCGCGTTCACGCCCTCGAACGTGACGCAGCGCGGGTCGTGGCGCAGGCGCGGATGGAGCTGGTCGTGGCCGACCTCCACGCCGACGACCTTCGCCGCGCCGGCCTGCAGCAGGCAGTCGGTGAAGCCGCCGGTGGATTGGCCGATGTCGAGGCAGACCCCGCCGCGTACGTCCAGCCCGCTGCGCGCCAGCGCCCCCTCGAGCTTGAGCGCGCCGCGCGAGACGAAGCGGTCGCTGGCGTCGGCGCTTACCGTCAGCCGCGCATCCGGCGGCAGCTCGAGCGCCGGCTTGGTGACCGGCTGGCCGTCCAGGCTGACCCGCCCAGCCTCCACCAGCGCCCGCGCGGCGGTACGCGAGGCGGCCAGCCCCTGCGCCACCAGCAGCTGGTCGACGCGCAGCAGGCCGTGGCGGTCGATGGGTTTGCGGTGCTCGATCGCGTGGCGAGGCCGCCCCTGGCGGGCATGGAAGGAATTCATGCTCATCGGGGCGGCGTCCGGCGTCGATCAGTAGCGGTACGAGTCGGTCTTGTACGGACCTTGCTTGGGCACGCCGATGTAGGCCGCCTGCGCGTCGGTCAGCTCGGTGAGCTGGACGTTGAGCTTCTTCAGCTGCAGGCGGGCGACCTTCTCGTCGAGGTGCTTGGGCAGGGTGTACACGCCCACCGGGTAGTCGGCCGTACGGGTGTACAGCTCGATCTGCGCGATGGTCTGGTTGGCGAAGGAGCTCGACATCACGTAGCTCGGGTGGCCGGTGGCGCAGCCGAGGTTCACCAGGCGGCCCTTGGCGAGCAGGATGATCCGCTTGCCGTCCGGGAAGATCACGTGATCGACCTGCGGCTTGATCTCCTCCCACTGGTAGCCCTCGATGCTGGCGACGTCGATCTCGTTGTCGAAGTGGCCGATGTTGCACACGATGGCCTGGTCCTTCATCTTCGCCATGTGGTCGTGGGTGATCACGTGGTAGTTGCCGGTGGCGGTGACGAAGATGTCGGCCTTGTCGGCGGCGTACTCCATGGTCACCACGCGATAGCCTTCCATCGCCGCCTGCAGCGCGCAGATCGGGTCCACTTCGGTCACCCAGACCTGGGCCGACAGCGCGCGCAGGGCCTGCGCCGAGCCCTTGCCGACGTCGCCATAGCCGCACACCAGCGCGACCTTGCCGGCGATCATCACGTCGGTGGCGCGCTTGATGCCGTCGACCAGCGACTCGCGGCAGCCGTACAGGTTGTCGAACTTGGACTTGGTTACCGAATCATTGACGTTGATCGCCGGGAACTTGAGCTCGCCCCGCGCGTGCATCTGGTACAGGCGATGCACGCCGGTGGTGGTCTCCTCGGTCACGCCCCGCACCTGCGCCAGGCGGGTGGAGTACCAGCTCGGGTCCTGCGCCAGCTTGGCCTTGATCGCGGCGAAGAGGATGGTCTCCTCTTCCGAGCCCGGCTTGGCGAGCACGGACAGATCCGTCTCGGCGCGCGCACCCAGGTGCAGCAGCAGCGTGGCGTCGCCGCCGTCGTCGAGGATCATGTTCGAGTACCCCCCATCCGCCCATTCGAAGATGCGGTGGGTGTAGTCCCAGTAGTCCTTCAGCGATTCGCCCTTGACCGCGAACACCGGGATGCCCTCGGCGGCGATCGCGGCGGCGGCGTGGTCCTGGGTCGAGAAGATGTTGCACGAGGCCCAGCGCACCTGGGCGCCGAGCGCGGTCAGCGTCTCGATCAGCACCGCGGTCTGGATCGTCATGTGCAGCGAGCCGGTGATGCGCGCGCCCTTCAGGGGCTGGCTGGCGGCGTATTCCTCGCGGATCGCCATCAGGCCGGGCATCTCGGTCTCGGCGATGCGGATTTCCTTGCGGCCCCAG
>JAREIX010000311.1 GCA_029286945.1 Thauera sp. | reverse complement strand
CGACTCACCCATCGGGTGACTTCCTCGATCAACGCCAAACCCGTAGCCTGCCAGCGTTTCGGACGCGCTGCACCTCATCAACTGAGGTTCTTAGGATGACTACGTCCGCGCCTTCGCCGGCGCTTTCGTGCTGATCTCGCTCGCGCTCGGCGTCGAGGCCTCGCCGCTCTTCGTCAGCAAGCACTTCCTGTGGGTGACCGGCTTCGTCGGCCTCAACCTGTTCCAGAGCGCCTTCACCGGCCTGTGCCCGCTGGTGAACATCCTGCACAAGCTCGGCGTCCAGGATCAGAAGCCGAGCTGCGGCTGAAGCCGCGGTCGAATTTGCGATCGCGGCCGCGGCGGAATTGCAGTGGAGGCTGCGGCTTGATTGCCGCGCAGGCCGTGGCCTCAGGGCCGGCGAGCCAGGCGCAGCGCGAGCTGCAGGAACTCGTCCCACACGTCGCCGGGCGCCAGGCCCTTGATCATGCGGTCGATGCGCGCGGCGTGCAGCAGCGCGGCGCGCAGGCTGCCCTGGGTGAGGCGGGCGAGGGCGCGGCCGACGGCCTGCTGGCGGCGCGGCTCGAAGATGCGTTCGGCCTTGAACAGCGCCGGCAGCGGCTGGCCGGCGTCGCGCCCGGCGCATAGCGTGGCCAGGCTGCGCGCCTCGTTGGCGAGCGCCCACAGCACCAGCGGCGGTGCGGCGCCTTCGCCGCGCAGACCGTCGAGCAGGCGGGCGCAGCGCGCCGGATCGCCCTCGACCACGGCCTGGCGCAGCTTGTCGATGTCGTAGCGGGCGACGTTGAGCACCGCGTCCTGCACCTGCTCGAGCGTCAGTGCGCCCTCGGGGTGCAGCAGGCCGAGCTTGAGGATCTCCTGGTGGGCGGCGAGCAGGTTGCCCTCGACATGGTCGGCGATGAAGGCCAGCGCCTCGGGCGGGGCGGACTGCTTCTGCGCCGCGAGACGACGGCCGACCCACTCCGGCAGGCGCTCGCGCTCGGGCGCGTTCAGCTCCAGCGTCGTGGCCGCGTCCGCCAGGGCCTTGAACCAGCCGGTCTTGCGCGTCTGCCAGTCGACCTCGGGTAGGGTGATCAGGGTCAGGGTCTGCGCCGGCAGGGCGGTGATGTAGCGCTGCAGCGCATCGCCGCCGTCGCGCCCCGGCTTGCCGGTGGGGATGCGCAGATCGATCAGCTTGGCGCCGCCGAACAGCGACATGTTGCCGGCGGCCAGCGTCAGCGCATCCCACTTGAAGCCCTGGCCGACGACCAGGGTCTCGCGTTCCTCGTAGCCCTGGCGGCGGGCGGCGGCGCGCAGCGCGTCGGCGGCCTCGAGCACCAGCAGCGGCTCGTTGCCGTGCAGCAGCCAGAGGGGTGCGAGCGGGCGCTCGAGCTGGGCGGCGAGCTGGTCGGGGCGCAGGTTCATCGGGGTCGGCGGGACGAGGGGGAGCGGGCGAGCGTCACGCGCTCGGGCATGGGCGTCATGCCCTGCGCAGGCGCCCGGTGGTGGCGCGCCTTGGCGCGGGCGTCAGCCGGCGCGGCGCGCCGCCGCCAGGCGGCGCATCATCTGCTGCACCAGGTCGGCCTGCATGTCGCGGTAGAGCAGGGCCTCTTCCTGCTCCTTGCCGAGCACCTGCGAGTCGTCGAAGGTGTATTCGCGCCGCGCTGCCAGGCTGGTGGGCGGGATCAGCGCGGCGCCGGCCTTGTCCAGCAGCTGGAAGCGCAGGGTCTGGGTGAGCTGGTATTCGCGCACCTTGCCGGCGCCGGTGAGGCTGAGGATCTCGCGGCCACGGTCGTTGCCGAGGATCTGCAGGCGCGCCTCGGCCTGCCCGGCGTCCTCCACCACCGTGGTGGTGCCGCTGGTGGCGATGAGGCGGCGGAGCTGCGCGCCGAGCTCGGTTTCGGGCGGGATGTTGAGGTGCACCGTGGCGAAGTCGAGGGCCTGCGGCCCGCGCAGGCGGAAACCGCAGCCCGACACCAGCAGTGCGGCGAGCCCGCCGCCGACGAGCAGCAGCCGGCGGCGCACGGACGCGGCGGGCACGTCCGCCGCCGGGCCGTCCGCCTGCGGCCGGTGGCGGGCCGCAGGCCGGTGGCTGCGCTCAGTGTCCGGGCCGCTGCGGCCGGCCTCGATCATCGGGTTGCGGAGGGACATGCGCGGCCTCCTCAGGCGACGATGTTGACCAGGCGGCCCGGCACGACGACGACCTTCTTTGCCGGCCTGCCTTCCATGAACTTCTGCGCCGCCTCGGAAGCGAGCGCCAGCGCCTCGATGTCGGCCTTCGCGGCGTCGGCGGCGACCTTGATCGAGCCGCGCAGCTTGCCGTTGACCTGCACCATCAGCTCGATCTCGTCCTGCTTGAGCGCGTCCTCGGCGACCTCCGGCCAGTTCGCCACCAGGATGTCGCGGCCGAAGCCGCAGTCCTGCCACAACGCGTGGCAGATGTGCGGGGTGATCGGCGACAGCAGGCGCAGCAGGATCGAGAAGCCTTCCTCGGCGACCTCGGCGTGCGCGGCCGGCTCGGCGCCGGCCAGATCCTTGTGCGCCTTCTCGAGCGCGTTGAGGATCTTCATCGCCGCCGACACCACGGTGTTGAACTGGTGCTTGCCGAAGTCGTAGCCCGCCTGCTTGAGATGGGTGTGGATCTCGCGCCGCACGTCGGCCGCCGCGGCGGGCAGCGCGTTGGCGGCGAGGCGGCGCTCGGCGGGCAGCGCGGCGCGCGTCCCGGTGGAGAAGGCGTGGCCGTAGTTCCACACCCGGCGCAGGAAGCGCGAGGCGCCCTCGACGCCGGAGTCGGACCACTCGAGCTGCTGGTCGGGCGGGGCGGCGAACATCATGAACAGGCGTGCAGTGTCGGCGCCGTACTGGTCCACCAGCGACTGCGGGTCGACGCCGTTGTTCTTCGACTTCGACATCTTCTCGGTGCCGCCGATGACCACCGGCAGGCCG